>JBPCQW010000269.1:0-23367 GCA_050997715.1 Hassallia sp.
GGAAACAGTTTAAAGTTAGAGGATTTGGCGTAAAAATCAGCGAACTCAACCCAGAAGATTCCTTAATCTTGCAGGAACAAGGGATTGGCGGGAAACGAAAGATGATGTGTGGAATATTTGTTCCAGCGACTCGCAGTAAAGAAGAAAAGGAAACCTGATGATAGTCTCTACCCAACCCAAAATCTCCCTATCTCTCCATGCTGCGGATACGACAATAATGCACTGCATCGGAATGACGGGACTTTACATGACTTTAAAGCAATTAGAAAAGCAATATCCCTCATCTCATCAACGGGGAGCATATATATCATGGTATTTGACTGCTGATACTATTGAATTATTTTGGGAAGGAAGTGATTTTGTTGCCCTATCTTGGTTAATTAAGGAGTCTTTTCAACTAGATGATACAGGTTTAATTCATTTAGCAGGATTAGACAATAATGCAATAGATTTAAGTCAGAAAGTCCACATTCATGAGGGAATGTGTGCTATTTTTCTGCGTCATAATCAGTTTTATCAAGCAGGAGAGCTAGTTAACACTGAACTAAAGTTTGAAGAAAAAAAAGTCGAGTATCAATACAAATCCCTAACTTGGTATGCACATCATTTTACAGAATATCATGCAACTCGATATCAATATTATTTTGGAATTAATGCCACTCATCTCAAAGATTTTTCACGGATTTTACCTCTGATAGATGGGATTATGAATCTGCCCAAGGTAGGAGGAAGTAGTAATATTTTTAATTATCCTTTCTGTCCCGATAGTTTGGTATTTCAATGGACAAATCATTTTGCTTCATATCTTTCCTATTGCTTTGAATATTGCGATCCTAAGAGTAAAGAAGCAAAACTTACAAAAGAGTTTATAGATGAAGTCGAATGTGGACAGATTGACCCTAGTAAATTGTGGATTGGGGGAACAATTGTTAAGGAGTTACAGCAATTGGATAATTTTGATAATTCCCCTTTTAATAAGGCGCATATTTATCGTAATCGAAATGAACTGATTGAAGCTTTGAAAACAGTCATTAAAAGAGATTTGGGCTTAGAAGAATCAAAATGATTGCACCATTAATTCTCTATTTTGATGTTCCATTTGCGACTTTTCGGGAGTCCCATGCAAGGGAAATGGGAAAAACCTATCCTGTCCCTCCTCCAGCGACAGTGTATGGGATGTTGTTGTCTTTGGTAGGGGAAACGGATGTCTATCGCCACTGTGGGGTAAAATTGGCGATCGCGATGTTATCTAGCCCCAAAAAGTCGCGAATTTTGCGTCAAATGAGACGGTTTAAGAATGCTGATTTTAGCCATCCAGAGAATGTTATTCCCTGTTATCAAGAAATTTTGTCTAATCTGAAGTGTTTGATTTGGGTTCGTTCTAACGGGGAGAAGATACAACCAAGTTTAAGGGAGAGGATACAGTTAGCGTTTGACTATCCTGAGCTAGTAAGACGGTTTGGTTGTTTATTTTTGGGAGAAAGTGACCAGTTGATTAAAACGATCAAACTTGTCTCAGAAGATTATCTAGAGGGGGTGAGACAGTGGGCGATTAGGGATAATCGAGGCAGGTTAACCTTACCCTATTGGGTTGACCATGTGGGGTCAAGAAATACCCGATTTTTGAGGTATCGGATTGAGGAAATGCCAAGCTCACCACCTCCTGATTTGGCGTGGACGATGATTCAATCTCCAATTTGACAAGTATCTCTTATGGGAAAGGGAATTTAGAATAAAAGAATGGCGGGAAGGTTTACACGGTAAGGGATATGCTAATTGAGACAAGGAAAAAGGTGCTTGACATTTTTGGAAAAGTTTATCAGCACTGGGTTTGAGGGGCTGAAAGTAAGGGGAACTTTGGTAAGTTTTGTGTTTTTGGTTTCTCGATCTGGAAGGTACTTGTAAGATTGTAAATTAACCTTCCTCAGTTAAGGGTTTTCAACTTTGCTCTGATTCGTGGCTTTATGCCGTTAGGCGTTGCTCAATCTGATATATTCCATGAGAATGTGGCGAATGAATGGCGGTGATTCGTGGCTTCATGCCGTTAGGCGTTGCTCAAGGCACACCTGGGGGAAGTTCCAAAGTCTGCCTTTAGTGATTCGTGGCTTCATGCCGTTAGGCGTTGCTCAAGAGTCGAATATTAAGTTTTATTTGAGTCATTGCGGTGATTCGTAGCTTCATGCCGTTGAGGGCGATCGATGAGGTGAAAGGCTAAGATAAAGAGGTTAATCCAAAGAAGACTAAAGCACTGAAGATAAATGCCAGAGCCAGCAAAACAGCAAAGTAACCCCTTTTCTACGGGGGGTGGTGGAGTAAATTTTGAAACACGGGTTCAAGCAGCCTTTACTGTTCTTATGCTGTCTGGTCAGCTTGCACCCTGCTTACCACCTTTTCCAATTATAAAAATTAAGCTGCAAGCGCATTATGCTGGCTTTAATACTGATGATTTCATTGTGTTTGCTAAACAGCCAGAAACAGAGAAAGAAGCAAGGCTACTGGCTCAAATCAAGCATGACATTAGTATCACGGCAAGAGATACAACTTTTGCTGAAGTAATTCAAAGTACCTGGAATGATTTCAATGACGAAAATTTCAATCCTAATACCGATGCTCTCGCTCTTATAACAGGTCCTCTAAGCGCAACTGACATAAACGATGTGCGACCTATTTTAGAGTGGGCAAGATATGCTGAAAATGAAGAAGAATTTTTTATCAAAATTAATACTTCCAACTTTAGTAGTGATGCAAAAAGGAAAAAGTTGGAAGCGTTCAAGACGCATTTAAAGATGGCTAATGGTGAAACTGATGTTTCTGACAGGCAGTTATGGGAGTTCTTAAAAGTCTTTCATTTCATTGGCTATGATTTGGATACAGAATCAGGAAGTACATTATCCTTACTTCATTCTCTAATTGCTCAATATTCAAATGAGTCTGCATCACTTTTGTGGGCAAGGGTTGTTGATGCTGTTCAAACTGCAAACCAAAATGCAGGAACAATCACTTTAGAGACTTTGCCTGAAGATATTCAAACTGCATTTAGTACTGTTAGTTCCTCCAGTTTGTCGTCAGATATCACCAAGCTCAAGGAACACGGTAATTACATTTTAGGTGGTATAAGGACTACTGTTGGTGGAGTTCATATTGAGCAACCCGATGTATTCTCTGAATTGCTCAGTTTGACTGAAACCTCTAGCTTCGTTTTTGTTTCTGGAGAGCGGGGTTCTGGAAAATCTAGCCTGGTACGAGGGTTTTCAGACTATGTAAGCAAAAGCGCTCCTATATTCTGTCTACGCACCGAGGATTTAGAACAGCCCCATCTCGACAATGTTTTTTCAGCAATGGGCTTAAGAAGTTCACTTCGTGATTTAGAAGCGGGTTTCGCTTTAATACCCAAAAAGTACTTAATCATCGAGTCACTAGAAAAGCTTCTTGAGTTAGAGAAAACAACAGCTTTTACAGACTTGCTTCATTTGCTGAGCAAGCATCAAGGTTGGACTGTGATTGCTACTGGTCGTGACTATGCATACCAACAAATAACTTTTAACTATCTTCAACCTTTTGGGGTTAACTTTAAAACGCTTACATTAAACGGTTTTAGTAACGATCAAGTTCAGAATCTATGTGAACAACTTGAACCCTTGCAAAAAATTTCTGACAATCCGAATTTGAAGCCCTTGCTAAAATCTCCATTTTTTGCAGATTTAGCATATAGGGTTCTTCAGATTGGAACAGAATTTACGTCTCAGGATGGTGAAAAGGGCACTGGTCTGCTAACCCGTGGTGTGATAAAGTCGTAACAGTATCCTTTCGCGTAACCAGTGATGGATTGCCCCTACTGTAATCACCACGCTATTAAATACGGTACTGAGCGTCTTAAAGACGGTCGCCAGATCCAGACATACTACTGTCGCGGCTGTCACAAACGCTTTAACGAACGTACAGCCACGCCAATGGGTAGGTTACGGACTCCTACAACTACTGTGGCGATCGCCCTCAAGATGCGTACCGAAGGAACGGCAATCAGGGCTAGGGGACGGGTTCTGGAAAAATCCCACTCTACTGTTATACGATGGGAAAAGCGTGTGGCAGAAATTTTATCCGCTTGGTCTCCCCCAGCGCCATCAGGTACAGACGTGACAGTTGAGGGAGATGAATTGTACACCCGTGTAGGGCGGAATTTTTCCCCCCGATAAATCACAGGGCTGGACAATCAGTTTTGTAGAGCGTAATAGCCGCTACTGGTTAGTAGCACAAGCGGGACAGAAAGATATTCAGCTTTTCAAGCAGGGAACTCAGGCAGCGTGGCAGTGGGCTAAAAAATGTAAGTTTGTACGTTGGTTTACAGATGGAGAAACACGCTATGCCCAGCAGCTATGGCTACTCGCGAGCCAATATTTAACAGAAGCAGGAATATTCCAAAACCTACGGATATCGAAAAGTTTGGCGCGAGGGTCTGGAAGTCGCCATGAAAATAAAAGGCTCTCAAGGTCGCAAGCGAGTAAAATGGGCGAAGCCTGAACATCCCTACACGGCCATCAGCCCTAAGCAAGAAGTAAGAGCCAACCATAATGAAGCACTCAACAGCTCTATCAGACGACGCTGTAGCGCTTACAGACGACGTACAAATACTTACGCAAAGATTGTCGAAGGATTACAGCGATCGCTCGATGTACTGCGGCTGATACACAATTGGGTGCGCCCTCATAGCAGTTTAGGGAAAGGGACAACCCCAGCTATGGCATTGGGATTATATCACCGACCGATACAAATGGAAGAGTTATTGAGTTGGCGCTGTCACCCAGACCCCACCACGGGTTAGTAGACCAGTGCCGAAGGAAACACAGCTGCTTTTGCCCGTATGCTCGAAATTCCCAAAAACAAGGTTTGGATGTGGCAGATGGGAAAAGTCTTGCCAGAACTGAATGTGATTTTGAAAATCTGTTTTACCCTCCAGGTATCTGTGCTGGATTTTTTGACTCAAGAGACTCTTAAGGAGAATTCTAGTCAATTTCGTGCTACGCCTCAAAACCAAGTGAGAGATAGCAGTACAAAAAAGCTTGAAGTAAAGTTTGATAGCGATCGCACTCAACAATTACTTGAAGATTTGCTTCAAAGCCATGAACAACCGCTACCTATGACAATAGTCGCCAAACGCCTTGGGTATTCTAAGCGAGTTCTTTATAGGAATTTCCCAGAGTTATGCCGAGCGATTTCAGCCCAGTATGTTAAGTATATGAAAGAATCTCGCATCAGGCGAATCGAACAGTGCTGCGAGGAGGTAAAACAGGCTGTTCAGCAATTTCACTGTGAAGGTATTTATCCTAGTGAAGCAGCTATTTCACAGCTATTGACTAAACCTGGATGTTTTCGTGACAATGAAGTTCGCATTGCTCTTAAAGCCGCCAGAAGAGAAATTGGTTTGGACGCATAACCTTGCCGCCCTTCATTGGAAGCATAAGCTTGCCGTTGCGGCAAAGTTATGGGTAAAGTCACACAAGCCTATTTGAACCTTTACTTTTTTTAAATGGGGGTGGAGGGACTTGAACCCACACGACCTTTTACGGTCAACGGATTTTCATTCTCCCGCAGCTTTCGCTACTGCCTAATTGGTTTTACCTTTAGGCTTTGAGAATTGGACTCTCCCTTTACCCTCGACTTGACGTTAGGGTAGCTCCCGTCGGGTCTCTGCACCTTCCCGGAATTTTAAATTTGGGATTTTGGATTTGGGATTGAAGAGCAATCACAAATCTACAATCTAAAATCTAAAATCGCTGGGCTTGGCTCAGGATTGCCATGTCTGTTGCCAGATTTAGGTTTCCCTGAGTTTGAGAGCGGTCACTTGAGGGATTTCTCCTTCAAGGCTCAGTTATCTAAGTCCGTAGCGTCTACCATTCCGCCACACCCCCATCAGCTATTTGGGATTTGCTTATTTTATTGAGGCAGCAAATACCTCCTTATCTATTCCACCATCAATTGGGTCTTTTGTCCAACTGAATTTAAATTTTTTTTTCTGGCTTACCGTCAGAGTCGTAAGTGGGATTTTTGGCTTTAGAATTAAAAATTTATCAAACCTTTATAGGACAAGGATTTCAGCCATTAAGGTAGATTTTACAACGATCGCCATTTTCTGTCAAAGCTACGCAATTGAAATTAAACTATGGCTAATTTCAGATTTTATCTATACGTGTTTTTACGAGTGTTTTATATAACGATTTATAACGAAAATAGTAAAATATCCAAACCAAAAATTTTTAGATATTCAATAAGAGTAAAACATATGGGAGATCCGCTTACTAAGCATGTAGGTCTTACTCAAGAGATTTTTTTACACCGCATTGCAAATCGCATTCGGCAATCTTTAGAACTACAAGAAATTTTATCGGCGACGGTTGCCGAAGTACGTTCGTTTCTCGGCACCGATCGCGTAAAAATTTACCAGTTTCAACCTGACAGTCATGGATTAGTAATTGCCGAATCGATTCAGGAAGGGCGTTTACCCCCTTTGCTAGGGCTGAATTTTCCCGCAGATGACATTCCCCCCTATGCGCGTGAATTGTTTGTCCGGGCACGCCAGCGAACAGTAGTCGATTTGACAACACACGAAATTGGTATCAGTCCTCTTAATTGCCCAGAAACTGGCGAACCGTTAAAACAGCCAGATATTCGCTATCGTCCGGTCGATCCTTGCCATGTAGAATATTTAACGGCAATGGGTGTAAAGTCTTCGGTTGTAGTGCCGATTGTTCTAGAAAGCAAGGAAACCGGCAAAGATTCTTTACCTTCTTTACAGCAATCATCTCAATTATGGGGGCTGTTGGTGTCTCACCATTCAGAACCACGAGTAGTAACAGAGCAGGAATTATTATTTATTCAGTCTGTAGTCGATCAAGTGGCGATCGCTATTTCTCAGTCGATATTGCTCAACCAAGTGCGACAGCAAGCCCGCCAAGAAGCCATTATTAACCAAGTTACCGAGCAATTGTATAAAACCCCGATGGTTCAGCTTGAAGCTGCCCTGAAAGAGACGGTAGCTGCCTTTGCAGGCTCTGGAGGACGGCTCTACTTGCTGCCAGATGGCGAGCAAAGCCCAGAAATCTACACCTGCGGGGTGCAGCCTACCCAACTCGATGGTGGACAAGGTAGACATATTGAGGAGCATCGATTGTGGGAGAAATATCTTTATTCTGCCTCAATGTCGCCCGTCAGCAATCCAGAAGACCCCAGTGTTAAATCATGGTCGGTAAACTGGATGAGAGCCGTTTATGCTTTGACTCCTCCACCCAACGAACTAAGTTCAGACTCAAATTTGTGGGCGATCGCCGATCTTTATAAAGAACCGTTATTTCGCTCAATCGCTCCTTGCTTTCAAGCAACCCAAATTCGCGGCTTGTTAATTGTGCCGCTTCAGCATGGTTCCACTATCGTTGGCTGCTTAAGTATTTTCCGCGATGAAGTAGATATTGAAACGATTTGGGCGGGCTGTTTTTCTACTGATTCTCGCCAAATGATGGCGCGTCAGTCGTTTGAAGTGTGGCGCGAATTGAAAACTGGGCAGGCACAACAGTGGGGAGAATCAGAAGTCAAGCTAGCGCAAGCATTAGGTGAGCGGTTTTCCACTGCTGTGAGGCAATACCGACTTTACCAACAGGTACAAACTCTCAATACAAATTTAGAGCAACAAGTACGCGATCGCACTGCGGAATTGCAACAAACTAACACTGACTTGCAACGCTCAACTATTGAGCTACAGCGATCAGTTGAACGGCAACAAGCTTTGGCACGAATCATAGCCAACATGCGCCAATCGCTGGATGTGGAAAATATATTTGCTACCACAACTGAAGAGGTTTGTCAACTACTCAAAAGCGATCGCGTCGCAGTTTATCGCTTTAATGAGGATTGGGGAGGTGAATTTGTCAGCGATTATGAATCTGCAAATGCCCAATGGCAGAGAAGAGTCAAATTGGGAGTAGGCATGGTATGGGACGACACCCACTTACAAGAAACCCAAGGTGGACGCTATCGGCATAATGAGACTTTTGTGGTCGATGATGTCTACAGTATGGGATTTAGTCAGTGCCATATTGATTTACTCGAACAGTTTCATGTGCAAGCGTTTATGATTGCGCCAATTTTTGTTGGGCAAGAGTTATGGGGTTTACTGGGTGCTTATCAACACTCAAGCAGTCGGCATTGGGAAGCTTTGGAAGTAGAGTTTTTCACGCAAATTGCACCTCAACTGGGAATAGCGGTGCAGCAAGCTGAATATCTAGAACAAGTGCGATCGCAATCCATACAATTGGCTCGTGTGGCAGAACAGCAGCAAACAAGCGCGAGTGTCATTAGCAAAGTTCGGCAATCGCTCGACTTGAACGAGATTTTTGAAACCACCACTCAAGAACTCCGCCGAGTACTCAATGCCGACCGTGTTGTTGTTTTTCGCTTCTACTCCGAATCTGAATATGACGGTGGTGAAGTTATTGCAGAAGATGTTGCCTCTGGTTTGCCATCAACTTTAACTGCAAAAGTCTACGATCGCTGCGTCGGTGAGAAATATACTGAAAAATTCCGCCAAGGTCACATTCATGCTGTTAGTGATATTTATAACTCTGAGCTAGACGAGTGTTATGTATCAATGCTGTCTCGCTTCCGAATCAGGGCAAACTTGGTAGTTCCCATGATTAAGCAAGATAAGCTATGGGGCTTATTGTGTATTAATCAATGTGAAAAATCCCGTGAGTGGCAAGAGTTAGAAATTGAATTTGTCAGCCAAATTGCTTCTCAGTTAGGAGTTGCCCTCGAACACGCAGTACTGCTCAAACACACACAGCAGCAAGCCACACAACTTTCTCAAACACTCGAGCATTTAAGGCAGACTCAAGCTCATTTAATTCACAGTGAAAAAATGTCGAGTTTAGGACAACTAGTCGCTGGGGTAGCACATGAAATTAACAATCCTGTCAACTTTATCTACGGCAATATCGCCCATATTCAGGAGTACACGCAAAACCTAATTGAGATGCTCAATCTCTATCAACACTACTATCCTGAACCCGACCCAGAAATAAAAAAACAAGCAATAGTGGCAGATTTAGAGTTCATCGCTGAAGATTTGCCTAAACTATTTTCTTCGCTGGAATTAGGTGCTGAACGTATTCGAGAAATTGTTCTTTCGTTAAGAAACTTCTCTCGTTTGGATCAAGCCGAAGTGAAACCCGTTGATATCCATGAGGGACTAGATAGCACTCTCTTAATATTGCAGCATCGTCTTAAGCCTAATTCATTGCATTCAGGCATTGAGCTGATCAAGGAGTATGGTGAGTTACCGCTAGTAGAGTGTTTTGCCGGACAACTCAATCAAGTCTTTATGAATCTACTCTCCAATGCAATTGACGCAGTAGAAGAGTCGTGCCGTCAATCTGCTGAATCCGGTAAGGATAAATATTATCCGAGCATCACAATCAAGACCCAGCTTTTAGAAAATGATTGGGTACAAATTTCCATTAAGGATAATGGAATCGGCATGAACCAAGAAGTAAACGCGAAGCTATTTGACCCCTTTTTCACCACAAAAGAGGTGGGTAAGGGTACAGGTTTAGGACTCTCAATTAGTTACCAAATTGTCGAAAAGCACCGAGGCAAATTAGAATGTGTGTCCCAACCAGAAGAGGGGGCTGAGTTTTTGATCGATATCCCTGTAAAACAACCAGGAAAGAAAATTGCCAGACTTTCGTCGTATCAAAAAAGTTAAACTAATCGGCGTTCAGCCTATGATGGAAAATAGATGCACCTCTATATAGAGACACAATTATGGTTGTAGCCTTACTGTATCTGATTTTGGCTGGAGCTTATCTATTAGTTATACCAGCAGCAGCCTTGGTGTACCTCACACAGCGGTGGTATGTGGCTAGTTCCTTTGAGCGCGGTTTTATGTACTTTCTCGTGTTTTTCTTCTTACCGGGTTTGTTGCTTTTGTCACCTTTTGTCAATCTTCGACCCAGACGACGACAAATTGAAGTTTAACGATATTTGATTGGTAGGTCATAAATCTCATGCGACGGATTGACGCTGTTGGAATTGTCTTTGGCGTTTTTGTAGCTGGTGGCTTGGCATATGTATTATTCCAGCTACTGGGTTTAGATAGCCAAAAAGCGGGTATTTGGAGCCAAGCCTTGCTAGTCTGTGGCTTGATTGGCTGGGTAGCAACCTATCTTTTTCGTGCGGTTGGGCAAAAAATGACCTACCATCAGCAACGGGAAGAATACGAAAAAGCTTTTTTGCTTCATCGACTCGACGAACTCACCCCGGAAGAACTTGCAAAACTTCAAGCTGACATAGAGAGTAGGGACTAGGGACTAGGGACTGGGGACTGGGGAGAAAGAAGAATTATTCTCCTTGTCGTGCTTGTCCTCCTTGTCCCCCCAGTCCCCCTTGTCTTCTTGTCTCTCCCTATTAGTTGCTCCCACAAGTTCAACCGAAAGAATAGAAGCGATCGCTCGTTCTTCTCAAGGCTTTATTTACTTGGTTATCGTCACCAGCGTTACGGGAATGCAAAGAAGCGCTCTTCAATCAAGAGTGTCAGATTTACTTAAATAAATTCGTGGTGTTACTGACAAACAAGCTCGGTGTTGGCTAGCCAGAACAAGCTCCTTCATGTGCGCTCTTTGTGGTGCCGATGCCGCAATTGTTGGTAGCGCTTTTGTCAAACCTCTGGCATTCGTCAACTCAGAACAGGGATTAAAGGCGATCGCCCTCGCGATGTCAAATCCTCAAGCAAAGCATCCAAACTTCTGACAAATAGCACAAATACTCCTGTTTGCTCAAATCGGTAAAGTAGATTAATAAAATTAAAGTGCAAAGTTTTTTTGCCCTGACTTAGTAGATAATTTAACCGAGATGTTCTTGAATGTTAACAGCAAATATCAAGCTGTAAAAAAAATAGCTGATACGTCGGCTTATAGTTTGAGTATTATGTAAACTTGAATAGGTTATAAATAATGAGTGTGAGAGTGAGTAAGTCACAAATGATTATAATTACGTCGCAGTTGAGGGGGAGAGGCGATGAGTGAAAGTATGGCGTTTATCGGCGGAGTTGCTGTAGCTGGTCTAGCGGCACTCGTATTGCTCAAAGGGACAGGTACTCCAAACCTACAACCAAATATTGCTGTTGCCCCGCAAATGCCAGCCACTGTAGTAGCACCGCAAATGATGCAGCCCGGTCAATATCCTGCTTATGGGCAACCATACCCGAATCCGGCGCCCATCAATCCCAGCGGTACCGAAGAGTTCAGAATGCAAATGGAACGGCAAAAAAGTCAGCTTGACGTGGTGCAGCGAGAAAACGATCTGCTCAAACAGCAAATTCCCCAACTTCAATATCAACTCGAAAATTATAAAAACCAAGCTCAATTAAGTGTCAATAACCAAGCCGCTCAACAAGCAGCATTGAAGCAGCAGACTGAAACTCCTTGGTCGTCTTCACCCATAGTTTGGGCAGTGGCAGGTATGACTCTAACCATTGGTGGTGGTGTTGTTGTAGCTGGTGTGTTGGCTTTGTTCTCACCACGGCAGCGTTCTAGCCGTACCGTACAAGTAATTCATCCTTATAACGGTTCAACAGCGCCACTGGCTCCTGTACGCCGCGCTGAGTTTCTTCCCCCTCGTGTAGAAACCAGACGAGTTGAAGCCACAGAATACGACGAAATGCATTGAAGTTGAAGCAGTCGTAAGCACAGCAGAAGACAATACCCTATGGTCAGATCACTTTCGGGCATCTAGGTGAGAGTTATTTTGGTAAAACCAATAAATTCTCGCCTCGGAGTTTTGTATATAAATTGGTTATTTATGCCTAGCTGAAATTGGGTAAAATTTTGTCTATGAAAAAATGATTACCCATAGAAACTTTGTATAGTTATTGAGTATTGGGCAAGGCGATTGTTACAAAATACAGCAGCCATGCCTCAGCCATGCCTCACGGGCTAAATATATAGCGGATTTCAAGTTGATCAAGTACATAACCTTAGTCTGAAAGCCAAGTATAAAGCCTGTTTAACTTTAGAATTCTGGCTCATGAATTCTGAATTCTGCTGTAAATTTATTTTCCTTCTGACTCCTGACGACTGATGCCTTGATTCTCTTGTATGAATCAAGCGATCGCACTTGAAGAGTTTCCTCCTTATGTCAATAAAATTACTTTAGATATTAAATTACTAGTACAGAAATGCGCTAAGAATATAATCTTTGCAGTGTACGATTCATCATTGCAACCATACAAACCAAGACAAAAGCCGAATGTTCGCGTGACAATTGCCAGAGCCTAACTGATTAGTATCATCTTTTATCAGCTTTATTTATTCTTCGGAGTATCTACTAATACGTAGAAATTTTCACATAAAAAGTATAAGAAAAAATACTGAATAAAATTTTCTATCCCTGATGGCTTAAATACGATTTATGAGTATTATCACTTAAGTGTTACCTAAAGATAGTGATTCGGCAGTTTTCGTATATCGGCTACTAGATTATTCATTACAAACATATTGATGAGGTAGTTCAGGTCAGCGGAAATTAAGTTGCTATTGCAACTTGCCATTACTTAGTATCCATTGAGCGAATTTGCTTACTTTGTTTGATGTTAAAGTGAGCGGAAAATAAATTCAGACAAATGTTTAGCGATTCGATGATAGATCAATCAGGATGCTTTATATTTTGCAGCTTGATTTTCATGCAATTGCTGCATTCAGGACATCATACATGCGTTAAATAAACTAACCAGATTATCCAGTCATGTTAATTTATTGGCAAGAACCTGGTAAAATCTCAGAATCATCAGTTGTGTTCATCTATTCGCAGCAATTGCCAATACTTTTTATTCTGCACATGAATTTGAAGCAGATATATTTAGCTTGGCAGTTACGCTAAAAGTAACAAATTTTGTTTTTAAAATTGACACAGGTTTGATAACATGCTCTAATCACAAAAAAATAGAAATGTTTTTTAGGAGTAGTTAGCAAAGCGTAATTGTATTAGGGTGCAGTAGAGACAAGCAGTTAGTAAACGGCAAATTTTTGCCTGCTTAGTCTGGCATTGAATTTAAGAAAAAAAGACATAGCATCTACCAAAAGGAGGAGATTTTATAGTATTTTGCTTCGTAAATAGTGAATTTAATTCCACGAAATCAACATTGCCCCGCAAGACAAACGAAAAAAGAGCAAGCGGACTAAGTAAAGCTATTGGGTGCGAATTGGGAAAAGCAACTACAGTTCTGTAGGGTATTTTTCATGCGTAGCACTGAAATTTGGGCAATATTTCTGTGATTTAAGTTTCACAACTATCAATATTGCTAATATCATGGCAGCAATAATCGCAGTGATTTAATCGTTAGGTAGATATCAAAATAGAAACGGCGATCGCACGTCAAATCAAAATTATGTGTTGAACTGATTGACACATGTTTAATAACATGCTTTTCTCAAAAAAATTAATTAAAGATTGTGTAAAACGAATTGTGAAGAAACTGCAATATATCAAAATTTGAAGACCTCTCGGTAAGATTTAGTGATACGATGCTTGCGTCTAAAACTATTTGAAAAGCCCAGAAAAGAATTAGGTTTTTCCACAAAAACCCAAACCCATAACAATCCTCTGCTATTGCTTGATGCCTTCCAATGACATCTATAAATTCATGTTTGAGGTATAAGAACCTCTTTTTTACCTTTTTTTCATTAAGTATATTTACTTACGGAATTATACCTGTTTTTGCTCAAACTCAAATCAGGAATACCGCAGGTGCTGGTGCAGACAATCTTCCCCAAGTTCGCTCAAACGATGTGACTTTAAGCGCCGTCAGGCAAGCAGCTTTAGAAATTATCAAAACAGGTGACAGGGCAGCAGCTGAACCGGGCGAAACAGTAGTTTACCGCCTTGCCATTAGAAATACTGGTAGGGCAGCTACAAGCCAGGTATCGATTACAGACAGACTGCCTTTAGGAGTGAGATTGATCAACAGATCGCTGAAAGGTTCTATCGGCGGTAGGGAAGTCGCCTTAACCGCTGACCGTGATTCAAATAGAACAGTAACTATTCGTGCTAAGGAGGGACTGCAACCGAACGAAACCTTAACTGTGGTATATGCCGCTGAAGTAACACCAGATGCAGTTCGTGGAGATGGCAGAAACTTAGCACGAGCCGAAGCCGGAAACCTAAGGAGCAACCAAACCAGCTATCGGATACGGATTCGACCGGGTATTCTCTCGGATTGTGGCACCTTAATTGGGCGGGTGTTTGTCGATAAAAACTTTGACGGCGAACAGCAACCGAACGAACCAGGAGTACCGAACGCGGTAATATACATGGACGATGGCAATCGTATCGTCACCGATGCTAAAGGACTATTTTCCTTGCCAGGTGTTATATCCGGTTATCGTTCGGCAGCACTGGACTTGAGTAGCTTACCTGGTTACGCACTAGCACCTAACACATACTTCATCGAAAAAAATAGCCAGTCCCGCATGGTGAAATTAGCACCTGGTAGTTTGGCACGAATCAATTTTGGGGTTACGCCTGCGTTTTCAGGGGGTAAGCGATGAAAACTAGAAAACCTTGTGTAAATTTTGCCAAAAATTTGGGGATAAAGCGGAATATAGGACAACTGGGGACTAGAGACTGGGGACTGGGGACTGGGAAAGAAATTCTTTTAAAATTGGTTTGGGGTTGAAATCCTGATCCAAATCGAACATATCCCCAGTCCCCAGTCCCCAATCCCCAATCCCTAATCTTGCCTGTATTTTTAGCGATCGCCACACCATTTTTCTCCAGCAGTGCGATCGCCAGCACCTTAGGCGATCGCCTAAAGCGGACAGTAACCGAAACCTCTCCTTCTTCTGAAAAGACAGGAGACAAGGAAGACAAGGAAGACAAGGGAGACTATTCTTTCTCCCCATCCCCCACTCCCCCCCTCTCCCACTCTCCCACTCCTCTGCTCCCCTCCCCCACTCCCCCCCTCCTCCCCTCTCTCATCTCACAAATTTCCCAACTAAGCCCAGATTCAGGCGGATTTCCTCAAGATCCGGCAACTCAATTTCAACAAAATCCGGCTTCCCCAATTCAACAACCTGTTCCCCCACCGTCGCAACAAACACCACTAGAAGCACCACCGACGACTCAGGAAGTCTTACCCAGCAGTACACCGCAGACTACTGGCACTCGCAAAGCACGAATTGAAATTACACCTGTAGGCGATCCGCAAGTTCAAGCTGATGGACGTTCTACCATCAAGCTTTCTGGGCAAATTACCGACGAAAAAGGTCAACTCATCACCAAAGACGTGATGGTGACATTGACCACCACGGCTGGGAAATTTGTTGGGGCAGACCAAGACAAAGACCAACCCGGATTTCAAGTTCGAGCGATCGGTGGTGAGTTCGTCGCCACTTTGCAATCAGATATCAAACCCCAACAAGTCCGGATTCGGGCAGGGGTAGACAAAATTAAGACCCGAAATCGTTTTAGGCAACTACCACCGCAAGCGATCGGGCAACCATCAATCCCATATATAGGTGAAACCAATACAACCGGTGAAAGCCAACCATTTCCCCAACAAAACGATAACTCTATATTTGAACTAATTGGCAGCCAGCCATTAGAAGCTTATACCCAAATTGAATTCACAACTTACCTGCGTCCATCCTTGGTGACAGGGGTTATCAACTTGCGGATTGGACAGCGGGGAACTGATTACTTCGGTAGTTATAGCGATTTTCTCGCACCTGGTCGGACTGGCGGCACTCAAGTTGATTTCTATAGTGCTGTCTTTGCCACAGGTAAAGTCGGAGATTGGTTATTTACCGGCGCATACAACAGCCAACGTCCGCTCAACCAAGATTGCGAAGGTAGAAATCGCCTTTTTGGTGGAATTCAATTTTGTGAACAACAATATCCCGTCTACGGCGACAGTTCCACCTTCACCTCAACTGCCCCCTCTATAGATAGCTTCTACGCCCGCTTTGAGCGCAGTTCTTCAGTGCCTGGGGCAGAGCCAGACTACTTCATGTGGGGGGACTACAACACCCAGGAATTCAACCGTTCCTCGCAGTTGTATACGGCAACCTCGCGTCAATTACACGGCTTTAAAGCTAACTACAACTTTGGCAACTTACAGGTAACTGCTTTGTATGCCAATAACATTGAGGGTTTCCAGCGCGATACCTTCGTCCCCAACGGAACTAGTGGAAATTATTTCCTCTCCAAACGGTTGATTGTTCCGGGAAGTGAAATTGTTTATGTAGAAGCAGAGGAAATTCAGCGCCCAGGTACAGTAGTTCAGCGCCAACAGTTGTATCGCGGACAAGATTATGAAATAGAGTACGATCGCGGAACACTTTTGTTTCGTCGTCCCATCCTCTCAACAGACCTGAATCCCTTTGGGACAACTTTGGTTAGACGAGTCGTCGTCACCTACCAAAATGATGGCGGTCAAGATTCAAACCTCTACGGGGGACGACTGCAATATAATCTCTCCAACGATCTGGAAAAGAAAACTTACATTGCCGGTTCTTATTTAAGAGAAGACCAAGGTGCCCAAAATTTTCAATTGTATGGAGCAGATTTCTTAGTCTCCTTGGGGAATTCAGGTAGGATTGTTGGGGAATTTGCCCGTTCTAACAACGATTTGCTTACCGGACGAGAAGTCACAGGTAATGCTTATCGCTTAGAAGCGTTTGGTAATATTGCTGAGAGAATCAGCGCCAGTGCTTATTACCGAGGAGTTGAGCCAAACTTCGCGAACAACGCTACGTTTAGTTTTTCACCGGGACAAACACGTTATGGTGCGTCATTGTTGGCAAGGGTGACTGACACCACCAGCTTTACTGTTGGTTACGACCAAGAAGAAAACTATGGTAGGTCTACTGGCAGGATTGTAGACTTTTTTGACTTATTCGATCCGCAGCCCCAAACGCGAGTTGGGGATAGAGTTAGTAATGAGTTGAGAACCTTCCGCGCCGGCATTTTGCAAAGACTGGGAACGGCGGATCTGAGTGTCGAGTATGTGAACCGATCGCGTGAAGATAGAGTGAGCGATCGCTTTAGTGGCAATGCTAATCAGTTAGTATCTCGCCTCAAATTGCCTCTAACTCAATCATTGACCTTTCAGGCGCAAAATGAACTAAATATAAATGGTTCTGACCCACTTTATCCTAACCGCAGCACCTTCGGCTTAGATTGGAAAGCTTTAGAAGGCGTGACAGTACGACTCGCTCACCAATTCTATGATGATAGTGAGTTACTTCGCGGCAACTCCTTCACTACCTTGGATACGATTTTTGATCGCAAGTTAGCTGAAAATACGGCAATTACAGGTCGCTATTCGGTGCTATCCGGTTTCAATGGCTTCCAAGGTCAGGGAGCCGTAGGATTGGATCAGGGTTTTCGGGTTGCCCCCGGATTAAAGGTGAATGTTGGATATCAGTACATATTTAGGAACATCTTTAACGCCACCGCTGCCGGAAACCGCAACGAACAATATTACGCTGTTGGTCAAACCGCTTCTTCACTAGGACTGTTTGCTGGTTCAGTGTATAGTTTAGGATTTGAATATACTGATAATCCTGATTTAAAGGCAAGCGCTAGATTTGAATATCGTGATGGCGACGAAGGCAACAATCTAGTTATTTCCGCCGCAGGTTCTGGTAAACTTACCCCCGCTTTAACCGCATTGGTTCGCTTTCAACAAGCAGGTGAGGCAAACGTCTTTCTGCCTTCAAATGCCGGTATCGTCAGCGATGGAGTTAGATTCCAAGAACTCGGCGACACCGCAAACTTGAGATTTGGTATAGCTTACCGCGACCCCAGCAACGATAAATTCAACGCTTTGTTGAAGTATGAGTGGCGGCAAAACTTTGACTCAATTCCCGAAGCGCAATTGACCGGCAGCACCGCTACAGGACATGTCTTTTCTGCTGAAGCGATTTATGCCCCAAACTGGCGCTGGGAATTTTATGGCAAATTCGCTCTACGTAATGGTGTCACTTACTTAAATGGCGATAGATACGACGGTACAGTTAACTTAGCGCAGATGCGGGCAAGTTATAGACTCGGTTATCGCACTGATTTGGCAGTAGAAGGACGCTGGATTGGGCAAAACTCCAATAGCGGCACTGATTACGATGAATTTGGCGTAGCTGTAGAATCTGGGTATTATTTAACACCAGATTTGCGCGTGGGTCTGGGCTACAGCTTTGGTAGCGTCGATGACCGGGATTTCACCGGCTACAGGTCTGAAGGTGGTTTTTATGTGAATATCAGCTTGAAGTTGAACGAACTTTTAGGCGGTTTTGGATTGCAAAAACCCGTACCCAAACAGCAACAAGAGTCGGAAGTAGGACCCACAGCTAGCAGAAATAATAATTCTCAAAGCAAGTTGATTAACCGTCTGCGGCTTTCCTCAGCTGAAAATTCATCGAATAAGCTGGTTAGCCGTCTCAAAGGACTGGAGACTGGGGACTAGGGACTGGTTGTACTGGGGCAATTTGAGTAGGGGAAAAGGTAAAAGGTTAAAGGTATGGAAATAAAGAGTTATTTAAATAAAGGAATCATATTTTTTTTCCCCTTTGCCTTTCCCCTTCCTCAAATTGCGAGCGTGCCCAATGCCCATTTGCGAGGTGTACAGGAGTGAGTGATGTCTGTTATGAAATTTCGTTTATTGTTGCTGATTAGTGGTATGGCTTTGGTTGTAAGTAGAGACAAGGGTTATCGCGTCTCTACTAAAAAATTCTCCTTCCTCCGAATTAACAACTATCAATTAAGAATTCTTTCTGCTTTACCTTTTACTTTTTGCCTTTTAACTTCAGGAGTTGCATTGAGTCAAACACCTACTCCCCCATTGCGGGTGGTAGTGAATAGTAACTCTGATGGGAATATTCAGGCTGATTCAGTACTGACATTGCGAGAAGCGATCGCTCTGGTCAATGGTACGCTATCAGTTGAACAACTCAGCAGTAGCGAAAAAGCTTTAGTTCAACCACAAACCGGCGGCACTTCGCGCATTGAGTTTAATTTGCCCAATGGTGCAACGACGATTCAGTTGCAGCAACAATTACCCGATTTGTCAAGTCCGGGATTGATAATTGATGGTGCGACGCAACCAGGATATGATGCTGCTACTTCAGCCACAGCAGAAATTGCCATTCCGGTGCCGGTAGTGACAATAACTCCAGCGACAGATAAAGAAATATTTCGCGGCTTGACTATTGTCGCTGATGGTGTAACTATTCGCGGCTTAAGTATTCATGGTTTTAATGCCAGTCCGATTAAGCAGCAGTTGGGCAACTTATTAATTTATGATGGAGTTCCCAAGCCGGTAACGTTGACCACACCACCGGGGGATATTGTTATTTCCCATCGTTTTCCACCTCCCAATACTAAACGACAGCAACCACCTAATAGTAGTTTTCCTTTTTATGACCGAGATGTCCCCCCGAAGAATGTTGTCATTGAAAACAACTGGTTGGGACTGACAACTGATGAAAAGGTGCCACCAATTACATCGGCTTTTGGGGTTTATATTTTCAATTCCCAAGGAACGACAATCCGCAAAAACCGAATTTATTATCATGATGGTAGCGCCATTATTACCTCGGTCAGGGGTGAAAATACGGTAGTTCAACAAAACATCATCGTCGGTAATGGTATCGAAGGTATGCCCGATGCCTTGCGGATTGAGGGTGTGGTTACAAAGTCGCAGATTTTAGGTAACTTGATTTGCGCCAATGATGGAGCCGGGGTGTATTTATTTAAACCTCAAGGTGACGTGTTATTGCAAAATAACAAAATCACTTATAACGGTAGACGATTGCGACGGGCAGCGGTTTATGTGATGGGTAGCAATCATCAAATAATTGGTAACGAGATTGACCATCAAACCGGACCTGGGGTAGTAGTGTCAGCATTTCCTGATACCGAACGCAACATCATCCAAGATAACTTGTTTGCTGCTTTGGAAGGTTTGAGTATTGACCTCAACACCCAGCGCAATCTTGATGTCAGCGACTTTCAACGCGGAGATGGTCCCAACCCCAAGCGCGATTCAGGCAATCGTCGTCGCGATACGGGAAATGGAGCGATTAATGCACCAGAATTTACCGCTAGGGCTTTTGTACCGAGTGGTAACGGTGTGACATTACAAGGTAAAGCTGACCCAGGTTCGCAAGTAACAATATATCGCTTGGGAGATTATCAAAGAGGAAAAAAAGCACTTTACGAACCAGGTTATGGAGCGTTGAGTCAAATTTTGGCGACGGTGCCTGTAGATAATAAAGGCAATTTTACCGTTACCGCGACAAACTTGCAGACCGGAGAAATGGTGAGTGCGATCGCCACCGATCCAAAATATGGGACATCGGAACCAGCGATCGCTGCCGTAATTGGCACTCCTGGGACACCAACCAACCTCACACCATCTTCTCAAACAACGCCCATACAACCACCTCAGTGTACTTCCAGACCTGCGCCACCCCCACCACCAGAACCGCCAGCACCGCCACCTGTAACACCACCAGAACCGCTGCGGATACGTGTACCACGTAACGTTCACTTTGCCTTAGATAAATCTTTTATCAGTCCAGCGAGTGCGCTGATTTTGAATCGGGTAGCGCAGGTGTTGAAGCAATATCCGGTGATTGTGATTGAAATAATTGGTCACACCGATCCGCGTGCTAGCGACGCCTATAACCAAGCGTTGGGTAGACGACGGGCATTAGCTACGAGAAATTACTTATTACGCCAAGGTATCGCTCCAGAACGAATGACCATTCGTTCTCAGGGTGAAAGCCAGCGTGTAAGTGAAGGTTCCGGTCGAGTAGATTATGCACGCGATCGCCGTGCGGAAATCATTTTCAAAGACATTAGAGGCATCGACATCATTATTGAAGGACAAGAACAAGACTTACAAATCGAACCTCCTAGAGGTAGAAGGTAGCCCAAAAGAATGAAGTATGAAGTTACACCATTAATAAGAGCGATCGCGCGTCAAGTCTGACGGGGAAAGTTTCTCTGTCAGACTTGACATGAATCCTGATATCCTCATACCCCACTTCTGTTTGAATGTAATACTAAATTGCCTTCAAAGGTAGTATTTAGGATTTGATTTCTCTTTTCAAGAAGTAAAGCTGCCTCCAATCTTTGTTTTAATTACTATATTTGACCGCAACTCAGTATAACTTCGATGCCCACCTAGATAAAAGCTACCCCTTTAAGTGTTGTTTAGGATCTTGCAATGAAACCTTTATTTAAACGTTTACCAGCAATCACCCGCTCTGAGATATTTCAACCTTTAAAACGTACACTTTTGACACTGCTGTTTACAGTGCCGCAAGTTCCCATACAATATCCCTTGCTAGGAAGCATTTCATCGGGTGGGAAGGCTTTGGCACAGGCACAAACAAGTTGTCCGGCTGGGACATCACCCGCAACTTTAGAGTGGAGTCCTACCGACAACCTCCAACAATTTTTAAGTCAAAATTTGAGCGTTGGTGGCATTAGTACCACCTTCCGCTTCTCTGAAAGTAGCCCTGGAGTCATCGACCCAGGTGAAACACTTATTGATCCAAGAATATACGGTGGTATTCCGGGACCGAATCTCAGGTTTAATATCGGAGGAAATTCGCAACCTGGACAACCAGATACTGATCCGGCACCAGCTGGTAGTAGTGCTACACTCACCATCACCTTCGCACAACCAGTCACCCTAGCATCTCCCCTCACTTTTTTAGACATTGACCGAGATGGTGCGCGAGACCCTGTGGGAAGAATCTTCCAAGATAGAGTGACAATCAGAGCACTCAATGGAACTACACCAGTTGGTGTGACAGGTACGGCATTAGGTACAAATACTAGAGTCACTAATCAAGGTAACAGTGTTCTGGCAGAGGGTATAAACGAGAATGCCCAAACCACTGAAAGCGCTGGTAACATTCAAGTTACGCCAGCTGGGGCAATTACCCAAATTCAAGTTTTATATGAGCCAGGAACAGAATTTGGTCCTCCTGGGCAGGATGAAACTATCGGTCTTGCCAGGTTAAATATTTGTGCGCCTACTCCTGGCACAGGTTCAATTGGCGATACCGTTTATAATGACACCAACGGCAACAATCAGCAAGACGCTGGTGAAACCGGGATTAACAACGTTACTCTCAACTTAATTGGTGCAGGTCCTGATGGTCAGTTTGGCACAGCAGACGATATCACCCGCCCTGCTATTACCACCGATAGTAATGGTAGATACAGTTTTCCTGGTTTGCCTGCGGGTAATTATAGAGTCACCGTTAATAATCCCTCTGGTTTCACACCAACTCAAACTCAACCGAATGCGATCCCTTTAGCTGCTGGTCAAAATGTTGATACAGTTGATTTTGGCTTCACTCAACAGGCACGCGGCACTATTGGCGATACTGTTTTCAATGACACCAACGCCAACAGTGTCCAAGACCAAGGCGAACCGGGAATCGGCGGCGTTACCATCAACCTCACAGATAGCGGCGGTAATGTTGTTACTACCACTACTAACAGTAACGGTAATTACAGTTTCCCGAATCTGGCACCAGGCAACTACACAGTATCTATTCCCAACCCACCTACTGGCTTTAACCCAACTCTCGTGCCGTCATCCATCAGCTTACAACCTGGTCAAAATATTGATACGGCTGATTTTGGCTTTCCTCAGCAGCCACGGGGCATAATTGGGGATACTGTATTCAGTGATACTAACGGCAACAACACTCAAGAACCGGGCGAACCAGGAATTGGCGGTCTGACTATCGTTGTCAGAGATAGCAGCGGTAACACAGTTGCCACCACTAACACTGATGCTAACGGCAGATACAGTGTTAATGTGCCACCTGGTAGTTACACAGTAGCTGTTACCAATGCCCCTCAAGGCTTCACCCCGACTCTCACGCAGCCGAATCCAATCAACGTCAGCAACGGTCAGAATATCGATACAGTTGATTTTGGCTTCCGGCGACCACCTGGAGGTTCAATTGGTGATTTTGTCTTTAATGATAGAAATGGCGATGGCACTCAAAACCCAGGCGAAACCGGAATTCCCAATGCTAGTGTAACTCTGAGAAACTCTAGCAATCAGATAGTTGCTACCACTACAACTAATGACAACGGTAACTACATCTTCAACGGCTTGGCATTAGGCAATTACACCGTTGAGGTAACAAGACTGGGTGGTGGCTTAAACCCAACCACCAACACAACCTTGACAGCTAACCTAACTGAAGCAAATCCAGTTAACCTCAATATTGACTTCGGTTTCCGTGGTGGTGCTGTAGGTGCGGCAAATACTGGTCTGCGCTTGGTAAAACG
>JBPCQW010000351.1:0-15517 GCA_050997715.1 Hassallia sp.
TGCTCTGGAGCCACAAATACCTGTGCATTCGCAAAGTATCTCGCAAACGGACCGACAAAAACTTTGTGTTCCAGTCCAGAAATAGTTGGCAAAATGATATACTTAACATCGCCGTGGTCTGTCACCAACTCTTTAACGAGCCGGATACATTCTGGGGTGGGTGCGATCGGTGCATAAACCAGCAAACCACCTTCATCCAGCTTGACAACAGTCATGCGAATCGGCACAACAATGTAGAAAATGCCCTGAAGTTGGTCAAAAGTCCAAATTGTGTCTTTAACCACTTCCTTGCGGATTGTCTGCCGTCTACCATATGGGTAAAGTGGCAAAGTGAACCAGAAAGACCATGAAAAGTCTCTAGGATGAATCTTTTGTGCGTTTATATCATCAGTCACTTTGCGACCCCTTGCAAATGTCCAATGCTCAGACTGTTTTTATTTAATTTCTAGAAGTTGGAGTTTAGCAAATTTTTGCGCTCATAAGCTACTATCTCAGGGCTGAGAAACTGGGCAAAGGGCTGAATGAATTTGTTTTTAAGCCATTTTATTCCTTAATTGCCGATCGCGCTAATTATCAGGACATGATTTACTTTTTAGAATACAGGTACCATAACCATCTAACCACTCTGGATAACACATACGGTAAAGCTCTTTCGGATAGCAGACACAATCTTGACTTGCATCGTCATAGCAGACTAAGTTAGCTTCTGGGGTACATCCAGTAACTACTATAAATTCCAAAATGATGCATATTATAAAAAGTAGTCTTTTCTTTAAATTAGACTTACAAAGCAGAAAGTTAATCAATAAAATGTTACTAAAATTCATAGGTTTGAATTTATTTCTAATACCATAATAAGAGCTTGGTTTTACTACGTTAACCCAACCTAGAGTAATAGGCGATTGCATTAACTCAAAAAGGTGGGCAATGCCCACCCTAAATTTCTTCGTATCTTAGCCTACGCTTAAACTAGCCGTCTGCTGCAACAATTTATTGGGCTGAACTACCTTAACTCTGTACCCATCTGTCTCAATTCATAAAGATAATAAAGTGCTTTTGCCAGAGATTCATGTAAACCCTTAACATATTGAGTCTCTTGGTTACACCTTGCCCTAGCTTCTGACGGGAGAACGGGACCTGAATCTATACCTGATAGTTCCCATAACCTCTCATCCAAGTCTTTTCTTATCGCTAAGATTAGCGGTTCTATCAGAAAATACTTATTCGATGAGCCAGGTGAATAGGATAAATCTGCTAAACTACTACAAATTTCTCTAAGATGTTCAGAGTCCGGAGAATTTCTGTTTCCAAAGTATAGTTGAAGAATTTTTTCATCGAGCGACTCATAATTAGGAGGTTCGCTATATTTATGACTCCTACTTTTCAAGCTTTTTTCAGCCTCTAATGACTTAATAAATAAAGCTTTTGCATCTTCAAGAGTCGTAACTACCCTTTCTTCGACTTCCCAAAATCGATCAAACAGCCCACCTTTTAGAAAAGATTCTGTTTTTACAGCATAGAGTTCTTTATCCTTATGCTTAAACATCACCAAAGTAGTTCCATCAACTGTTTCAGTTTGCAAAATATCAACTTGGCTCTGCTCTTTGTTAGGCATTATTACTGTCCTCGTAAGCTAGATCATAACTCTATTTAAATGCAGCTTATGCTCCTTGGTTTGTTAAGCGGCTTAGGCTAGGTTACACATCATGCGCGATCAGTGCCAGCAGTTTAACTGTTTATAGGAAGCTATATGCTAATCCTTAGTATTCCCAAATTTAAGCGGCGATTAACAATCCCGTGGAAAAAAAGAGAGAAAAACGAGCAACCTTTTTGCTAGTCTACGCTACAGCTTGTGGATCTCGGAACAAAGAAGCGGGAGGATATATTATAGTATAATTTTATACTTAAACTCACTTGATAATGTTTACGGGTGCTCGTTTTTCTTAACTTTATGCGTCCCCCCTAGTCAGTGATCGCGCACTCATCAAAGGAGTGTTCGATTTGACGCGCCAGCTTTCGCGGCGATTTGGTACAATTACCCCAGAAATACAACAACAGCTTATTTCGCTCTCTGCTAATCAACTGGATGCTTTGAGTGAGGAATTATTCGACTTTACCGCAGTGTCAGACTTGGCTGCTTGGTTACAAAATCAGCAATAAATTGCTTTATTAAAGACATTGAGTAAATCACATATATTGTAGAGACGTTCCACCGGAACGTCTCTACTTAGTTTGAAATATATTTTGTACCATTTTTTTATTCGCACTCGCTGCCGCTTTATCCAACTCTGCA
This sequence comes from Hassallia sp., assembly GCA_050997715.1. Classification (GTDB taxonomy): domain Bacteria; phylum Cyanobacteriota; class Cyanobacteriia; order Cyanobacteriales; family Nostocaceae; genus Hassallia. Next base: position 2,294 of record JBPCQW010000351.1, read on the forward strand.
ATCTCCCCTGAGTCGAGTAACCAACCCAAAGCAGCAATATTCTCTTTTGCTTGTTCCGCATTCTTCGCACCGGGGATGGGAATAGTTCCTTTACAAATGCACCAGTTAAGTGCTATCTGTGACATGCTTTTATTTCTTACTTGGGCTATCTCTTGCAAACAAGCTAAAAGCGATCGCATTCCTGGTAACATCTGCCTAAATAACAAACCGCGAATACCTTTGGGAAAATCGCCTTTTTCTGAGTATTTCCCAGTTAACAACCCTAAAGCAAGAGGACTGTAAGCAATCAATTTTATCCCCAACTCATCACAAACGTCTTTCAGTCCCAGTTCGGTGACAGGATATGTAGATAATAGCGAATACTGCACTTGCAAGGTAGCGATCGCAATTCCTCGTTCGGCAAATCTTTGATATACGCGCTTGAGGCGTTTTGGTCCATAATTAGATAATCCTACACCTTTAACTAATTTTTGCTCGTAAAGGTCAGCCAAACCATCCAAAAGCGCTCTTTCTTGCCAAGGTGCGTAGTTCGCCGTAGACCAGTGCATCTGTACCAAATCAACATTTCTTTGCAAACGCTCGGCAGAAGCTTTGCCGGCAGATATCATTGATTTACGTGTCCATCTCCAAGGATAAGCAGCCAGCTTAGTAGCAATGCAGATATCTTCTTTGTTTGCACCTTCATATTCTTTGGCGAATTGTCCTAAAAGTAGTTCACTTCGTCCGTTTAATTTGCCAGTTCCGTAAGAATCACCTGTGTCAAATAGAGTAACACCGTTAGTGACACAAAGGTTAAATACGGCTTGCAACTGTTGATCCATACTTTCATCGTATCCCCAGAGCAGTCGGTTGCCCCATGCCCAAGTTCCGCAACCCATTGTTGGGAGAATAAGTTTTTGGCTATGCATATCTGTTGATGGGTTTGTTTGCTCAATTTATTTTACGGTGTTGCTGCAAGATATGAATTTGTCTCACGCAGAGGCGCAGAGACGCAAAGGAAGAAAATGCCGATTTTAGGAGCGATCGCTCTTAATCGACAAAAGCGATCGCTCTTATATTAAAATCAATTAGGATCGTGTAATCATCAAGTGCAAAGGAGTACTTATGGCTACCGAGACAAGTATGCATAACGAACTTCAAACGCAAGAAGGATTATTCCAATGGACGAAGCAATGGTATGCTGTAGCCGTTGTTGAATTCCTCGATCCATCTCGTCCTCATGCTATGCAATTATTAGGAAAAAATATAGTCTTGTGGCGAGACGGTTTTGGTAAATGGCGTTGTTTTGAAGATTTTTGTCCGCATCGATTAGCCCCTCTTTCTGAAGGTCGCGTTGAGTCTGATGGTACACTCTTATGTGCATACCACGCTTGGCGCTTTGATTCTGAAGGAAACTGCGTTAGCATCCCCCAATCCAAGGACGAGCAGACTGAGGCTAAACACTCCTCAAATCCTAAATCATGTGCCGTAGCCTATCCGACGCAAGAGTGTCAAGGTTTATTGTGGGTATGGTCAGAATCAGGTTCCCAGGCACAAGTTGAAAGTCAATTGAAGACACCCCGAATTATTCCAGAGTTGGAAAATGGCTCAAAAAGGGTAGTGCATCTATTTTGGAATGTCCGCGATCTTCCTTATGGATGGGATTTTTTCATGGAAAACGTTTCCGATCCCGCTCATGTGCCTGTCTCCCACCACGGAATTGTCGGAAATCGGTATAAGGATGCCAAATACTACGACATGATTCAAGTTCGGGAGATGTCTACTCAGGATGGATTCGCTTATGAAATCATACCTGTTGAACCAGGCATGGAGCAAAAGGTTCACGATTTTCAACCACCGTCTCACATGAAAATTGTCTCAACTTTTAAGGATGGTGGCAAGCTGATTCTCGCTTTGTATGCGACACCGACCCGTCCTGGATGGTGTCGTCATATCGGATGCCAAGTATTAGTGAAAAATGAAGCGCTGAAGACACCAAAAGGTCTCGGATTTTTTGCGCTACCGATGCCAACTTGGTTAGGTCATGTGTTAGGTTCTCTGTTCCTCCACCAAGATGCAGTATTTTTACATTACCAGGAGAAGATTATAGCTCAACAAAAGGGCAAATGGGTGAATGCAGTTTATACACCCAATCCTCAAGACAAAATGGTGATTGCTTTTCGTCAATGGCTGGAAAAACGCGCTGGGGGTAGTATCCCTTGGGATTCAAGCTGCGACCCGAATCTCCCCCCACCGGAGCGAGATAAGCAGAAGCTTTTTGATGTTTGGACAACTCATACTCAAGATTGCTCTGTTTGCCAAAATGCCCTGAAAAATATTAATCGTTTAACTATTTTGGCTTATATCGCGGCTGTTGTCTGCTTTGGTCTGGGTGTAATTATAGATGCACGGACTGTGGCAAGTGTAGGGCAATCTGCGTTTGTTATCCCCCCTGTTGGTTTCTGGTGGGCGATTGGGGGTACAATTCTCTTTGCGATCGCCGGATATCAGTTGAAGAGGTTCAGCCGACTGTTTTATGTTTACGAGTTTGAACACTCCCACAATGATTGATATATCAGTTGCTTTGCGGTTTGTTGGAATTATACGATTCTATGCTCTCATACCAATTCTATGTGATGTTGCGCTTTATTGCCCTCAGGCTGGAAGCCTGGGGCTATACAAACAAAGCCCACCTACGTGGGCTAATTAGGTGCATCTTCATACAGAAATCGTATCAGAGTTATTGCTTTAATTTAGCATTGGTCATCTGGTATAGGTTTTGAGTCATATAATAAAATCCCAACTTCCATCTTCGTATAATAAAAATGCTAAATGAAAGATATAAGTTTTGTTAAAATTGAGCAACAGCTTAAGGTTCTAACAGAGTAAGTGAGTAAGAATTAACAAGATAAACTTATATCAATTACTCTGAATAAACTTAAAAAGTCATGTTTTCGGGAGACCAATTTAATAATTTTCTAACCCTAGAGAATTTTGCTCTAGCTTTTAGACGTTTGCGGACAGCATCTAGGAATTTATACAAAGAACTTTATTATGAAGACCTTCAAATATTTGGATTATTCTTAGAAGAAAATATCACACTCCTTATAAATGAAATAGACCAAGGAATATTCAAAGCAGAAAGTTGATATAAAATATTTTTACCTAAAAAAAATAATCTCATTAGACCATTATCTTCTTTTGAATCAGATAATTACTTCTTAAATCGAGAATCTAATAACTTAAAATTTAAAATTGCTCAAGATTCCACCTATTTAGAGATATTTATTAAATCTTTGTTAAAACATAGAGATTCTTTAGTTGCTTTACATGGTATTTACCTATTTCCGCTTATACCTGAATCAAATGATCTTGACATATTAGAATATAATGAATATGTTAGGCATCTTATTTCAAAGAATATGATCGATTATATTAAACATATTCTGAAAAGTAATTTTTTAATTTCAGTCCCTGATTTATTTTTCAATGACAATATATGGGATAATAAAAAAATATACACAGAATTAAGTATATCTTTTCGTATATTTTTTGAATATAGAAGTAGAGATCCTTCAAAGTCATTATTAAATCTTAATATATTTAATAATTTGGTTTACGATAAAATTTGTGAAATTTTAAAAGTTTGTAAACCTAGTAAGGAGTATGGCGTAAATTTAAATTCTGGCTGTATCGAAGATAATTTTCCAATTGCTAATGGATATTTTACTGAAATTAATGACCAGAGGAATCAGAGGACGGAAGCTCATCCCTATGATAAACATGGAAATCTGAGAAACAGGATTAACGTTTCTGAGTTGGAAAAACTAATTAATAAGCAGAAAAAAGCTTTAGAAGAAATTTGTAGTTTCAAATTTTCCAAATGATATTTATAAGCACTTGTTGTATGGCAATGTAACCCTCAATTCCATGACGTGATTTCAACTATACCAAACAAGGATATCAAGGTAGGCATCAAAGAATGGTACGCTTAAAACTGTGGCAATGGATCGTCTTAGGAACGCCGATCGCTTTCATCATCGCTTTTTTGCTGATAGCAGCAGGTTTGCAAATCCACGAGTGGCATCTAAACTGGATTTGGGCTGTGTTTACCCTGGTGTTTGTGGGTTGGCGATTCCTACTGGTAAAATGGACTCAACCAGAAATAAAACAGATAGAAGCGGTTGTCACAGAGGTGAACAAAGAACTGCAATCTGTGACAGACAATGCAAGCACGGTTTCCCAAGCTGAAGCAGTGCTGCAAGAAATTCTTAATAATGCCCAAAGCGATCGCCCGATTTGGGAAGATTGGCAAACCTTTTGGCAACGATGTCAGGATTTAGTTGTCGCGGTTTCCCAAATATATCATCCAGAAGTCAAATATCCGCTACTCGACATTTACGTTCCTCAAGCTTACGCGCTAATTCGGGGAACGCTGGATGATGTGGATCGTTGGATGCAAAAATTATCTCCGGCTTTGAATAAAGTCACAATTGCCCAAGCATACCAAGCATATGAAGTATACCAGAAATTGGAACCATCTGCGCGTAAACTTATGCGGGCATTCAGTTGGGCACAGTGGCTGTTGAATCCGGTGGCAGCGGTGGCAAAAAAAGCCAGTCAAGGTTACAGTAACCGGGCAACTGAACAACTTTTGGGCAATTTGAGTCAAATGCTGCGAGAAATTGCCCTCAGGAGCTTATGTCAGCGAGCTGTGGCTCTTTATGGAGGTACGACGCTACCCGCTTCAGATTTGCCTACACCGTCGCTACCAAAGGCGAAAACTCAAACTTTGCGAGAAATTCTCAACGTTGCTGAACCCCCTGCCGTAGTTGAGCAAAAACCTGTAAATATTCTACTTGCAGGGCGAACCGGTTCGGGAAAAAGCAGCTTAATTAACACGTTGTTTCAAGCCGAACTCGCAGCCGTCGATGTGTTACCCAGTACCGATCGCATTGAAAATTATCAATGGCAAAGCAAAACCGGCGAAGCTCTGACGCTTTGGGATACACCAGGTTATGAACAAGTCAACCGTGCAGACTTTCGGGATATTGTGCTGGATTATGCGAGAAATGCCGATTTACTGCTATTAGTTACCCCCGCTCTCGATCCATCTCTGCAAATGGATGTAGACTTTATCGCAGATATAAAGGTAGACATTGCCGATTTACCGATGATTGCGGTTGTTACTCAGGTCGATCGCTTGCGTCCGATTCGCGAGTGGGAACCACCTTATAATTGGGAGTTAGGCGATCGCCCAAAAGAAGTTGCGATTCGTCAAGCTACTGAATATCGCTCTCAACTTCTGGGTGAATTCTGCGATTTAATTTTACCTATCGTTACCGATGACATAAAAACAAATCGCGTTGCTTGGGGTGTGGACGCGCTATCGTTGGGATTGGTGAGTGCGATCGCTCCAGCTAAACAACTGCGTCTGGCTCGCTTTTTGCGTAACCTAGAAGCTCGCACCGTCGCTGCTGCCAAAATCATCGACCATTATACCTTTCAAATGGCAACTACTCAAGGATTGACTGCATTACTCAAAAGTCCCGTCCTTCAGTTTATTTCCACCCTCTCAACCGGTTCGCCAAATTTAGCATATCTGCTAACAGAGAAAATTCCCGTAGAACAGTTACCTGTAGTAATTGGTAAATTGCAAATGGCATATGAGCTTTTTTCGCTTTTGAGTACTGACAGCGCTAAAGACCGCAACTTTGATTTACTATCTATATGGTCGTTGCTGCTGGAAAACAAAGCTGATCCAGAACGTAACGCTTGGGCATTTGGTCATACTTTGGTAGAATACTGGACTCAGAATTTGACAGTTGAACAGTTGCGGCAGCGCTTTGAATATTATCTAATGTAGGTGGGTTTCATGTAAAAGTTACAGATAATCGTTTGATCAGTGTCGAAAAACAATAATCGAAGCCAAACGCTGGAACTTCGATAGATTATAGACTAGAAATTCTAGCCTAAATTTGGAAACCAAAGTCTCGTAGTCTTTTCAAACACTCCTATTTTAGGAAATTAGGAAACACAGAGTTTTTATGCATCTATCTAAAGATAGAAAATATAATTTTTTTTAGATTAGTATTTGATAATCAAATAAGCTACCAATAGCGGTATAGTCAAGAAAAGGCTAAAAATTGAATTTTATTGTCAATGAAACAGCGTTTTCTCAATTTCGGTTGCGAAAGGCTTAGTACTGTTGTTTATTTCAATTTGATATTAGATGAAATGCTCTGAGTTAATTCTTTGTGACTTAACAGGGAGATACTAGCATTATCAGAGGAAAAACAGCAGTAGGACTTAGGCGCTTTACTTTGAGACAGTTACGTGTATCAACGGCACGCTCACTCAGTCTTCTTAGTTGAACTGACCAGAATCCTGGCAATTTTTTCCACATAATTCCAAAACTGCATAAGTTGATTTCCTTATATCTATTAAGAATACAGAAGGAAAGCTAAATGAGTGCTTAACTTCTGTTGATCAAATCAAGTAAGGCATTATGCACACAATCAAATTTATGTGAATGCATAAGTCTTAAGCAGCTACGAATATCAGGAAAAAACTTAAGTCTACTAAGGAGATAAATCATGAAACGCAAAATTTCTCTTGTCATCGCTTTCGCTTTATCATTTTTATTGATGTTTAGCCCAATTGCTAGGGCTGAGGAGACGAAATTTAATACTGTTACCACATCCGAACCGGTTGAGCTAGAAGTCGTTAAAATCCCGCGAGATACAAACTCTTCAGATTCACCACCACAAGAAAAGGTTAAAGTTCCGGTTATTGACCATAAACCGATATCCAGGGGAGACTGCGTTCCGTGTCCAGGTGGTGGCTGGGGATATTGGAGATATGTAGGGGATGATACGCAGCATTGTTTTGCAGTCTGTTAGTAAAATAACTCAATGATAAACTAGGCAAAAGTAGATAAACAGTGTTTTGAGAAAACTTTTGCCTACTTAACTAGAAACAGGTAATTTGTACTGAATTTCATTTTTATTAAGCATTTATGAGAAAGCAGACTAATTATTTATGGATTGCTGGTTTAGGGTTTTTATGCTTTCTAAGCAAAAGCGATGTTATTCAGGCACAAATTACCTCAGATGCAACTTTATCTACTAAGGTTTTAACCACCAATAATCTTGACTTCACAATTACTAATGGAAATCGAGTTGGAAACAATCTTTTTCATAGTTTTAGAGAATTGTCTGTACCCACAGGTGGATCGGCTTTTTTTAACAACGACTTGAATGTTCAAAACATCATTAGCCGGGTGACGGGTAGCTCAATCTCTAAAATAGATGGCTTACTCAAAACCAATACTAACGGTTCTGCTAATCTTTTTCTGATTAATCCCAATGGAATTATCTTTGGTCCGAATGCCTTATTAAACGTTAATGGCTCTTTCGTGACGAGTACAGCCAGTAATCTAATTTTTGCTGATGGCACACAATTTAGTGCTACTAATCTTGAAACACCACCGCTACTAACTGTAAGTGTTCCCATCGGTTTGCAATTTGGGCAAATTGCTCAACCGATTCAAATTGAGGGGTCTATGCTACAAGTTCTGCCTGGTAATACCTTGGCTATCTTAGGTGGTGATGTATTAGTCAAAGGTGGCAGACTGAGATCAGCCGCAGGACGAATTGAGTTAGGAAGTGTTGCTCCTAACAGTCTCGTCAGCCTGAATCCAATTTCCGAAGGCTGGGCATTTGGATATGAAGGGGTGCAGAACTTCCAAGATATTCAATTATCCCAAGCAGCTTTGATTAATACAAGTGGTGAAGGCAATGGGGCTATTCAGTTACGTGGCAGAAAAATTGCGATCAGTGACGATTCACAAGTAGTGGGGGTGACTACGGCACAGAAACGAGGTCAACCTCTGGTAATCAAAGCATCTGAATCTGTAGAAGTAAGTAACAGCCAGTTAGCTACTGGGACTTTGGGAAGCGGAGCTGCGAGTGACATAAAAATTGAAACGAAACGGTTGATTGTTCGTCATAGTGGATTAGTTGATGCGTCTAGCGATGGTTCTGGAGCGGGAGGGAATATAACAGTAAATGCTTCTGAATCTGTGCAGTTACTGGGTGATGGATTTATTACAAGCTTAGGAACTCAGAGTCTCGGTACTAACAATGATGCTGGGGATGCTGGAACAGTCAACATTAACACCAGTAAATTGATTCTCCGTGATGGAGGGCGAATATTAACTAGTACCCGTGGTGCAGGTAATGCAGGGACTTTGAGAATACATGCCTCTGAATCTCTAGAAGCCAGCGGTCGATCCGTACTAGGTAGGAGGAATTTACCTAGTGGTCTGGTTGCTGAGACCAACATGAGTAGACTGACAATAGCCACAGGCAACGCAGGGGAGTTAATAATCAACACGCAGCGTTTGCTTGTCCAAGACGGTGCAAGCATCTCAACTGCTGCGATTAACAGTAGTACAGGTCAGGCAGGGAGGTTAGATATAAATGCCTCGAATTCTGTGACAGTCACTGGCACGGGCATCGATCGCAATGGTAAGATTGTTCCCAGTACCTTGCTAGCTACAAGTGAGGCTTCTGGTAGTGCTGGCGGTTTGAGAATTAATACTAACAAATTGACTGTCCGGGATGGAGCAGCAATTAGTGTGGCTAGTACTGGCTCAGGGAGGGCAGGCAACTTAGAGATTACCTCTGGTGTCTTGTTGCTAGACAATCAAGGAAAACTCACGGCTGATACCAGAGCAGGAGAGGGAAATATCAACCTCCGCTCTCTTAATTTAATATTGCGCCGAGGCAGTGTTATCACCACCAACGCGAGAGGCAATAATATCACAGGCGGCAACATCAACATCGATGCAAAAAATGGTTTCATCGTCGCCGTCCCTGGGGAAAATAGCGATATCAGTGCCAATTCTGCTGATTTTCGCGGCGGAAATGTAACTATCAATGCCTCTGGTATTTTTGGTACTCAGTTGCGGAATGCTCCCACTCTAGAAAGTGAAATCACGGCTACTGGAGCAAATCCTTTCTTAAGTGGGAATGTGCAAATTAACACGCCCAATCTAGACCCCAGCTCTGGATTAGTAGAATTATCTAGTAATGTTGTTGACCAAAGTCGTTTAATTGTCCAAGGTTGCCCAGCAAGTCGAGGCGATGTATTTATAATTACCGGACGTGGGGGTTTACCACCTTTACCAACTGAAGCACTACGTAGTAATCAGACTGCAACTGTCGATTGGGTGACGCAGGGGGAGACAGCGAGAGGGGGAGACAGGGAGAGGGGGAGAATTATTAAAGTAAGTAGCTCTAAGTTCCCAAATCAAATGGTGGCAGCTACTGGTTGGGTAATCAGCGATAAAGGCGAGGTAACGTTAATCGCCTCTGCACCCACAAAGTATACAAATAACATTTTGTCAACTCCCACAGCTTGCCCGAATCAAGCACCCTTTAGTCAAGATTAAGGCAAAGTCAAGGAAATGAGAAGAAAAGGGTGGCGATTTATTGTAGCGATACGACGTTTTTTAAAGAATAAACTTCTTGCAAAAGTTAGGAAGAAAGGTAACAAAAAACCTTCCCTCTTCCCCCTTGTTCTAATTGCGTTATTTATCGCTTTGGGTGTAATTTCATCACCAGTGTTTTCTCAAGTCCAACCGCCAAATGGTAAAGTGTTGATTGAACAAGGTCGAAAACTCTATGAGGCTGGAGAGTTATCGACAGCGGTGACGATTTTACAACAAGCAGCAGATGCTTTGCGAACTCAAAAAGATAAATTGGGAGAAGCGATCGCTTTGAGTAATCTCTCATTAGTCTTTAAGCAACTGGGACAATGGGAAAAAGCAGAAATGGCGATCGCTCAAAGTCTGCAAATCTTAACAACCTCACAAAATAACCCAAATTCAGCATCAGTTTTCGCGCAAACATTAGAAATTCAGGGAAATCTGCAATTAGAACTAGGTAAACCAGAACTTGCTTTAGACACATGGAAACAAACTGAAAATATCTACAAAAAAGCAGGTGATGAAGTTGGCAAAACTCGCAGCCTAATTAACCAAAGCATTGCCCAACAAGCCTTAGGGCAATACTTACAATCTCGCACGACATTAAAGGAAATCTACCACCGTCTAGAAAAGCAACCAGACTCATTGGTTAAAGCTACTGCTTTACGCAGCCTGGGTGATGTGGTGCAATTAATTGGTGATTTAGAAGTATCGTTAAAAGTTTTGCTCGAAAGTCGGGACATAGCCGAAAAATTACAATCTCCTCCAGAAATAAGCGCTGCTTTGCTCAGTTTAGGTAACATTTATGCAGCTTTAGGTAACAGAGAATCGCACCACGATACCACAACTATTCAAGAGTATACGCCCTTGCAGTATTTAAGCACATCTGTCTTCTCTAAAGACCCAAAAACTATCAAATTTTATCAACAAGCAGCCGAATTTTACTTAGAATCCGCTAAAACATCTACTTCACCGCTTGGACAAATCCAAGCACAACTTAATCACCTAAGTATGTTGTTGTCACTACAAAAATGGTCGCAAGCACAACAATTATCGTCTGAAATACAGTTAAAGCTGACGAAAATAACACCCGGCAAGACGGCAATTTATGCCCAAATTAACTTAGCTCAGAGTTTGGTATACTTAAAACAAGCTACCAGTGCAGACATCCCATCCTGGAAAGAAATTGCTCAAAATTTGGCAACAGCGATTCAACAAGCTAGAAGCATTGAGGATAAGCGTTCCGAAGCTTATGCTCTCGGTGCGCTGGGTGGATTGTATCTGAAAACCCAAGACATACCTAACGCACAGAAGTTAACCGAGCAAGCTTTGATACAAGCTCAGGCAATTAAAGCTAAGGATATTGTTTATCTTTGGCAATGGCAATTAGGACAGATACTCAAAATTAAAGGCGATATAAACGGGGCGATCGCCTTCTATACTCAAGCAGTAGATACCCTAAAATTTTTACGCAATGATTTGATTGCCCTAAATCCAGATGTGCAATTTACCTTTCGGGATAATGTCGAACCTGTATATCGGCAATTAGTTGATTTACTCTTGCAACCAAAAAATGGGGAGTGGGGAATAGGGAATAGGGAATGGGGAAAGACAATAAAACAAACACATGAGGGTGAAGTCAAGACAAAAGGAGAAAACACCACTCCCTACTCCCCACTCCCCACTCCCCAATTCTTAGTTAGTCAAGATAACTTAAAGCAAGCTAGGAATGTGATTGAAGCATTGCAATTAAGTGAACTAGAGAACTTTTTTCGGGAAGCTTGTTTACAAGCGAAACCAAAACAAATTGATGACGTGGTTGACAAAATCGATCCAACAGCCGCAGTTATTTATCCGATTATTTTAAAAGACCGTATAGAAATTATTATCAAGATACCAAATCAAACTCAACTTAGCCATTATACGACTTATATAGAAGCGAAAGTAGTTGAGAATACCCTAGATAAATTAGGGCAATATCTTAGAGAACCCGACCGGATTAATGATGTTCAAAAACTCTCCCAAAAACTCTATGCTTGGTTGATTCAACCGCTGGAAGTTGATTTAGCAAAGATAAAAATAAAAACTTTAGTATTCGTTCTAGATGGTTCTTTGCGAAATATTCCGATGGGTGTTCTTTATGACGAAAAACAGAAACAATTTTTAATCCAAAAGTATGCGATCGCCTTAGCTCCAGGTTTGCAACTTATTGATCCCAAACCTTTGCAACGACGACAATTAAATGTTTTAATTGCTGGAGTTAGCGAACAACGTGAAATCGAAGGTCGCTCATTTGCTCCGCTCAACAACGTGGTAGTGGAATTACAGAAAATTCACTCAACTATACCCAAAAGTCAAGAACTTATAAATCGTACTTTTACAAAAATAAATGTCCAAAATCGAATTAAAGAAGCACCATTTACTGTAGTTCACATAGCTACTCACGGTGAGTTTAGTTCTAACGCCGAGAAAACCTTTATTCTCACTTGGGAACGACTTTTAAAAGTCAAAGATTTTGATAACTTATTGCGACTTCGTAATACAAGCGATCGCGCAATTGAATTACTTGTCCTCAGTGCTTGTCAAACCGCTAGTGGTGATAAGCGAGCTACCTTAGGACTGGCAGGAATAGCTGTGCGAGCCGGCGCACGCAGTACTTTAGCAACATTGTGGTCGGTAGAAGACCAATCAACTGCCGAATTAATGAATCAATTTTATAAACACTTAGCAGACACTACAGAAACTAAAGCCGAAGCTCTGCGTCAAGCTCAACTTGCTTTATTAGCTAAATATCAAACTCCTTATTTTTGGGCGCCTTATGTTTTAGTCGGAAATTGGCTTTAAAGTAGTAAGCACAAAATGTAGTTAAAATAAACTTTACTAAGCACCAATGCTGACGACAAAAATCATAACTTAACGGTAGCTTTTCACTTCTGCCACAATCGGTTGTTGGGCTAAATTCTCTAAGTCAACATCTCGCAATAAATTAGCCCAATCATTAATAAAGACGGTATTTTTAGGTTCAGCAAAACGAAGTTTAGCTAACTCGGTCAAAGCTGAATACCAAATACCATTTTCAGCATAAATAGCAATGCGCGATCGCTTATCGTCAGTTGCTTGCAAAACTCTCTCTAAATCTGGTTTGAGCGCTTCTCTTTGCACCCATCCACGCACAAATACTGGGTTAGATAGATTTTGCCGATTACAGTAAATTTTAAAGTACCATTGATAGCTTTTGTTAAGTTCTAAGGTAACTGTGGATGGTACGCTGAGGCTAACTATACCTGCTGTTTGCGGCAGCTTAAAAGATGTTCGGTAAACATCTTTGTTTGCTTCATCCTGCAACGCAAACTCTCCCCCGGATGTATTATTAAACTGATAAGGGACAAAAAACCAAAAGGTAGGATGTTCCTCAACCGTTAAACCGGGATTTTTATTGGGTATCAAAGCAGTAACTGGCATTTTCACTGGTAGGCATTCTCCACGGCTTCCCGTTCCTACCCTTTTGGAAGGTCTGCCTCGGCTTGATCCATCTGCTTCTTTTTCATTGAAATGAATTTGTATATTAGATGAATCGAAATATGCCATGACTGGCATCATGTACCTAATGCACAGCAATGTCAAAATAATGGTAAATGCAATGATTGATTTTCTCATTAGTCATTAGTTATTTGTTATATTACGTACAGCAAATTAACCTTAATTCCATTCAAACCTCTGCCTCCCCTTATAGAGGAAGGAAGACTTTGACA
>JBPCQW010000356.1:0-4265 GCA_050997715.1 Hassallia sp.
AGTCAGGAGTCAATGGTCAGGGGGCAAAAGTCAGGAGTCAACTGTCAGGAGTCAGCTGTCAGGATTCAAAAGTCAGGATTCAAAAGTCAGGATTCAACTGTCAGGAGTCAACTGTTAGGAGTCAAAAGTCAGGAGTCAACTGTCCCCCACTCCCCCACACCACGCTTCCCCCACTCCCCCCCTCCTCCACTCCTCCACTCCCCCTCAATCCTCGCCCCAAGTTCGCAATTGCAAGTAAACTAACACCAGCGTCACTGCTAATAACACCGTCGCTGCCGCTGCTGCGTAACCAAAATCAAATTGCCCAAATGCTTCTTGGTATATGTAATAAACTAATAAATTGGTAGAATTCAATGGACCACCACCTGTAATCACATAAACTTGCTCAAAACTCCGCAATGTGAAAATCACAGTAGTAATGATCGCAAAGATTAAAGTCGGTCGCAATCCTGGTAAAGTAATATACCAAAATTGTTGCCAAGCATTTGCCCCATCAAGTTCCGCTGCTTCATAACTACTGGGAGGAATGGCTTGCAACCCTGCCAAAAATACCACCATATTGAAACCAAGTTGTTTCCAAATACTTAATAAAATTAATACTGGCATTGCCCAAAATGTATCTCCTAACCAAAGAATTGGGGAAATGCCAAACAAATTTAAAAATGCGTTAACTGGTCCGTCAGTTTGAAATAGCCAGCGAAATCCTAAACCAGCCGCAACTAGAGAGATAATTGAAGGGAGAAAATAAACACTTCGGAGAATTCCTCGCAATGGCAAGTTGCGATTTAATAATACCGCCAATCCTAAGGGAATAATTATACTGGGAATGACGCTAGCGATCGCGAAATAAGATGTGTTATTTATAACTTGCCAAAAATCGGGATTGATTAACAAACGCGAGTAATTTTTCAATCCTACCCAATGAATACCTGTGGAAGTGAAACTACCAGCAGTGAAGCTGAGAAAAAATAAATAGGCGATCGGGTATAGAAGAAAGATGAATAGTAAAATTAATGCTGGGGTGAGAAAAATCCACGCAGCTACAGTATCGTTATCTAGCAATTGACGCGATCGTGGTGATGTCATAAAAGCTTGTTGATATTCAAAATTTAGCGTTGCATATTTACGGGATGATTTTGTGATATGCTTCAAAAATTTAACGTTTTGTAGAGACGTTCTAGTCTTCTAGGTTAATAAAGCATGAATATGAATTCAGTTACCCCCAGCTTGATATCACCCAATATTTTGCCCAAAAAGCTGATGTCAGCACCTTTAAAATTGGGAATCATGGCTTCTGGAAATGGTAGCAATTTTGAAGCAGTTGCCGAAGCAATCAAAAATAAACAAATTGATGCCAAAATTCAAGTTTTGATTTACAATAATTCCTCAGCAAAAGCAGCAGTACGCGCGGAAAATTGGGGTGTGCCATCTATATTTATAGACCACCGCAAATACAAAAACCGCGAAGAATTTGATGGGGAAATTGTGCAAACTTTGCGGCAATATGATGTTGAATGGGTGATTATGGCAGGTTGGATGCGACTGGTGACACCGATTTTAATTGATGCCTTTCCTGATAAAATTATCAATATTCATCCAAGTTTATTGCCCAGTTTTAAGGGAGTTAATGCCGTAGAACAAGCTCTTGGTGCTGGGGTGAAAATTGCGGGCTGTACGGTGCATTTGGTGTGTTTAGAAGTGGACAGCGGTGCAATTTTGATGCAAGCTGCGGTGCCAGTATTGCCTGATGATACACCAGAAACCCTTCACGCCAGAATTCAAGTTGAGGAACATCGAATTTTACCGATTGCGATCGCACTTGCATCTCAACACAACTTACACCCCCACAGCAGTGAATATACGCAATAAATCCCGCAAAGACGTTCCGGTGGAACGTCTCTACGACGGTATTTTATTAGTGTTAATAAGTGCGGACATGATATTACCTACAACCGTCTTATCTTCCAAAAATAACTAGAAATCAAATTCGTCAACATATGAGCAACAATCGGCACTAACAAGTTACCAGTAATTAAAGCGCTGTACCCCAATATTAACCCAACAATAGTTGCCCAAATTACATAAGTCCATTGTTGGGGACTGCTAAGGTGTAAGACACCAAAACAGAGACTCGATACAATTACCGCTACATGATCTCCTCCCAAAGCTGGCAACATTACACCCCGAAATAACAATTCTTCACTTAATCCTGGTAGCAACCCCAGCCAAATTATGTCTGGTAAAGCCAAGGGTTTAAGTACTATTTGTAAGTAATAATCTGCACTTTTACGGTAAGTAGGGAAAAAACGATAAGCTAATCCACTCACAGCGGTGATGATTAACCCTAAGGCTATTCCTAAGAGTAAATCTCTTTCCTGCCAATGCCAAGAAAATATCACCACGTTGCCAAAGCGTAACCACAACTTGGCAATTATCCATAAAATTATTGCAGTCACACCCATTGCCACAAGCACTTGGGTGCGTGTTAAGTAGGGAATTTCTGGTTCTTGCTTTTGCTGTTGTTCCACGGGTAGGGGAGAGGGGGGGATAAATGCCTAATACCTAACATTGTACAGACGCGATTAATCGCGTCTCTGCAAAGACGATATTTTTGAGCTTAGGGCAGATGGGTTGATGCCTGCTTTGTGTGCTACTAATGCACCTACTGCTTCTAAATATGAGTTTACCTGTATGCACTTGATTCCCAAGGGTTCGGGAGGAACTTGCATCTGAGTTTTGTTTTCAAGGACGGTGATGATTTGGCATCGTCTATTATTCAAGCTTAACAGAGTGCTACCACCACAAGCGGTTGCGGGTACGATGACGGCATCAACTTGATTAGCCCAAATGTCAGTAGGTTGGGGCAATTGATGAGTTTCCCCAACAATAAATTGGGGTGCTTGACTCAAACCGACAAGGACGCATGGTAAGAAAGTATAACCTAATTCTTCGGCGGCGGAACGTGGAGATAAATCGGGATCTATCGGTACGGGAGAAAGTGCGGGGGAATGAGCGCAAGGAATTTGAAAGGTTCGCACTATCAAATGGCTAATCACCGCTTCTGCCCCAGCTATGGGATCAACTCCTTTACCGTGACGGTAGTTTTGATCGGCTTCTTCATCAATATTATCGGGGAAACGGGCAACAACTGCGATCGCCTGCGCTCCAGCTTTATTTATCAGTACTTCCGCTGCCCTTAACAAGCTATCTGGGTTGCCAATTGTCCCCCAACTCGCACCCGATGCCGATGACCGCAATTCTACTTGTAAAGGTGCATCAGTTATTACATAATCTGTCAACGATAAACCTAAGGTGGCTCTAGCAGCATCCGCTGCTTGCAGATGTCGCAGTCGCAACTCTGGCTCAATTCCTTGGTCTAAAAGCAAACCTATGCGATTTTGATGAACTGGACGCAAACCCCAGCATCCGGCGGCAAATTTGTCAAGCCCATAACCTTCAACGTAGAAAGTATTGGGCAAATTCCAATATAAACTGGCGCCATTAAGGACATTGGGGTGAGTAATTAGGCGATCGCAAACTTGAGATACAACTTTAGCAACTGGCAATGCATCTCCTGCATAACCGCCAATTTCTGCCCCAATACCAGTTGGTACAATTAAGATAGCAGTATATGGACGAATCAATTCACGCATTCACGCATTTGGAGTTATTAGCGCTCCAATCACGACAGCTTCAACAGTGCATGATTCTTTTTCAACATCTACAGAAGTAATTGCCCATCGCAGAGGTTCTCCCTCTTTTTGCAACTCTGTCTCAATTGCTTTTTGTAATTCTGAGTTTGTTTCTTGCAAGTCAATTTCGGCGGTTATAAAATGTGTAGTCATCTTAGTTTATGCTTGATTAGTGTTTGAGCGTGAATAGCTTGATTAAGACTTAACTGCAATACTGCTTAAATAATTTTTAGTCGTTAACATATAGTAGTTAGTCAGACTTTTTTTGCCAACTAACAATTAACAACTAACATTTATCATTCTTTCCCAAATTGTAACTGATAAACGATATCTTCTTTTCCTGTCTCAACTTTCAAATCCGAACGGGGATAAGCGACACAAAGTAGAGCATAACCTTGTTTTTGTAATTCTGGACTAACACCCATGCCATCAGTTTGATCTACAGTTCCTTGAGTAATTTGAGCCGCACAAGTTGTGCAAACACCTGCATGACACGAACTTGGTAAATCTAAACCAGCTGCATCGGCTACTGATAAGACGGTTTCATTTTCAGCAACTTGCAAACTGTGAGTT
>JBPCQW010000383.1:0-15320 GCA_050997715.1 Hassallia sp.
GTTACAAGCCAAAACATGGGTTAGACGTTTTTGTGCTTTGGTTCCAACATTTTCTCATTTAAAGTGGATGTTTGAGTGGTTTATTAGACACACTACCTTTGATTTCGACACTTTACAGATGTACGGAACCTATTCAAAAATCAAATAGGATTCCTATAGGCATGACAAACGTCAAATCATTGTCGAAAAACACGGAGAAACTCTAAAGGGAAAGTCATCACCAAGAGAAGGTGCCGAGGGGAGCAATTACAGTTCCCGTATAGGATAAAAATTGGTAATTATAAAAAATTAGGAGCTAAGAGTTATTAACTCCTAACTCCTAACTCCTAACTCCTAACTCCTAACTCCTAACCCCTAACTAAATTTACAATTCTGACTGATCAGGATTAACAGCACTTACCTGAGTTTTAACAACCATTCCTGGTTGTAAAAATGGAGTATTAGCAACGGAATTGTTAGCCAAGGTAAACAAGGGATTTGACAAAATACCCGCGATAGAAGTCGCGATTAAAGTTACTATCAAACCCACTTGCAAAGGTCTGAGACCAGGCAAATTCCAACGCACTTCCGGATAATTCTTCACCGCGTCGGACATTTCTTGAGGTTCTTTGACTACCATCATTTTGACTACGCGAATGTAGTAGTAGATGGAAACAACGCTGGTAATTAAGCCCAGCAAGACTAGCCAGTAAAGACCAGCTTGCCAACCAGCCCAGAAGATGTAAATTTTGCCAAAGAATCCCGCTAGTGGCGGAATTCCACCCAAGGAAAGCAAGGAAATACTTAATCCCAGAGTTAACAGTGCATCTTTTTGATACAAACCAGAGTATTCGGCGATCTGGTCGGTTCCCGTCCGCAAAGAAAAGAGAATTACGCAAGTAAAGCCGCACAAGTTCATGAACAGGTAAACCAGCATGTAAAAAATCATACTGGAATATCCGGCTTGAGTGCCAGAAATCAAGCCAATCATCACAAACCCAGCTTGGGCAATAGATGAATAAGCTAGCATCCGTTTCATGCTGGTTTGGGCGAGGGCGACTACGTTACCCAATATCATACTCAGAACGGCGAGCGCGGTGAAAACAAAGTGCCACTCGTTCACAGCTAGGGGGAAGACTGTTGTTAGCAAGCGGATGGCTAGAGCAAATCCGGCGGCTTTGGAACCGACGGATAAAAAGGCAATCACAGGTGTGGGAGCGCCTTCGTAAACGTCTGGTGTCCACTGGTGGAAGGGGGCGGCAGAGATTTTGAAGCCAATACCTGCGATCACGAAAACGAGGGACATCACCAAACCTAAAGATTGACCAAGGTTCGCTGTGGCAATACCCGACGCGATCGCACTAAATTCTGTTTGTCCGCCCGATAACCCATACAGTAGGGAAACACCATACAAAAATACTGCTGTACTTGAGGCTCCAATCAACAGGTATTTTAGCGCCGCTTCATTAGAGCGAGGGTCACGCTTGGTATAACCTGCTAACAAATAAGAGGAGATACTCAGGGTTTCTAAGGAGATAAAAGTCATCACCAACTCATTCGCCCCAGAGAGAAACATCCCCCCTAGGGTAGCTGTGAGCAAAATAGCGATGAATTCTGCTAAAGCGGTGCCACTCTGCTCAATGTAGCCAATAGACATACATATGGTAGCGATCGCAGACAAAGCGATGATCCCGCGAAAGACGATGCTGAGGTCGTCGCCGTTAAAGCCACCGCTAAACGAGATGGGATTGACATTATCCCATTGAAAATATAGGGCGAGGATGGAGCTAAATAAACCAGCGATCGCCAGATATCCAATCCAGCGTGCGGATGTACGCCCCAAAATCAAGTCAACAATCAAAACCGTCATCAGGGTGATAATCACAATCCCCTCTGGCAGTATTGTTCCAGCATTTAACTGGGATGCAAGATTAGCAAAATCCATGATATGTATAGGTTTTGGCGATTAGACATTCAGGCTAACTCTGTTCACTCTAGCAATTTTCACGCCTTAAGTTGCATAATAAATTGCGGCATTGCATATTGTTTTGATGATTTGACAATACACCTTGGTAAATTCGACATATTGTAGAGACGTTCCGACGGAACGTCTCTACGATAGACATCCCACCATGCTGTCTAATTAAATTATGTTTAAATTTGGCTTTGGTAATTCAAAAATAAAAATAACAATAAGCAGTTCAGTAGATAACTGAACTGCTTATTTTGGACTCAATTGAGCTTGACAAAAGCTTCGATTTGCTTTTAACAATATTTGCTACGTTTGCTCTTATTGACTTAAAGACTTAATAGCGTCTGTCGTTGCCTCTTTCCCCCCAATTGCCACCACCACCGCGAGAACTTTTCTCCTCGCGTGGTCTTGCTTTGTTAACTTTCATTGCCCGCCCCATCCATTCTGCACCATCTAGAGCTGCGATCGCAGCGTCTTCTGCCGCTGATGATTCCATTTCTACGAAACCAAAGCCGCGTGCGCGACCTGTTTCTCTGTCTGTGGGTAATTGAACCCGGCTAACGGTGCCGTACTCTGCAAATACCTTACTAAGGTCGTCTTCTGTGACGCTGTAGGACAGGTTCCCTACGTAAATTGACATGAAATTCTCCAAAATCCATTGATGCAGATATGTTCATTCGGAGAGGCGGCTGCAATTATTACTAAATACAAGATCCGTATCGCCGAACTCACTTCATTTCGATTTTATCCTAACATAAGTTCTTTATAAGAAAGGGTATATTTGCCCATTTATGTTAATTTTTAGTAAAATGTATTTTAGTTAACTAAATTTATAATTTTTTTATATTATTTACTCGCTCAAAATCAAGTTTGAGTAGTGAAATTCCTCTGGGTCGATTCCCCAATTTACCCAACAAATGGCTTCACGGGCTGATTAGGATTACGCCGTGTATAGCGTTTCCTAGTCTACTGACGTACAATAGCAACAGTGAGTAAACCAGCTTTGGATATCTTTTGAAGACACTTTATTAAAAGTTTCTTCAATTGCTTTCCCTAAAGAAGGATAATTTCTAGCACCGATAGAACGTAGTATACTTTTGATTTTCCACTCCTCTATTTTCAATTGGGGAGAAATCGGGAGAATAAGGTGGTAGATAAATGATATTTGCTCCTGCTGCTTGGATCAGTGCTTCAATTTCTTTACCTTACAGAATCAATTTTATTAAGAGCGTTGCAACGCCTGCTCGCGTAACTTTTTTGCAACTTGTGCAAAATCGTAGGTGGCATAAAATTCAGTCCGATAAGCGCTCCAAGCGGTTCGTTCAAGTGCTACATTCACAGATCGTAATTGCTTTGGCGGTACAGCTAAAGTCACAACCTGCCCAATGCCCATAACGACATACCAGGAAACAACATCAACTCCTTCAGGCGGAAACGCTTTCCAGTAGCCAGATTGCTTCAGTTCTTCGAGAATTTGATCTAAGGTTTTGGATTGGTCGTGTTTCAGAAAAACTGTGAGTAAAATTGCATCATTGGGAACGCCTGTCTCTGGGTTGATGTTGATTTTGGATGGGCTTTGATTTGGAGCTTGAGCCACGATCACCTTAGCAGAGCTTTCTAAAGGCATCGCCTGATTCTGATTGATACGGTCTACTTGAACTGTTATAATTGGCTCTGCCGACATTCGATTCGTGTTTTGAGCAACCGTCACACTGATTAATGCCACAGAAATCACAATTAAGCTGATTGCAATCAGGAAAATACGTTGGATGGTTTTAGTGATCATTGAGCAACATTCACTTGTAGTACAACTTTATCCTGGATGTGCTAATGCGGTCTAGATTACTAATTGATGAGTCCATGTTTATGAAGATGGTCAAAACCTGTGAACTTTAAAAAAGGGGCAGTGTCCGGGCAAACGCATCTTAATTAGTCTTGACAAAAACTTAAATTACTGTGCAAACGGGAGAACAAGAATTTATTGTTTGATTGCTTTTTCAGGGGTTAAGGCGATCACTTAAAATTGGCGTTGGATAAATGCGGGATGAATTAGCTAAATACAGGTATTTCTCTATACTTAAAGTAATAAAGTAACAATCGAATTGAATGTTTGAGCATATCTACTGATTTGGAATAGCATAAAGCGTCCTTATTTGAAACCCCTAATTTTAATTATGGGGTTCCCCACACCCGACACCTATACCCGACACCCTTTTCATCATTTTTTCTTATCTCCGTAGACTTGGAGTATGGACAATGCACAGTATAATACCTCAACTCATCCCTATATTATGCAACGCCTTGCCATCTTTCCATATCCTTGCCGTAACTGAAAACACACGCAGATAAAGAGTATCATCTTTATGTGACAATTCCACCTCACCTTCAGTAATGCGGTGTTTGTGTCCGGTAACTTCACCTTCTGCCAAAGTCAAGTGAGGTATAGATTGTCCTTCGACTTGCGGCACAGGCAGTAAAATAACATCACCTTGTCGAATCGGTTGCATAGATTTACCTCTATAAATGTAGGTAAAATCCCACTTTGCTATTGCTCTCAAATTTATTTGCTTTAATTTTGGCACAATCTTTTTGGAATGGGGCATTGGGCATCGGGCATCGGGCGCTTGGATTCCCCGCCCCTACATTTCCCCCAAGTCTCCAAATCTCCTTTTCAAAACTGTAGTCGCCAATTATGCAAGATATAAGTTAATGATTGAGATAACACTAAATTTACACTTCTGCTTTCCCTAGTCTATCCTCAAGAAAGGACTATCCTACGAGAAGGGCTACGCTCTCAAGAGCGAATTTGCAGGGATTTTATCTTGAACGGACAGTTTGTGTGAGGATGAAATCACATTCTTTCGCGGAAGTAATGTTAATTTAACTGTCTAGCTTTGCAGCTATTATTTTTTTGAAATTTCCATGTCAACTCTCGTCATCGTCGAATCTCCAACCAAAGCTCGTACCATTCGCAATTACCTGCCGAAGGACTATCGAGTGGAAGCATCTATGGGTCATGTACGTGACCTTCCCCAGTCGGCTACAGATATTCCCGCTAGTGTCAAAGGGGAAAAATGGGCGCAACTGGGGGTCAATGTAGATGCCGACTTTGAACCGTTGTATATCATCCCCAAAGACAAAAAGAAGATTGTCACTCAGCTCAAAGAAGCCATGAAAGGTGTAACTGAACTGATTTTGGCAACGGACGAAGACCGGGAAGGTGAAAGTATAAGTTGGCATTTATATCAACTGCTCAAGCCGAAAATTCCAACCAAGCGGATGGTATTTCACGAAATTACCTCAGACGCGATTAAAAAAGCGTTGAAAAACTGCCGCAATATTGATGAGCAGTTGGTTCGCGCTCAAGAAACACGGCGAATTTTGGATCGGCTTGTGGGCTACACGCTGTCGCCGTTGCTGTGGAAAAAAATCGCTTGGGGATTATCTGCGGGACGGGTGCAATCGGTAGCTGTGCGGGTTTTGGTGAAACGGGAACGTCAACGCCGCGCTTTCCATGAGGGTACATATTGGGATTTGAAGGCTTACTTGCAGCATCAAAAAGCTGCTTTCACCTCGCAGTTAGTGACGCTGGCAGGAACGAAAGTAGCAACAGGCAGTGATTTTGATGCAGCGACAGGTCAAATTATTGCTGGGCGCAAAGTCGTGCTGCTTTCAGAAGAAGAAGCGATCGCGCTCAAAGAACGTCTAACTGGTAAACCCTGGACAGTGACAGACATTGAAGAACGCCCGGTAACACGCAAACCTGCGCCACCGTTTACCACCTCGACGCTGCAACAAGAATCTAACCGGAAATTGCGCCTTTCTGCACGAGATACAATGCGAATTGCTCAGAAGTTGTACGAGCAGGGGTACATTACCTACATGCGTACAGATTCGGTGCATTTGTCAGATCAAGCAATTTCGGCTGCGCGTGATTGTGTCGAAAAGCTTTACGGCAAATCATATCTCAGCCCCCAACCCAGACAGTACACCACCAAATCCAAAGGCGCACAAGAAGCACACGAAGCCATACGTCCGGCGGGTAGCAGCTTCCGCACGCCCCAAGAAACAGGCTTAGGCGGTCGAGAACTGGCGCTGTATGACTTGATTTGGAAGCGCACCGTGGCTTGTCAAATGGCAGATTCTCGCCAAACTCAAATTACCGTGCAGTTGCAAGTTGAGGATGCGGGTTTTCGTTCCTCTGGTAAGCGAATTGATTTTCCCGGTTATTTACGCGCTTACGTTGAAGGTTCAGACGATCCCGAAGCAGCGTTGGAAGACCAAGAAGTAATTTTACCGCCGATGAAAGTGGGGGATCATCCGAATTGCACCAACTTAGAGGCAGTTGATCACGAAACTCAACCACCGGCTCGATACACTGAAGCTACTTTGGTAAAAACTTTAGAAAGTGAAGGTATCGGTCGTCCCAGTACTTACGCCAGCATTATCGGCACTATCCTTGATAAAGGTTACGCCCAATTGGTGAGTAACGCCCTAATTCCGACTTTCACTGCTTTTGCTGTCACCGACTTGCTAGAAAAACACTTTCCCGACATCGTAGATCCCAGCTTTACTTCCAAAATGGAGCAAACTTTAGATGATATTGCTACCGGTGAAGCCAAATGGCTACCCTATCTGCGGGAATTCTATTCGGGTGATAAAGGTTTAGAAACTCTAGTTAGAGAACAAGACAGCCAAATTGATGCTACCAAAGCTAGGACGGTGGAACTAGAAAATCTCAATGCTAAAGTCCGCATTGGTAAATACGGTCCTTACATCGAAGTTGAAAATGGTAACGGTGTTGTCACTGCTTCAATTCCTAAAGACCTCACCCCCGCTGACCTCGACCCGAAAAAGGTAGAAGTCTTACTGCGGCAAAAAACTGAGGGTCCCGACCAAGTAGGACGCCATCCAGAAACTGGCGAACCGATTTATGTGAAAATTGGCGCTTACGGTCCTTACGTTCAGTTGGGTGACAAGACGGAAGAAAACCCCAAACCGAAACAAGCTTCTTTACCGAAAGGTGTCACTCCAGAAAATGTCACTCTGGAGATGGCTGTTGGTCTTTTGGCGCTACCCCGGACGTTAGGAATTCATCCGGCTACAGGTGGTAAAATTCAAACAAGTTTAGGACGTTTTGGTCCTTATGTTGTTCATGACCAAGGTAAAGAAGGGAAAGATTATCGCTCTTTAAAAGCTAGCGATAATGTCTTAACAATTTCTTTAGAAAGGGCTTTGGAATTGTTATCTGAACCGAAAAAGGGACGCAGCAGCACCAACAGTAAATCTAAAGCTGCTTTACGGGAATTGGGCGCACACCCAGAAGACGGCGAACAAATCAATATTTACGATGGTCCTTATGGACCTTATATCAAGCACGCCAAAACAAACGTGAGTATCCCTGAAGGTCAATCAGTAGAAAATGTGACGCTTTCCACAGCACTGGAGTTGTTAGCAAGTAAAGCATCTTCGACAAAATCTACACGTAAGACAACGACTAAAACTACAACTAAAACCACACGGAAATCAACTACTACTAAAGCTAAGTCAACGGCTAAGTCGTCTAGCACAACTGCCAAAAAAACTGATCCAAAGGGAGAATAGGGAACTTGCTAATTGCTAATTCGGCATATCAAGAGGGGAAAAGGGGAAAGGGACTCATGCTAAAGGAAGAGGTTTTTATTAACCTTTCCCCCGAAGACATTTTCCCATATCCTATTTTTGATTTGCTTGTGACACAATACCTTTCCTTGGTATGATGCAACTCTATAGGTTGCTAATGTGATACTGTAATAAGTATGGGAGATCGCAACACAAAATTTGAACAATGGCTTATGCCTAAGATAGAGTGATGTGTATCAAGCCAATTTCAAGCCAGAGGTGTGAAATAACGCTAGTTTCTGCTGAACTGTGAATAAAATATTAAGGTAGTATCTCAGGAGCGCTCAGTTTAATGGACTATATAGATAAGGTACTGGAGAAGCTGAAAGAATTGGCACGCAAGCTGATTGAAGCCCTGCTAGGTCCAGAAGGTGAGGCAGAACCGGAACTAATTCCGATTCCTGTAAATGACCGATCGCGCCGTCGCTAAAAGCTTGAAAGTGGTTGTATTGACATTAGAATATTTAAGCGTTCTGGTACTACACGGACCAAACCTGAATTTACTAGGACAGCGAGAACCAGGAATTTATGGTTCACTCACTTTGGCGGAAATTAATCGCCTGTTAGAAGAAGAAGGAAAAAAACTACAGGCGAAAGTTTCTCCCTTGCAGTCAAATCATGAAGGAGTTTTGGTAGATACGATTCATGGCGCGTTAGGACAACATCAAGGAATTTTAATTAACGCCGGGGCGTATACTCATACAAGTGTGGCATTGCGAGATGCGATCGCTGCTGTTAATTTACCCACAGTAGAAGTACATCTAAGTAACATATATCGGCGGGAAGAATTTCGCCATCATTCATATATAGCACCAGTGGCGATCGGGCAAATAAGCGGTTTTGGTGTCCAAAGTTATCTATTAGGTTTACAAGCGTTAGTGTATCATTTAAGAAATAAAACTTAAAATTAAACACTTAGGAGTATAGAGTGGAAACTCCGCTCCTCCTAAATATAGGCGGGGTTCCCCCGCCGCTATTTTATGCGCTATTCTCTGGAAAGTCGGTTTAGAGGCACAATAATCGGGGCGTTTCTTGGGGATTCAGCGTTCGGTAGTAAAGAACAGCCGAAAAATTGGCATGAAATTGCGCTTCTGGGTGCTGCTAGTTTAATTTCACGATCGCAACTAAATTTAGATGATTGGATTTCCCGTCAGCAAATAGAATTTCCTCATTTAGATACTAGCGATGGCGTTTCCTTAAAAGCGATTATTGCTACATTGCCAGTGGCACTGTTTTACTTTGACAATAAAATTAAACTGCAACAAAATTTAAGTCAGGCGATCGCAATCTGGGATCGGGATTTAGTAGTGCGTGATGGAACACTAGCAGTAGGCTATGCGATCGCTCAATGCTTAACTGAAAAACTCGATACAAAAACCCTCATACCCCAAACAATTGACTTTATTGGCGAAACGTCAACATTATTACCACAAGCTTTGTTAAAAGTCAATAATTTATTAATTCACGGTGCTGGATTAGAAAGAGTACAAGAGTCCTTAAACCGAGAAGAAAAGCTAAGTAAAGCTGTTGCTATGGCGTTTTACTACTTTTTGAGTACCTTAGAGGACTTCCGTTTGTCAATTTCGCGGGCTAGTGGCAACAGCGATCCACTTTCGCCCGCCACAAGTGCCATTACTGGTGCTTTATCAGGAGCTTACAATAGTTTAACGAGCATCCCCGTAAGTTGGCAGATAACTTCATCTGCACCAAATTCGGCAACATTAAGACCTCGCAACCGCAAGCAGATGATAGAATTAGCTGATGCACTGGTGGCTGTATGGTCAGGAGCGTATGACCTTGCCCCATATCTAAAAGATTTACAGCAAGGGGAATGTGCAATATCTGACAAACACGGTACACTATGCGTCAGTGCAGCTCCTCGTGTCATTCGGTTGCGTTAATCATCAGAATTGGGGAATTTGAGGAGCGGGAAAGGCGAAACGGACTCATGGTAAGAAAAAATATTTCCCCCTGCTCCCTGCTCCCTGCTCCCTCTCCCCCTCTTCAAATTCCCCCAACCTGAAAATTTTAGTGATATTTTATATAGGTACTGTACGGGAAACGCTAAAGCTTATTCTTTAGATAGCTATTGGGGCAAATCGGCTTCAATTTGAGTATCGCGAGTGAAGTTTCTATGGATAGAAAAGTGCGATCGCATGAATGTCAGGGTATCTTGTTTTAAGCTATCAAAGTAAGTAACTGCGGTCATAGATAATGAAAACGCAGCCATTTTTTCAGTCAATGACCGAGAAATTGACCCACTTTAGGCGACATTACAAAGCGCTACGCCATAAAGGACACTTGCTTGGGGCAAGAGGTGTCATCAATAATTTTTTGCTCTCATTCTCCAAAACAAGCGATAAATGCGATCGGCAAAAACAAAGAACTTCCAGATCGATGGCGGCGTATAAAACTAACAGAGGCACTTGTGTAAGCAGATTGGGCTATATTTCCCGGCGTACCCCGGTTATTTTTGCGATCGCATTGATGTCGATTACAGGCGTGATGGGGCATAAATTATACAACACAACAAAGCTGAAAGCAGGGACTATCGCGCCACAAACGATGAAAGCTCCCTACTCAGCGAACATCGAAGATAAGAAAAAAACCGAGCAAGAGCGCTCATACGCTACTAAAAGTTCCCTATCAGTGTTAATGGTTGATGCACAAGTTAACGAAAAAATCGGTCAAGATTTGCAACAATTTCTGGATACGGGTAACGAAATTCGTGCAACTGCCGGGTATTTTCCTTTTTTTGACACTTTAGTTTTACCCCTTTCTACCCAGCGTTATCTGCGTTCTTGTTCTAATTCTGAATGGCAAACGCTGCTAAGAGCCTTAGAGAATACGAACACGCAGCCGAAGTTCGCACTCAAGACTCAAAACCAAAGCAGTAAAATTACCGCAATTAAAACTGCGGCGCAAGGGCAAAAAAATACAATGCCCATACAGACTGTCGGCGCAAAACTTGATAATATTTCCCAAAAATCTGACTTTGCTCAAGCAGTGGCGGAATTAGAAATTTACCGCTTGACGACTTCACAGCAAAACTTGTCCTCACTCACCGCTCAAATCTCCCAAGCCCGCCAAGCATACGCTCAGGCAAACGCCAAACTGTTACAGCTTAAGGCTGTCAACCCGGAAACAGTATATAATGACACTTTTATTTTAAACTTGTCAGATGACGATTGGGGAAAAACAGAAACGGGAATTCAACAAAGTGCAGAGCGGATTCTCGCCCAAGGTATCCCACCGGGACTGCCGCCAAATATCTTACAAGATGCCGTGAAGCTACAAGTGCAGACATCAGTACCACAAGAAGCCGAGCCTTTAGTAACGAAACTTTTGCTCTTTGTACTCAGACCGAATCTCAAGAAAGATGAAGAACAAAGCAAACAAAGTGGCGCAGAAGCTGCTGCTGGTGTAAAAGCTGTGATGGTGTCGATGCGGCAAGGTGAGGTAATCGTCAAAAAAGGAGAGACGATTACTGCTTGGGACTTTGAGGTGCTAGAGCATTATCATTTAGTGCGTCGGGAGATAAACTGGCTGGGTTTGACGAAGCTGGGAGGCTTTGTTAGCGTATCTATTGGCATTTTTGCTTTAGTGGAACGACGAATTAAAACAAAAATGCGGCAACGCGATCGCCTTTTGATATTGTTGCTGACTATTAGTGTGCCTGGAGTGCTAATTGGAACGCCATATACTACTTGGAGTGCGATTGGTTTATTGTTGGGTAGCTTCTACGGAGCTAATTTAGGTATAACAGTTATCGGATTGCTGGCTTTACAGTTACCATTTAGCTTGGAAATTAGTCGGACTGTGCTTTGGAGTGGTGCTGCTGGGGGAATACTCGGTTGCTGTATCGCCAAACGTTTGCGATCGCGTGAGGAACTTGCACTTCTTAGCGTCGGTGTTGCCTTAACTCAGGGTGGCGTTTATCTGATATTCAAGCTCTTACTCGGTGCTGCATTTGGTTCAGGTTGGTACATGGTACTTAGAGAAGCTGGCTTCTTTGCTTTATCCGGCTTAGTTTGGAGTATTGTTGCCTTGGGCTTGAGTCCTTATTTAGAAAAACTCTTTGATTTAGTCACCCCGATTCGTTTAGCAGAACTGGCAAATCCTAACCGTTCTTTATTAAAACAACTCGCTACCAAAATTCCTGGGACTTTTCAGCATACCCTGTTTGTGGCTACCCTTGCCGAAGCTGCTGCCAAACACCTCAAATGCAATGTCGAATTGGTGAGAGCCGGCACACTATACCATGATATTGGCAAAATGCATGACCCTTTGGGATTTATTGAAAATCAAATGGGGGGACCAAATAAACACGATACGGAAATTAACGATCCTTGGAAAAGTGCGAAAATTATCAAAAAGCACGTCAGTGAGGGGTTGGTGATGGCACGAAAACACAGTTTACCTACAGCAATTCAAGCTTTTATTCCCGAACATCAGGGAACAATGCTAATTGCCTATTTTTATCATCAAGCGCAGCAAATGGCAAAAGAAGATCCTAATTTAAAAGTAGATGAAGCAGATTTTCGCTACGATGGACCGATTCCCCAGTCGCGGGAAACAGCAATTGTGATGTTAGCAGATTCTTGCGCAGCAGCGTTGCGATCGCTTAAAGATCATAACCCTGAACACGCCTTAGCAATGGTTAACAACATCCTCCGTGCAAGATGGCAAGATAATCAACTGCTAGATTCCGGTTTAACACGAGAGCAAATGTCACAAATTGCAGAAATTTTTGTAGAAGTTTGGCAGCAATTTCATCATAAACGGATTGCTTATCCTAAGTTAAAACCTTGCAATTAAAAGTGACGATATTTACAGTTTTGTTGTTAATATCTATTAACCTTTAGAAGAATGCAAATTGATATCAGTAGTTAACAGCCAATTAAGGCAGATAATGACACCAAATATCGCATATTTTGGGTATTTTCTTGCTTATAGAAAATACGATTTTAATTTGTAATGTATAAATCATAACTATAAAACTTTATTTATAACTCTATTGATATCTTGGTAAATTGAATTTTCCTGGTGTAGATGATTTTGCTTGAAGTGTGCCTATAGTATGACTGAGAGAGTACCGATGCTAGCTAGAATGGCAGAATATAAATATAAAGGATGTGTATTAACTGATAATCTTAAAAAAACCATTGAAGCTGGATGAGGAAGCAAACCAATTTATTAACAGTAAATATAAGGATAAAAATTTATGCAAAGCAATAAAAAAGACTATATAAATAAAACAGCATCTATTCTCAGCCTAGGAATAGGTTGGTTTCCCAAAACACCCGGAGGTTTAGAGAGGTATATTTATGAACTAACTAAACAATTAGCAGCTAATCAAGACAAGGTAGAATTATGTGGCGTTGGACTGCCAGAAGCTGAAGAAAATTTGCCGATAAAGTTGACTAACTTAGCTTCTCCAGATAGCCCAATTTGGCAACGCTTGTTGTCTATTCGCAGTAACTTTAAAAAAACGAGAGTAGACACACCAGATGCAATTAATTTACATTTTGCATTGTATAGCTATCCAATTTTGAATCTTTTGCCAAAAGAAGTGCCAATTACTTTTAATTTTCATGGACCTTGGGCATCTGAAAGTCAGGAAGAAGGAGTTAGTAAAATTAGCACTTTTCTCAAGCACTGGCTGATAGAAAAAAAAGTTTATGATCGTTGCGATCGCTTTATCGTTCTTAGTAAAGCATTTGGCAATGTCTTACATCAAGAATATAAAATTCCCGCTGAGAAAATTAACGTAATTCCTGGGGGAGTTGATATTAATCGGTTTCAAGCAAATTTATCACCTCAAGAAGCTCGTAGCAAGTTAGGTTGGCCTCAAGATCGTCCAATAATATTTACATCGCGTCGGTTAGTAAACCGCGTTGGACTGGACAAATTGTTGATAGCGATCGCTACAATAAAACCGAGAATTCCTGACGTTTGGCTCGCGATTGGTGGTAGTGGAGTATTAGAAGCTGCACTTAAACAACAGGCAACTGAATTGGAACTCAACGACCACGTTCAATTCTTAGGCTTTTTACCTGATGATCAATTGCCGATAGCTTACCAAGCCGCCGATTTTAGTGTAATGCCCAGTCAATCTTTTGAAGGATTTGGATTAGCAATAGTTGAATCTTTAGCCTGTGGTACTCCTGTTGTGTGTACTCCTGTTGGGGGAATGCCAGAAATTTTAGAACCGTTTTCACCACATTTAATTACTGAATCAATCGAAGTTTCAGCTATTGCGGAAAAATTAGAAGAAGTATTACTAGGAAAATTGCCAATACCTTCACCAGAAGAGTGTCGCAATTACGCTGTTACACAGTTCGACTGGCAGAAAATTGCAACTCAGGTGCGCCAAATTCTTTTAAGCTAAACAAGTATACATGAAAATTCTCTTTTTAGACCAAAGTGGTAAACCTGGTGGCGCAGAATTATGCTTGATAGATATTGCTAAACCTTATAGCGATCGCTGTAAGGTTGGCTTATTTGCAGATGGTTCATTCAAAACTTTACTTATTCAGAATAAAATTCCCGTGCAAGTTTTGGCAACTCAAGCAATACAAGTTCGCAAAGAAAGCAGCTTGGCACAAGGTTTAAGTAGTTTAGGACAACTTGCACCAATAATTACTAAAGTCGCTAAAATTGCCCGTGAATATGATTTAATTTATGCCAATACACAAAAAGCCTTAGTTGTTGGTGCGATCGCTAGTTTTCTCAGCCGTCGTCCTTTGGTATATCATTTGCATGATATTCTTTCTCATGAGCATTTTAGCAAAACCAATCGTCGTATTGCTGTAACTTGCGCTAATCTTGCATCACTAGTAATTGCTAATTCTCAAGCGAGTAAAACAGCTTTTGTCAAAGCAGGTGGACGCGCAGAGATTACGGAAATAGTTTACAACGGCTTTGACTCGAAAAATTATGAAATTTCTGAGTCTGATATCAAGCAATTACGGCAAGAATTAAGTTTAAAAGGACAATTTGTAGTCGGACATTTTAGCCGTCTTGCACCTTGGAAAGGGCAGCATATTTTACTTGAAGCACTTGCTAAATGTCCTCAAGAAGTCACAGTGCTTTTAGTTGGTGATGCATTGTTTGGTGAACAGGATTACGTTGATAATTTACATCGTCAGGTAACAAATTTAGGACTAGAAAAAAGAGTCAAATTTTTAGGATTTCGTTCAGATATTCCACAATTAATGTCAGCTTGTCACTTAGTAGCACATACTTCTATTTCTCCAGAGCCTTTTGGTAGAGTGATTGTTGAAGCGATGCTATGTGGAACACCTGTAGTTGCAGCTGCATCGGGTGGTGCAATTGAATTAGTAGAACACGATATCAATGGTTTTTTAGCGACACCAGGAAAGCCTCAAGAACTTGCACAAATAATTACCGCTTGTCTTCAAGAACCAGAAAAGACAGCGGTTATAGCTAATAATGCGCGAATCACTGCAAGTCAACGTTTTGATGTCACAACTATTAATCAACAAATTGCGGAATTGCTTGAGCGTAATTTTCCTAATGAGAAAGAGAGGTAAAGGGTTTTTAAGAGGGGAAAAGGACAGAGTTATTTAAAATTAATAAAAATATTTAAAATTACTTCTTCACCTTTACCCTTTCCCCCTTCCGCCTCTTCTTCTCCTCGTTAACTACAAACCAACTAATTCACGAGCTTCAAAATCGTTGAGTT
>JBPCQW010000587.1:0-6484 GCA_050997715.1 Hassallia sp.
CTATAGAAGAAAGAAGCATTTTTCAGAAACGAGCTGATAATCTAAGAATTCCACCAGAAAGTCACGATTTAAAAAGTTTTATCACCCTAGCGGTAATTGCTTTCGATGGTAATCTTTTTGGCATTGATTTAAACATAGTGCGGGAATTTACTGCCATCCGTCAAGTTACTCCTATTCCCTGCGTCAGCACACATATCATAGGTAACATGAATCTGCGAGGTGAGATTCTCACCTTAATTGATATTCGCGGATTGTTGAATTTACCGCTGATGGGTATGGCTAATGCTTCTAAGGCAATGGTTGTCGAGGTTGAGGATATAGTTGTTGGTGTAATAGTGGAAGAAGTTTGCGATGTGATGTTCTCACTGAACCCAACAGAGATAAGGGCAATGAATGATAAATACCTTCAAGGGATAGCTGTCTATGATGAAAAAATCATGAGCATTTTAGATTTGCCAAAAATGTTCCTTAACGGTGGGTTAATTGTTGATGAGGCAATTTGATTGATTGTGATTATACTAACGCTTTTGCTAGGTTTAAATAATAAGTATTAAGTTTTTTTGAAGTAACTATAAAATTGTCGTTAATTGTGAACTTTCAGACTTTTATTTAGTCAATTAGGGTCTAATACTACGGCATAATGATTTGGAGCAGATTCAGTTAGCTTGGAGCAGTGAATCCGCCAAATGGCTGTCCTTTTTTTTACCTCTAACTTGGACATCCATAAACACCGGATCAGGGTCAGCATTTTTTATTGACAAAGGCGGCAATTTCTTAATTTCTTACAAATGACACTAACAAGGCTAACTGAAGAATTAGACAATCTGAGTCAACATGCCAGTAATGGAGTGCTAATTTTAAGCAACCATACGGTCGTTTGGAATCTTCACCTTAGCCGTGGTAAGTTGCTTTATGCCACAGATGGGGTGCATCCTGTAAGACGCTGGGACAGAGCTTTAAAGCAGCATTGCTCTAAGTGGGACTGGGATTTTGAGTCCTTGGAGTTGTCGAAAGATTCGCCGTGGGAATGTCAGCTCCTCGCTCAAGGAATCAGCCAAAGGAAACTGAGCGCCATCCAAGCTAAGTTAGTAATTCGTAATATTGTTCAAGAATGTTTTTTTGAGCTAAATAGCTACACAGACCTTAACAGCTACTGGAAGCCCAGCCAAAAAGATATATGGGATCTCTCCACAATCATACCCTTATCTTGCTGGGAAATACAGTCAGTTGTCACCAAAGCAATAAACATGCAGCAAAAATGGCAAGCTGCTGGTTTAGGTCATCTCAGCCCGACCCTGGCTCCAATTTTGAAGCCAGGGGTAAAGCCTCAAGCGCTCCCAGTTTGGGAGAAGTATCTCAATCAGTTTACCTTGTGGGATATTGCTTTAGAGCAGGAAAAATCGGTGACAGAGGTAGCTCTCTCCTTGATACCTTGGGTTGAGAAGGGTATGCTGGAATTCCAAAACATTCCAGATTTACTAATACAGACTGTCAAACAGACAGTAGCAGCAAAACTCCCCGAATTAAATATTCAGCCTACCACATCTGCCCAGAAACAGCCTTTAATCGCCTGCATTGACGATAGTCCCGTGTTGGCTCACACTTTAAGAAAAATCTTGATACCAGCTGGCTATAAAATGTTGAGTATTCCAGAGCCAATGCGAGGGTTCTCCCAACTAATTGAACACAAGCCTGATTTAATTTTGTTAGACCTGCTTCTGCCAAATGCTGATGGGTATAGTATCTGTAAATTTTTGCGAGACACCCCCGTTTTTAAGAACACACCGATTATTATTTTAACAGGTCAGAATACCGCAATTGATCGTGCCCATGCTAGCCAAGTCGGCGCAACTGAGTTTTTAACCAAGCCCCCACAGCCCCAAGAATTGCTGCACATTGTTCAAAAATATCTTGGGCAATCAAAGTAATCTAAAGTTGGTTAATAAGGAAAAGATAACAGAGAAAAACAGAAAGATTTCTCTGTTATCCGGCTTTTTCAAGTTTCACTTTTACTGAATGCAATACAAGTTTGATGATTAGTTTCAGATGCTAATATCAAATTTTTCTGCATTTTATGTCTTTGTTTTTCTTGATAAATACCCTACGAAGTAGTCCCCACATAACCACTAATTCACTCATTGCAAATTGATTGAGAAATGAGCAATTAAAGTATTCCTTTCGTAGGACAGCAAGTAAATATGCAGGAGATTGGGGTTATTTTTATCAAGGTGCATAGCTGACCCATCAAGTGCTAAGTGGTGATGATCTATCCACTTATCTTTTGAATCTAGCAAAACACTGAAGTAAGGGCTTTGATCTGGATGATTCTTTTCTAATTCTTCGTACTTTTGATAAAAAGGAGGTACTCCAATTCCTAGAGGCATATACAAACCCTTGGAATAGTCTGTTACTGCCAACTTTGGAAGTTCCTTGAGATTGACACCGCTGATGAATAATTTATTTGTTTCACCAGTCTTTGTATCGCTGAATAATAACTCAATTTCTTGTAAATTCTGCTCTACACCTACAGGTTTAATGTTTCTCAAAATGGCTTTTTTAAATTTGCCTATTCTCCAGTATTCATTTCCCCAAGGTTTCTTAGAGTCGTAAAATCCTGGTGGACGGAAAGTTGCAAATTTGATTTCATTTTCATTACTGTAAAAATCTTTCCAATTGGTCAGATTTGTCGCTAGTGTAGTTCTAACTTTTCTTACTTGCTCTCCCGATACAATTATCTTCTCATCGGGCAGAAACTTAGTAGCGATTTCTTTTTGATCAATTACTTTTCTCAGTAAATCAGTTTTTACTAGTGTGCCTACCGGATCTTGCCAGTGTTCTAATCTCCACCAATGCTTCCAATAAGACATCTTATTGATATTTTCAAAGACATTTTTGTAGAGTCCCATCGGGAAGGTGAACCAGCTTTGATAGTAAAGGGATTTATTTCCATCCTCTTTAGTAAAAAGCAAAATTTCCCAATATCCGGCATTTAAGCAGTTGTTAGCTAAAGCAATCTCAGTGATGTTTTGCTTTTCAAAACCATCTCCTCCACTAATTTCTATATGTTCGGAATTAGCAGGAAAACTAATCTGTTGTCTATTCCACTCTCTGTCTGTTAAAGCGATTACTTCTAAACCTTTATCTTTTTTAACCCATTCAGGTACTTTAGGTACTAAGAGTTTCAAATCAACATTTTTTACAACTATCTTTGCTGTTTTTCCGTTGGTCGGTTCCAGCACGAAATCGAAGTGAGTGTTATCTTTTTTGACAACTGTTAACTTTCTGCCGTTATATCTTTGGAAATTTTTGGCTAAGGGAGCGGGATTTTCTGGATACTCGGCATTAGATAGTTCTTGTAATTTTACTGACATTTGATTGTCAAATTTATATCTGGAAGTAAACCAGAAAGCCCCCACGCTTATCAAGCCAAGAAATATAATGAGACTACTAAATAAAATCTGCTTCTTTGTAACTTTTAAATTAGCTCTGCCCAGTAGAGGAATGCTTTTGACTCTTCGCACCGCTGATGTATTACTCATTTGGAAAAATCCTCCAAATAAAATTATGCTGAATAGCTTACCTTAGATATTAATGATTTTTAGGTATTAAATATAAAAATTAACATTATCAATTTTTATAATTTGGTGCAACTATAATTTGCAATAATAATATTTGCTTTATTCTTGATTCTATGCTTTCATAAAATCACAACATCTTATTAATTCAAGAGTTTAGTTTAACATAGGATAAAATTATTGATAATATGAAAAATTAGGTGTAATGCATAACCTATAAAGGTTACACCTTTTAAAGCTCAATGATAATAATTGCGTTTGTTTCTATTAAAATTGCAATTAATTATCTACAACTGCTCATAAAACTAATTTCATTATTACCATCCAAACCAACATAAAAATCACTATAGCTATCTTTAATTAGTCAATATTTTTTAATGTAAGTGACACATTTATTGATACCCATCGTTTAATTTTATCTTCATTTATTATTGTATAGGTATTCAAAATAGCGCTTCGCGCACTTAGGAAAAAATTAAAGCAATCACGTTTTTAGCAAATTCAATAGCTACACTCGTCCTTTCCGGTGTGCTATATTCTGTGCTGCAAGTGCCTGCTTAATTTTTTAGATTTTCATCGATTTTAAGCTTGTAGACTGTTAGTATTACTCTATTTTACTTAAGCCAAAGGTACTATCTCATCTTTAAAGGCTTTTGAGAAGAGTGGTGTTACCCCCTATTATATTATTTTGGAGAAAGTAAAATCAGAAATAAACTTAATTAGCAATGGGAAAAAAGAGCGATCGCTTCTGAATTATGCAACACCCGAAAGCGTCTCACCTGTTCAATTCCACAAAAAACCGTGGTTTACTTTTAGAAACCACGGTGAAATAATCTATTTAATTAGCCGATTTCCTGTGTACTACACTCAATTAATCGCGGCTATTGAGGGCAATTAGCAACCGCAAGATAAAGACGAACAAATTGATGTAGGTAAGGTACATAGACAAAGCCGCAGGCAGATATTGCTCATCGCTGTAGGTGCGCGGCAAGATGTAGAAATCAACTACAGATGCGCCAACAAATAAAAGCACACCCAAACCGGAAATAGCAATTTCTAACCAATTTGGCGTGTAAACACCGAACAACGCCAACCCGAATTGTGCTAGGCAAACAACCACCAAGGCAATAACGCCTAAATTGATAGTTTTTGTCAAAGCCATGCCGTCAGAGTCAGAGAGATTTGAACCAACTTGACGCGCGGCAATAAAGGTGATGCCACAACTAAGGGCTGCTATACCGATTCCTTGAATACCAACGCCTTGGGTTCTCAAGGCGAGATAAATCAAGCCACTGAGGGTATATCCCGATAAGAGGCTGTACGTTGCCAAAAGGGGCAGGGCAACGCCTTTGTTACCTTTTTCGGCAACATTTTGGGCAACAAAGAACAGAATTAGTTCTAAGATGACCGCACCAATTACGGTGGGCATGAATAAGCCTGGGTTGGTACGGATGACTCCTAAACCACCGTAAGCTGCCAGCGCCGTTAAAACCAGTCCACCACCAACGTAGGGAAGGGCGTTGGCAATTACATTTGGACCGATGAGGGCTTGATTTTTAGCCTCACGGAAAGCGTTACGAAAATTGCTGGTATTGCTCATATTTAACAACTAATTTTTAAGAAAAACAGTGCTGCTCACTTCTATTTTGACTTATATCAAGAGAGCCATGTGATTTCACAAATGGCGGAATTCCTCACTTGATTTATATAAAGTCAAACTAGCCTCAAACAGATAATGGCGCAAAACATATACGTGTAAATACTTATGCCTAAAGTTAGACTCCTCATAAGTTCAGTATAACGACGATGGTTTATTCAGCCCCATCTATGGAAAATAATTACAGCTTTGATGAAAATTTACGCAACTCCAATTTTTCCGAAAAAGGAGTTACTAGAAAGGAATTTATATGGTAGCAAGTCAGTCCTCTCTGCGGTCTGATGGTATTGAGTTATTGCACTTATACCACCAGAATCCTTCTATTAAACTTCGTAATCAACTTGTACAGTTACATACTGGCTTAGTGCGTAAGATGGCTCATAAATTCAGCCATCAATGTAATGAACCTTATGAAGATTTAGAACAAATCGGTTATTTCGGTTTAATTAGGGCTATTGAGCGATTTGATCCGAGTCAAGGATATGCTTTTAGTTCGTTTGCTGTGCCCTACATTCGCGGAGAAATGCTGCACTTTTTGCGCGATCGCAGTACTCTATTAAAGATACCCCGTCGTTGGCAAGAACTCTACAACGAGGGGCAAAAGATTCGCAAGGAATTATCAATATCTTTAGGTCGTCCTCCGAAAGATTCCGAAATTGCCAACATACTCAAAGTATCTGTCCATGAATGGCAAGAAACTAAGTTAGCGGCTCAAAATCGAATGCCTTTGAGTTTAGATGCTACCGCAGTTCACTATGTTGACTGCCAAATAACTTTAGGTGAAGCGCTTCCCTGTCCCCGTTCTACAGCTTTTCAGCAACAAGAAGAAGAACGTCAACAACTCCAAGGGGCAATAAATATGTTAGAAGAAAAACCCCGTCTGGCTGTTGAATTGGTATTTTTGAAAGAACTTTCTCGCAAAGACGCTGCGAAGAAAATTGGCACTAGTCCAATGACAGTAACGCGATATCTACAAAAGGGAGTTCAAGATTTAATGTGTTTCTTACAACCAGTAGTTGCAACTGGGTCTTAGTCATTAGTCAAAAGTCCAAAGTCCAAAGTCTAAAGTTTATTGACTATTAACTATTGACCATTGACTATTGACTATTGACTATTGACCATTGACTATTAACTAATTATCTAGATTTTAAATCAGCGATCGCTCCTCTTGTCATAGCAGCAATGGCTTTATCAGTCGCTTTCGGCAAATGATAATATTTACCTCCTGAAGTATGAGCTAATTCCTTGGCAA
>JBPCQW010000001.1:0-11139 GCA_050997715.1 Hassallia sp.
GTTTTGGGCAACGCATAATTAAATTAGGTCGATGTGTATTGTATCGGGTGACAATGGCATTGTATCGGGTGACAATGGCATTGTATCGGGTGACAATCGCATTGTATCGAGTGACAATCGCATTGTATCGAGTGACAATCGCATTGTTAGAGAAAATTCGTAGTAAGCGCTTCAGCGCTTTTTTAAGCACTAAAGTGCTTACTACGGGAAATCTATGTAATATTGCGGGATGCAATCCGAAATCTTCGTCAAGGGAAATGAAGTTAAGTAAAAGATAAAATACTTGCTCTGTGGTTAATACAATTGTTTCTTGAACAACAAGAGACATTTAACACGACCTGATATTATACCAACAGCGGCGTATCATCATCTTGTGCTTTCCCCCATGCTCAAAACTGCCCGCAAAACCAGCAAGCTTTCCCCCTTTTTCCTTTTCCCTTTTACTTTATTCCTTGTTTTCCTCCTCTCCTTCTCTTGGGTGAGTGCCAAAGAACCCCCCAAACCGAAGCCGCAACCGTGGCAGATTGATGGTATATTGGCTGCCCTTGACGATGGCTATCCGAAAGTGCAGCAACTTGCTTTTGACAAATTAGCTGAATATGAAGCGCAAGACTTGAAAGCTGTGCCAAAGAAACCGGAGGATATTGCCCAGAAAGCTGCCAACATCCTCAAAGATGAAAAAGTTGACGCATCCCTTCGTGGCAGTGCAGCCTCAGCATTAGGCAACTTGGGAGAAGCGGGGGCAAAGTACGCACCGGAAATCCTCAACATCCTCAAAGATGAAAAAGTTGACGCATCCCTTCGTGGCAGTGCAGCCTCAGCATTAGGGAAAATCAGAAAACTAGAGTTGACAGAGGTTGTTGTAGTCCTAAATAATGTCTATGAGCCAAATGAGCAATACTTGAATTGGCGTTTTTTAACCTACTTCCTTGGTGGTGGTACTGATGAAGTGAAAACGCTGCTGACATGGCTTGGCAATCCTGACAACAAACCTACTCCTACCCAATTGAATCACGACAAAGGCGTTAAAACCCTGAATGTCTTTAAAAAAGCCTGGGAAGCGAGTAACACTCAGAAGCTGAAGCGATTACAATACGACTTAGCAAAGCAAATTGCCGTAGTTTTCCGCAAAGTCTCATGGAAACCGCAGGATATTATTTTACTTCAAAGTCACAGCGACAACCTGAAAAAAGACGGATATAACGAAGCCGATACGGTGCAGTCGGTGATTTATAATCTCCAAGGTTGGAAGTGGTTCTTCGCTGCCAAAAACATGATCCTTATTCATATTACCTTTTGGCTGGCGCTGATCTTTGCCTACCCGAAATTTCCCCAAGTTCAAGCGATCTTCTTCTGGAACCCGTGGGTACGTCGCATTCTCGGTGTCGGTTACGTTGGCTTTATCCTCGCTTGGGTTCCCTTTTTACGTCGCAAACTGTTTGAACCATTTAAGTTTTCCCTCCTAGCAGATGCAGGATTAGACAATTTTAACTTTCAAGCATACTTCCCCCAATCCGGGGTTGTAGAGACGCGATTAATCGCGTCTTCTTCATCCCAAAATATCGCGTCTTCATCCCAAAATTTCGCGTCTTCTTCACAACAAGGAGAAATCAGAGAAATTACCCACGAACTACCCAGCATCAAAGGGCAAATCGTCTTAGAAGGCGATTCTGGGTTGGGTAAGTCGATGTTTCTCCGCCATCTGGTAAAATCTTCTCAAGCTATTGTCGTTTATCTGCCGGCGCATAAGTGCGATAAAGGTGTAATTGAGGCAATTCAGGCAAAGCTGCACGGACAAGCACAAGATGCGGAGTTTCTGAAAAACCTGATTTACAGCGGTGCCATAGATATTTGCATTGATGGACTTAACGAAGTTACAGCAGACACACGAGCAAAAATTACCCAGTTCGTCGAGAGCTATTTTCGCGGTAACATCATCATGACTACCCAGCCGTTAGAGTGGATACCCCCCTCAACGGCAAAAATGTATTACTTGCAACCTTTAGAACGGCAGCAAGTTGAGCAATTTTTGATTACCCGACAGCAGCGACTTCCTAAAGATGCGAAAATTCAAGGTACTGCTTACGAGCAAGCTTGCAAAAACTACTTAACAGAAGCCTTCAACCAACACCAATCTCGCGAAGAGTTAGAAGCATCCCAACGAATTCTTTCTAACCCGATGGATTTAACTTTGGTTGCTCAAATGTTATCACAAGACAAGCAACCAGACTTGTTTCGCCTGCAAGAACAGCAATATAACGAAATGGCAGCAGAATACTTGCAAGAATGGAAGCATGAATTTCCCTTGAAAAAATTCTCCGAAGCTGTCTACCAAATGCGGCTGAATGATGAGAAGGCTTTATCTGGTGAGGTTTTCTACCAAGAATTACAATCGATGGAAGATGAAAAATATAAAATGGTTGTCAGCCGTCAGTGGCAAGATGAAAAAGGAGAACCTAAGAAAGAATGCTACTTCCGCCATGATAAAATTATGGACTTCTTTCTGGTACAAACTTTTCTCGGCGATGGTGACGCAGCAGAACAACGCCTGATTGACCACATGAGCGATCCGCGCTTTCGGGGTGTATACTTTCTGTTAGCAACTTTACTAAAGTTAGATAAGGCTAAAGCTCTGCGGGAAGAGTTGATTCAATACGCTGCCAATACGAAGGATCATACTGTGAGTGATACGTTTGTGCAGTTGTTGCGGTCTAGATGATTTAAACGCACCAGGTAGCAAGGGGAAGCGCAGAGGTACGCGGAGTTTTTGTATAGGTAATGATATAAATACTCATTGTTGTGCCGATCGCGCATGACGGAATCTTTCGAGTATGTCCATTACTACAGTCTCACCATCCAAACCTTCGCCGCGTTCAAGTTCTACAATAGCAACATCAACTTTTTGACGAGTTTCTTCTATCCACTCTGTATACTCAGAATGTAATTTATCAAATAATCGAAACGCTATATCAACTACTTCCTCAGCCGAAGTATATCTGCCAGTTGCGATTTGTGCTTGAATTAATTTCTCTTGTTCGGGTTTGAGTTGGATGTTCATAATTTTTCCCAAAGAGTTAATTTGCAGTATTATCCTTGTTCTAGCAACCAAGACATGTAAAATCAACTTGATAGCCTAATTTTTGCCGCAAAGCGTGAAGACTGACAGTATTTTTTATGAATTATTTGCAGAGTTTCCGAGTATTTTCTTTGATTTAATTGGGCGATCGCCTATCAATACTCAAGGTTATCAGTTCCGCTCGGTCGAAATCAAACAAACTGCTTTCCGAGTTGACGGAGTATTTCTACCACCTGAAAACAGTCCTGACAAAACTGTATATTTTTGCGAAGTACAGTTTCAAAAGGACGAATTTCTCTATCATCGAGTATTTGCAGAACTTTTCCTGTTTTTAGACCAAAATCCAGCTACCGTTGACTGGTACGCTGTCATCATCTACCCCAGACGCAGTTTAGAACCCGATGAAACCAGACTTTATCAGGTTTTGCTCGAAAGTGCTAAAGTGCAGCGCGTTTACCTCGATGAACTCGATACAGCAAACCAATCTTTGGGCGTTAGCGTTGTTAAATTAGTGGTAGAACCAGAACAAACCGCTGTTAATCGTGCTAAACAACTCATCGACCAAACAAGGCAAGAAATAACAGACACCATTACCAGCCAAGCAATAATAGATTTAATCGAGACGATTATAGTTTACAAATTTCCCCTATTAAGTCGCCAAGAGATAGAAAACATGCTAAAGTTAAGCGCACTAAAACAAACTAGAGTTTACCAAGAAGCATTAGAAGAAGGTCGGACAGAAGGACGCACACAAGGTAAGTTAGCTGCTGTTCCATTACTGTTGAAAGCAGGTTTGACTGTCAAACAAATAGCGGAACAGCTAGATATCGATCTTGAAGCGGTTAGGCAGGCAGCACAGCAATCTTGATGCAAACTACAACTTGCTCAATTTAATTTGACGCGGAAGCGAATAAAACCGAAGTTGCTACCCGTTGCTTGTGGGAAATTCCCGACGTTGACAATTACAGCACCGTTACGATTAGCTTGGTCAATGCAAGAATTGCCCGCAGGTAAAGACGAAAGAACTGAGAAAAAGCTGCCGTTATCTGTATCTGCCGCATTCGTTACAGATGTATTTGTACC
Organism: Hassallia sp.; assembly: GCA_050997715.1. Classification (GTDB taxonomy): domain Bacteria; phylum Cyanobacteriota; class Cyanobacteriia; order Cyanobacteriales; family Nostocaceae; genus Hassallia. The sequence continues at coordinate 4,160 of JBPCQW010000001.1, forward strand.
AGCTAAATTTAATAGTACACCACTACCCGCACCAAAACTATCGGGTACAAAGGCGGTGTCATCGGGAATTAAATCGCAAAATCTGGCGTTTTGAATTGACTGTGTACCATCACTGAGAAAATACAGAGTATATTCAACTTCATCACCACTCTGCAAACCCGCTTGAGAATCTAAACTGATAACTCCCAATGGTGCTAATTGCGACCAACCAGGGGCATTATCATTGCTGTCGTTGGGGTCATCGATAAAAGTATTAAAGTTAACTATTCTCAGCGGTGCGTTGTTGCGGAATGCGTTGGAAATCCGCTTGACAAAACGCAGATTTGGTGTTCCATTTAAGCTGACTGGCGTCGGCAGATTATTGTTAGTCGGATCGCCATCGTTATTATTTACTGTAACTGTACCGCCCAAATCTGGGTTAACACCATCGGTCGAGTCATCAGTTACAGGTGTGGTGTTACCGGGAGTGGTTGCTGTGGCTCTTGCAGTATTATTAAACGGACCGAGATTGCTACCGGGTGTAACTCTAACACTAAAATTAATCGTGGCACTAGCGCCTATAGGTAGAGTTTCTGTACCTGCGAGCAAATTGCGATCGCTATTCCCGTTAAAGTTAACATTAGCTGCTGTCAGCGCACCACTCACAGTTACGGGACTGGAAATAGACACAGCAGTAGCCCCATTAAAGGTACTATTAGCATTACCAAATAAATCATCGCTGACTTGGACGTTATTTAAAGCGACAGTTCCATAGTTGCGGACAATGACAGTGTAAGGTACGGTGTAAGTGCGATCGCCGTTATTCACCACATTACCAGCTTGCTTGGCAACACCGATACGCCGTCCAGGAGTCAGGGTGACGGGGGTAGGACTAGTATTGTTATTGGCATCTAAATCCCCGTCTGGGTCAGTATTAGTACCGTTGACCGAATCATCTACAATCGGACCTGCTTGGGGAGGACTAGCCGGGTAAATAGCTGATACCCTGGCAGTATTATTAAATGGACCAAAATTACCATTATTAGGAGTGATGTTGACATCAAAGCTAATAGTGGCAGTTTCTCCACCACTAAGTCTATCGTTTGCTGTTCCCTGCAAAAGATTTTGGTTGCTCTGACCGTTGAAGCTAGGATTGACTGTTAAGCTGGAACTAGAGCTTTGAATATTGCCAACAGAATTAATCGTTGCACCAGCAAAGGTAGTTGCCAGATTGTCTGTCACTTGGACGTTTGTCACCGTGTAAGGAACATTAGGATCTCTGGGGGCGAGGTTTTGCACCGTCATGGTGTAAGGTATGGTGAAGCTACCATCGGCTCTAGGAACGGGAGCAGCTACACTTTTAGCGATACCGATATTCGGTCTACAAGCTTCAACACCAATTGCAACAACACCAAAGTCATCACCGCTGCTTCCAGTTGCCGCATCTTGAATTGATATTGTGAAAGGGTTGGGTAAACTTGCTGGGGTAGTGAAACGAACTACTGTTCTATCCCACAAATCTTGACCATTGTGTCCCGAAGCGGGGTCTGAGTCATCAAATACGGTAAAAGATTCACCTAGCGGTATACCATTAACTAAAAACTGGATGACGGGATCATCGGGTGCAGAGTCATCAGGACGAATGGCATTACTAACATAGGCATAAAAAACGTAAGTAGTATTTGGCTGTAATGATGCAATGGGAATGTTTTGCTGCCAAATTGTATATGGTGCTCCTGTATTGTTGCCGTTGGAATACAACCAAGTGCTAGAATTAGGCACACCATTTGCCGCATCTCCAGGAAAAGGCACTTGCTGGACAATACCGTCAGCGTAATTTACTGCTCCTGTTTGAATAGCTACAAATGTATCGCTAGGGTAAACGTTGTTACCAGCATAAGGAACGCTACTACTCCAGTTACCAGGAAATAAAGTATTAGCAGGAGCAGCACCAGCTGGTTGCTGAGTAAAGTAACCGTTGGTAACTAAAGAATTCGATACACCTTCTACTTTGGTACCGGCAGGACAACCAGTACCTCGACTTTGAGCTTTTGCAACTTCTGGAGGTATCAGACCAAAAAACCAAAAAGGTGACAATAATGTAGCCAGAGAAATAGCCCGGAGTCGAAATTTTAATGACTGAGATTTATCAAACATTTCATGCATCAAGTGGAAAATAAGGGTGCTTTAACTGTTGTTTTGGTAGACTAGGTTTTGGTATAAATTAATTTGACTTGTCTATAAGATTGGCTGCTTTCTCATTGAGATACTCAAAATTGTTACGCGAAATTTTTACACGCAAAACTGACCTGCTGCTACTGCAACAGATAGAGAAGACAACTATGCCTCCACCAACTAACTATTCATTTGATTTAGTGACAATAATTACTAAAATCAACTCTAAGGTAGATGAATAAATCAGTTTTTTATGGCAGCCGATTTCAGACAAGAATCAGTATAACCACTTGTGGTGACAGTACTAAAAATATTTCCTGAATTTATAAAAGTTTTAGATAAATTGGTATGAGAATATACGATGAACTAATATAAACTTGATTTTTTCCTATACGTAGAAAGCGCTTCAGCGCTTTCTAAGCACTCTCCGTGCTTACTACGAAGGTTTTTTACATTTCGAGGAGTTCACGCACCAACTGCGCTAATTTTTCCGCGCTGTCGGGAACCGCGATCGCTTTGCTTTTTTCTGCCATATGAGCCAATTCTTCCGGTGACTGCAACAAATGCAAAACTTTACTTTGCAATATCTCAGCAGTTAACTCTGATTGCTTGAATGCGATCGCTGCACCCACTGAGGTAAAAACTTCCGCATTGTAAGTTTGATGATCTTCTGCCGCAAATGGATAAGGTATTAAAATCGACGGTATTCCACAGACTGCCATTTCTGTCAAGCTTCCCGCACCAGAACGACTAATTGCTAAATTAGCGCGTTTTAATAATCCCGCCATATTGTCATAAAACGGTAACACAATATATTGCGGATGCTGCAAATTTTCGGCTTCTGGGTCATTATCTCCCGTCAAATGGACAACCCAAGCACCAGCATCAAACCAAGCTGTAGCGCAGGAGCGTACCAACTTATTAATAGCGACTGCACCTTGGCTACCACCAAAGACGACAATTAAAGGAACATTCTCCGGAATCGGTAAATCTAATGGGACAATTTGAGAATCTAAAAATGGCGATCGCACCGGAGTATTTGTATAAATAGTTTTGGCACGAGGTAAATACTTAGCCGCAACTTCAAATCCCACTGCCACCGCATTACACCAGGGACCAAAAAAGCGTGTTACCTTACCAGGTAAGGCGTTTGATTCATGGAGAATCACAGGTAAACCAAGCGATCGCGCTGCAATTACGGCAGGTCCTGCGATATAACCACCCGTAGTAAAGACGCCTTGAAAATTACCTTTTTTCAGAAGTTTTCTCACTTCGAGAATCGAACCGACGAGTTTACCCAAAATCCGTAAAGATGAAAATCCCAACCCTTGCTGAAACCCCTCAACTGCAATAGTATTCAATGGGTACTGCTTGGGAACAAGCGATCGTTCTAGCCGATTCGGGACACCAAGCCACTCAATTTGATAATCTGGCAATTGTTCAGCAAGTGCGATCGCCGGAAATAAGTGTCCACCAGTCCCACTAGCGGCTATTAATAATCGTATCGGTGCGTTTGCCATCAACCCTCTACCGTTCTGCTTTGAAGCTTAACTAAGATAAAACAATTTACGAGCCTTCTGTAGCTAAATCCTGAACCTATCAACAATGCCTAACCTAATTGTCTTACTACTTAGACGCCAAATAAAATTTCCAGCCTCAAACTGGGTAATTTTGTTTTTACTGACACTTGGTTTATTATCCGGTTGGAAATGCGCTCAAGCGAGTACCCCAGACACCGCACCTCCAGAACTGAAAAATTTATTGACGCAAATTGATACAGCAGCAAGTCAAGGCAATGTTACAAAAGTAATGCAGTTTTACAGCCCCAATTTTACTACTGGGGATGGCTTAACTCATGCCAATATGCAAAAAGCCTTGGTAGGACTGTGGAAACGGTATCCACAATTAAAATACACTACACAATTGCAATCTTGGAAATCCGAAGGTAATGCCATTATCGCCGAAACGGTGACTAATATAATCGGCTCACCCTCTCCTAACAACAATAATTTAGCTTTGAATGCGAGAATTACATCTCGTCAGCGCATTTCTGGTACACAAATCGTCCGTCAAGATATTTTGACCGAACGCACTCAACTTAGCTCTGGTGCTAAACCACCGCAAATTAACATCAATTTACCACAGCAAGTGCGAGTCGGACAGCAGTATAATTTTGATGCGATCGTTACTGAACCGCTTGGTGAAGATTTTCTTTTAGGCACCGCTTTAGAAGAACCGATTCAACCAGAAAAATATCTCTCCCCCACATCGGTTGATTTAGAATTACTTACAACAGGTGGACTTTTTAAAGTTGGAAAAGCACCAAATATTCCTGGTAATCAATGGGTTTCTGCCGTCATTTTACGCGGTGAAGGTGTAACAATGGTAACTCAAAGATTGCAAGTTGTGAAATAACAAGTCAGGAGTCAGGAGTTAGGAGTTAGGAGCTAAAAGTTAGCAGTCAGGAGTCAGGAGTTCAAACTTAATTGACCCTTGACTCTTGATTATTGACTATTAACCATTTACTCTTGACCGTTGACCATTGACTATTGACTATGATTTCTATTCAAAATCAAATTGTTTTAATTACAGGTGCAAGCAGTGGTATTGGTGCAGCTTGTGCGAAAATTTTAGCAGATGCGGGTGCAAAATTGATTTTAGCAGCACGTCGCCAAGAACGTTTGCAGCAGCTAGCTGCGGAACTAGATAATAAGAGTGCTGAAATTCATTTATTACAGTTAGATGTACGCGATCGCTCTGCTGTAGAATCGGCTATATCTAACTTACCTGCTGAGTGGTCAGACATCGACATTTTAATTAACAATGCCGGTTTGAGTCGCGGTTTAGACAAACTCCACGAAGGTGACACTCAAGACTGGGATGAAATGATTGATACTAATATCAAAGGTTTACTTTACCTCACCCGCTATATTGTCCCAGGAATGGTGAAACGCGATCGCGGTCATGTGGTAAATATTGGTTCCATTGCCGGACATCAAACTTATCCCAAAGGTAATGTATATTGTGGCACTAAAGCCGCAGTCAAAGCAATTTCTGAAGGCTTAAAACAAGACCTTTTGGGAACTCCTATACGTGTAACTTCCGTTGATCCGGGTATGGTAGAAACAGAATTTAGTCAAGTGCGCTTTCATGGGGATAGCGATCGCGGTAAACTTGTTTACCAGGGAGTAACTCCCCTGACACCTGATGATGTCGCTGACGTGATATTTTTCTGCGTCACCCGACCAACTCATGTAAATATTAATGAAGTTATATTAATGCCAGTTGACCAAGCCAGCGCCACTATGGTAAACAGGCGAACATAAAATGAGTGGGGGAGTGGGGGAGTGGGGGACAAGGAGACAAGGAGACAATGAGAATAATTCTTCTTTCTCCCCATCCCCCCCTCTCCCCATCCCCCATTCCCTATTCTTTAGATGACTGTTGGTGATATTGCATTGCTTTGGTATAATCGCCTAAAGCATAGCAAGCAACTCTTAAACTGGTAAGAGCTAGTTGTTCGCTGCGACGGTCTTTAAGTATTCGAGCTAAATTTAAACGTTCTTCATAGAATGTAATTGCTTTGGTATAATCGCCCAAAGCTTCACAAGCAACTCCTAAACTGCCGAGAGATTGTTCTTCGCTACGTTTATCATTAAGTTTTCTGGCTATATGCAAGCGTTCTTCATAATATATAATAGATGACGCATAATCGCCGATCGCATAACAAGCATTACCGAGGTTTTTCAGCACCTGAGACACATTGCGGTAGTTGTTGAGAGAACGCGATATTGTGACAGACTGTTGATAGTAGGCGATCGCTTTGGGATAATCGCTCAAACCATACCAAGCATTGCCGATATTTTTTAGCACCTGTTCCTCACCCCAGTGATCCTGAAGTTCCCGGACAAATTCTAAGCTTTGCAGCTGATACTCAATCGCCTTTGCCATTTCGCCCAAAGCTTTATAAACTAATCCTAGGTTATTCAGTGCTGCCACTTGAGTCCGCTTATCTTGCAACTGCTGCGCTATTTTCAAGCACTCTTGCAAAAACTCAATAGCCTTTTCATGCTCGTTTAGGTGACGATAAGAATTACCTAAATGAGAATACGCTTGCACTCTTACCCGCAAATCAGAAGAATCTTTAGTTAAAGATACACACTGCCCAGAGTAAGAAATTGCGCTTTTGTAATCTCCTGAAGTATAAGCCACTAGCGCTAAATAACAAAGCGCCTGCGCCTGTTTTTCTAAGTCCCCAAAAGCTTGAGACAGTGCTAACGATTCATGTAAGGACTTCATCGCACCAGTTAAATCTCCTGCTTGTTGTTGTTGAACTCCTTCTCGCAGTAGCTTAGAAGCTTCGGATGAGTAGTCGTCACTATCTTGTGGAAGTAGCATTTCACCCTGTAAATTTTTATCAAATTCATGGCTAATTGTGCCGCGTTTCCTTGCATTCGTATGTATTGTAGTTACTGGCAAGGAAACTGTGTTTTTTGAGTTAGAATTCCATTCACCTTTCCACATCAACCAATCCCAAATATTTCTAATGTTATCAAGATAGAATTCAGGAGTCACGGAGTCAGGAGTCAGGAGGTAGGAGGTAGGAGGTAGGAGGTAGGAGTCTGGAGTTCGTTAGTGGGTTCTATGCGAAGCTGCGAATAAATAAACCGCGTTTTTGCATAAGAACACCAAATTAAAAATTTTGGTCTTCTACAAAAAGGATAATAGTATAAAAACTTACCATTTATTTATAATTCTGACTCCGTGACTCCTGACTCCCGACTCCTGTCTCCTGTCTCCCGACTCCTGACTCCTGACTCCTGACT
>JBPCQW010000012.1:0-10442 GCA_050997715.1 Hassallia sp.
GTGTAAACTATGTAATATCATGTCCGTTTAATTAACAATAATAAAAACCTACCTAACGTCGTAGAGACGTTACGAAAGGAACGTCTCTACACTATGTGTGATTTGCCGGACTTGTAAAAGTAGTCTACCCGTGCGTCTAAACCGCGCGATCGCAATTCTCTAGAACGCTGCTCTGCTTCGTTGCGATCGCTAAATGCTCCTGCATTCACATAATTACCCAATCTCGATTCAGCCGGGAAAGCATTAGGTACATATTGGCGCACTATGTTGAGAGTATCGTTATTGTAAATCGGCACTACTACTACATAGCGATTATTACTAGGACGATTTGCGACTGGAGAACCAGTCAACCCTAATACTTGCCAAGTTTGCGAATCGACAACCCCTGTTGGATTAAGTCGATAATTTTGCTGGAATGCAATTACAGACGATCTAGTGTATTCGCTGAAATAACCGTCAGGATAACCATTATAGTAGCCTAACTGCGCCAAACGCTCTTGCAGTGCTTTGACATTTTCTCCTTTGTCACCTACAGAAATATAATTTCTGTTGGGTTGATTTTGGTTAGCATATCTATCTTCCCAAGCTCTACGTACAGCTTCGAGTATTTGACTGTCGGCAATTCCATCGGCATTAAGCCTATAATCTTGTTGGAATCGACGCAGAGCTTCTATGGTCATCGGACCTGCATAGCCAGTTGGATTAGCGTTCAGATAGCCGAGATCGCGCAAACGCTCTTGCAGTTCTCTGATTTGCTCAGTAGAGAGACTGACTCCTGGTGGAGTCGGTTCCTGAGAAGTTCTCAATAATGCGTCCCAAGTTTGCCGATTTGCGACACCATCAGCAGGTAAACCTGAATTGCGTTGAAATGCAATTACAGCATTTCTGGTAATCGTTCCAAAGCGACCGGTGGGATTAGTATTGAAATAACCTCTCTGCTGCAATAATTGTTGTAGCCTGGTTACGGCTGCTCCACTGCTATTTTCAGACAGAACAGGATATTCGCCACCTTCACCTTCACCACGTTTGATGAGTATTGCTTGTATGGTTCTAGAACCGACAACACCATCACTACGCAATCCAGAAGCTTGCTGAAATTTGATGACTGCTTGCTGAGTATCTAAACCAAAATAGCCACTAACTGGACCGTAAAAGTAACCTAATTGGCGTAAATCTTGTTGCAACCTAGAGACGCTTGCACCGCTGCTACCTTGTCGCAAGTCGCCGGTGAGAGTACCACCAGGGTTTTTACCAACATTACTACCAGGGTTTCTAGCAAGACATGCTTGTTTAAGCGATCGCTCAGTGCCGGTACCCACAACTCCATCAGCTGGTAGTCTATTTGCTCGCTGAAATCCGATTACAGCCTTCTGAGTCAAGGATGCAAACTTACCCGTCACCGGACCCTTAAAGTAGCCTAACTTTTTCAAACAACTTTGGGTATTTCTGACTTCACTACCGCTACTTCCCAGCTTCTGAACTGCCATAGCTTGTCCAGCTATACTCAAAATACCCATAGTTAGCGCTACAGACAAAAAACGCATCGCGGCAACGCTAGACAACTTTTTCCAATTATTAAAAAATTTAAAATTGATGCCCAGAGGAACAACCTCGATGCTTTCAGATGCCTCGTGGGTTGAGACTACACCAAAATTACCAATGGTTTCCATGATTTTTCTTAGTTTTGGGGTTATAAAAATTTTTTGTTGCAGTATTTACCTTGCACGGTAACTTAAGTTGTTTATATCAGTTTTTGACAAGTTTACCTCACTATGATGGCGACTTTTGCCTACAAGAGTCAATCATCTACAAATGGTTTTGTACTGATTAACAACACATCGATAGAGTTGCTTTCCGGCAAGGTTGCAATTTTTTTTGCTATTAGAATACCATGTACAACAAAAACTTTAAAACCACTTACATTCCACATTGGTTAAAAAGTTATTTGCAGATTTTAGTTGATTAATTAAAAATACGTTTTCGAGTAAAAATAGCTATTATATGGTACAATTAGAGGCTTAATTAAATATGAATGGTAAATATTGCGGTTCCTGCGATCGCTTGTTTGTTAAAGAAGATTGTATGAATTTTTTGTCTCACGCACAGTCGCAATCTTACGCAAAGAAAACCTCTAATAACGAACCACACTTTTACGCAGAGTTCACAGAGGAAAAGGCTTTGTTGCCGTTTTTGCGCTCATTCCTAACTTTGTATTTATGAACGAGGTTCACAAAAAAGCGTGAAAACTCCTCTTTCCCACTCCCTAGTCCCCCGTCCCCTTTATTGTTGTGTTGGTTGGGAATTATCTTGACCGTCAACTTTTTGAGTGTTACCTGCTTTCACCCAGCCTTCTGTGTCGCTACCTTCAAGGCGAATTTTTTGCCAGACTTTATCTTCGCTTTCTTCCAAAACGATAATTTTTTGATTTAAACTAACTCCACCAACTTTTTCAGCATCCTGTTTTGCTTCTGCTCGCAAACTCAAGCCTTTAGACCAAGTAACACGCGCAGGGTAAGCTCCTGCTGGCAATGGCTTTTTTGATTCAGTAGTATCGGGTGATAAAGTGGGAGTGGGGTTTGGCTGGGGAGTTTGGGCTTCAACAGGGGTTGGGGTGAGTGCGGGTGATCCTCCAGGAGTTTTGGGAGCTTGTGCTTTGATCTCCGGTGAATCATTGGCAAAAATCGGTTTACTAGCAGGTATAGTGGTTCGATTCATGAAATACAGTGCAGTTGCAACGCCACCACCAATTAAAACAACGATCGCCAAGAAAATCCCAAGTATATATTTTAGTACGTTAGAAACCATAATTATTTATAACCTTTGCACCATAGAAGTTAAGAGTTAGGGGTTAAAGTGAAAAATTATAACTCATAACTCTTAACTGGTGTACAGACGCGATTAACCGCGTCTCTACTCCTGACTTATTATTGCAGTTGTCGTTGAATGCGATCGCTTAAGGGACTATGTTTCGATGCCAAACGCGCTCTACCCGATGCTGCCCATTCTTGCAGTTTTTGAATTTGCTCCACAGCGGTTCGCGCTAAGGGTATAATCTGACTGGCTGATTCGAGAATGTCGTCAGTAACAAAGTCGCGGTTTTGGCTAAACCCGATATGCATCGCTTCAATTAAAGTTTGCTCAATCTCCGCTCCTGAAAAATCCGGCGTTTCGTAAGCTAGCCTGTCTATTTCATAACTTTTCAAGTTATGTGGGCGTAGTCGGGATAAATGAACGTTAAAAATTGCTTTTCTTTCTTCTTGGCTGGGTAAACCAACAAAGAAAATCTCATCAAATCGCCCTTTCCGCAACATTTCCGGTGGTAGCGCTTGAATATCGTTCGCGGTAGAGACAACAAACACGGGTGAGGTTTTCTCGGCTAACCAAGTAATAAATGTACCAAATACGCGGCTAGTGGTTCCCGCATCACCTCTACTACCAAGCCCGGAAAAGGCTTTGTCTATTTCATCTATCCACAAAATGCATGGCGCGAGAGCCTCAGCAACTTGTATCATTTGGCGGGTGCGGGATTCCGATTCACCCACCAAACCACCAAATAACCGTCCGACATCCAGACGTAGTAAAGGTAAATGCCAGTGATGGGCGATCGCTTTTGCCGTTAATGATTTACCAGTTCCTTGAATACCCACCAACATTAAACCACGCGGGTGCGGTAATCCGTACTGACGCGCTTTTTCAGTAAATGACCCTCCCCGACGCAGCAGCCAGTCTTTCAGGTTATCCAATCCGCCAATATCAGATATTTGCTCAGTAGCCGGGTAAAAGTCTAGAATTTGCGTTTGGCGAATAGTTTGCCGCTTTTCTTCCAAAACTAAATCTACATCTTCTGGTTGCAATTCGCCATGAGTAGCGATCGCTCTAGCTAAAACCCGGCGAATTCTTTCCATCGAAAGCCCTTGACAAGAGCGCACCAAGTCATCTAAAACTTTTGCCGTAAGTGAATTACCACCAGTTGCCATCAACAAGCGTTCTATCTCTGCCTTGATTTCTGGGGCTGCCGGTAAGGGAAACTCCAAAACCGTCAAAACTTCACTTAAGTCGTCCGGGATGGCGATTTTAGGTGACAGTATAACAATATTTTTTGGTTGAGACTTGAGGATACGGGCAAGATTGCGGAGTTTGCGAGCGATCGCCACATCTTCTAAAAATCGATGATAATCTCTTAAAATCAACACCGCCGGCGCAGAAGCTGATAACTTCTCGATAAACTCCAAAGCTTGCAGCGGGTTGCGACGACCAAACCCCGCATCATTCGGATTGCCTTGGTAGCCATCCACAAAATCCCAAGTATACACCGCACGATTGCCCTGATTTGCCGCTTCTTCCCGAATCGCTGCTTCTACCCGTTCCTCTTCATAGGTGGGAATGTAGATTAAAGGGTAACGAGCGCGTAGCAGCAGTTTAAACTCTTCACGGAAGGTCATAAGCTGTTAGTAAGAGTGTTCCTAATCTCATTCTTAAGGTTTGTATTGCTTCTAACAACTAAAAACTTACAACAACCATAAATCAGAGCAACATAAAAATATTTGTATCAGCTTTGCCGCTACGCAAACCCTCGTATCACCACAACGACACATCTTTTCAATTAATCCTATTCAACCTCTGGTAGCTCTCGTTCCCAGGTTCAACCTGGGAATGATATCAGTGAGGGCTGCTGCCTCACGTATCAGAAAAGCCTTGGAGGGAGGCAGAGCCTCCACTAAGCCGTTCCCAGGTTCAACCTGGGAACGAGAATAAACCACCCTTTGCGGGCTTTGTACGCCAGTCTGCGGGCTATCCGGGAAGTTCTTTTTTCAAAGCTTCTAGCCCTGCCCAACGCCGATCTACTGGTTTTTCCGAGTCATTAACAGTACTTGGGGTAATACCCGGACACTTTCGATTACAAAGTTGACGCTGAGGTATTGCTAAACACATTTGCTCATACAGCCATTCACTAGGATAAAAATATCCCTCTGGCGATAAAGTTTCTAACAAATCTTCCATAACAACTTCCCGCTCTAGAGGCAAGTTTTCTGTTTCGTTAGCGGCTTCATCTAACCAAATAATTTCTTTTGTATCAAGTACTACACGTTGATTGTAATTTTGCAAGCAGCGGTTACAGGTACAGGTAATAATTGCTTCTGCTTGACCGGACACTTGCAGGTAATTTCCTTGATGCTGCACGCGGATGTTGCCGCGAACTGGTGTCAACGTTTCTAAACCGGGCAGAAACTCTTCAACCTGAACCTCCTCTGTCCGCTCCGGGGCTTTAGTTAGCTGCGGAATGTAAATCGCGTCCATAGGATTGTGAGACATCCTCACGAAAAGTTATCATTATCAGCATTTATGCTGATTTTACATTATTTAGTTTAGCTTTTACTATATGCGAGTGCGATCGCTTCTATATAGGGCTTTCCGAAATTTATTATTAAAGACGCGAAAGCGATCGCGTCCCATCAAAAATCAATCAGTTTCACCCACAGCCCAGATTTGGAAATAAAATTATTCCAAACGAGCAGGACGCACGACAAGCAGACGATGCGGCTCTTTCCCTCGGCTGTAGGTTTCCAAATCACTAAAGTCCTGAAAAATGGTATGGATTTCACGACGTTCAGCGGAACTGAGGGATTTAATTTCCACTTCTCTACCACTAGCACGCGCTTCTTGTGCCGCAGCATCTGCCAAGGTGCGAATTTCCGCTTGTCTTTTGACACGGTAGCCATTTAACTCGATTGTGTACGAGGCTTGCTGTTCCTCTGATTGGTTCAAGTTAAGGACAGAATTAGCCAAATACTGAATCGCATCTAGTACTGAACCATCAGTGCCAATTAAGACCCGGATTTGTTCTGGTGTTAAATTGCTTTCATCAATCGTCAACCAGTAGTTATCAAGTTCTTGAAACTCCCCATCTTGACCTTGAGTGGTTTCTATTCCACCCGTAATCTCAGCATTTACACCACTTATGTGCAGCAATGTTTTTAACCACTCCTGACCACGTTGCATCGGTTCTGCAATCATCAACTTGTAGCCTTTTTCTTAGAACTTTTTGGCTCAAACGGCAGCGCTTTTTGTTCGGCGATTTCTTCTTGTTTTTTCTCAGATTCTACGATTTTTTGTAGTTCTTCTGGTAGTGGTTCGCGGGAAAGTCTATAGGTTTGCAATGTCTGGAAAATATTACCAATCACCATATACATCAGCACCCCGGCAGGCAGAGGAAAGAATAAAAACATCCCAGAAAAGATAACTGGAGTGATTTTATTTACCGTGTCTTGCTGGGGGTTGCCACCACTAGAATTTTGCCCAGAAAGCATTTGGCTAACATAAAGGCTGATTCCAAAGGATACGATCATGGCGACGATATCCCAGTGGATTGTACCGTCTGGATCGGTTGCGCCAACTCTGCCTAAGGCATCAATGAATAGAAATCCTTTATTTGCCGCTAGTCCGGGAATTGTTGCCTGAATAGTGACATCTCCTGGCTGTAAAGCTTCTACGTTGCCTTCAGCATCAATTTTTATCCTATCTTCACCTTTAGTTATTTTCCATTCGGGAATTAACTTAGTTTCGGGGTGTTCTGCTGTAAGTGCCTCAAATGGCTTGCCCTCAAGAGTTTGATATTGTATCTTGGTGTGTTCTCCCACCGCTAATTTGTTACCAGTCGGCAGTATGGCAGTTACTTTGACGTGTTCCCCATCGGCTACGTAGATGTTTTGGGGAGGAGTGGCAAAGGCTTGAGGTTGAATTCTTTCTACTTGATCGGTAGGAAGGATTTGCAAGTTCACGTTATAGTTCGCACCTGAAAAAGGTGAACCCCTCAAAGTAGCAAATAATGCCAATAAAACTGGCATTTGCACTACCAATGGAAAACATCCTGCTAGTGGATTGCCAAATTCTTTTTGGACGTTCACCATTTCTTCTTGCTGCTTTTGCGGATCTTCCTTAAAACGCTCTTTAATTTCCGCCATCCGCTTTTGCATCAGAGGTTGTACAATTCGCATTTTCCGCATGTTGCGAATTGATCCAGCACTCAGGGGATAGAGCGCAAAGCGGACTATCAATGTCAAAGCAACGATCGCCAATCCATAACTAGGCACAATTCCATAGAAAAAGTCTATGATTGGCAGCATCACGTTGTTCGAGAGAAAGCCGATACCAAAATCCATTATTGTGAATTCAACCTGAGTTACTGTAAATTGACTGAATCTAATTTATCGCTTTTATCGCTCATCATCATTTCTGTGCGGCAATATTCCACTACGGATAGCCGCACAAGGGGGAGAGGGGGAGAGGGGGATGAGGGAGCAGGGGAGGCAGGGGGAGCAGGGGAGGCAGGGGGGGATGAGGGAGCAGGGGGGAAAGAATTATTCTCATTGTCTCCCTGTCCTCCTTGTCCTTCTTGTCCTTCTTGTCCTCCTTGTCTCCCCCTTAATTCTTAACAGTGCCAGTAAAATTAGGATTTTTGGCGGCAATTCTTTCTAATATGTAGTCGTAGGTTTCCCGAAATTTGGGAACTGCTCGCATTTCTAGACGACTACCATTTCTGAGAGTTAGCACCATATCTCCCCATATGCCAATGCCACGGGGAACCTTGACTACTTTGACAATTTCTGAGTAGATTACGTCGGTGCGATCGCGTCCTCTCCAACCTCCAGTTACTGTCACTCGGCGATCGGTGATGCGGTAGCGCACCCACAATGCCCTGACAATCGCTCCAACTGTCAATGGTAAACCCACAACACTTAGCCCAATCAGCACGCTTATAATTAAATCCCCGATATGGGGACCACCTTCATAATAAACATCTTCTTTAATACCCATTTAATACCTCAGCTTGTGCCAACAACTGCTCTAATTCTTGCAGAAATTGTTCTCTTACGCACTCTTGTGCGGCTGTTGGTTTGACAATTACTACTAATCGCCATCCTGGTAATAACTTGGGCAATAATTTATGCAAAGCCGCTGCAATCTGCCTTTTGAGCCGATTGCGAACTACTGCCCGTTTGCTGACTTTGGTGCTAATCGAAATGCCAATGCGTGTGCTGACAGGATTTGCACTTGTTGCAGTCGGTTCTGTAGTTATAGCGGCAACATCCTCATAAGGCACTCTTGAAGATGACGGTCGTAAGGATCTCAATGTTAAATAACAACCATGACGACGAGTTCCTTCTCGGAAGACTGCCTGGAAATCTTTTCGTGATTTTAGCCGATTTGCTTTAGGTAAAGCCACAAAATGCGATCGCCTTTTACTATCCTAAACACTGAGACGATGACGTCCCTTGCTTCGACGAGCCCTAATCACGTTTCTTCCATCTGGTGTCCGCATCCTGGCACGAAATCCAGAAGTTCTTTTTCTCTTACGGCTAGTGCCACCCAAAGTTCTCTGCATACTGTTCTCCTCTTAGGCGATTTCTATAAAAACTCACAATCCGGTATTTTACCATATTCTGGGGCATTGGACATTGGCAATTAAAGAAGCTCAAAAAAGTCATGCGCGTTCTTATACGATTCTTTCCATGCCCCATTTTCCATTCCCTAACTAACGTTGATAATCCAGGTTCCTACGTAACGCAGTAGTGGCACATCGCCTGGTGAGAGTACTTGACAATTAAAGTAAAATGTGCCGCCAAAAGCGGGATTTTGGACGTTAGACAATTCCAAGACAACGTTCGTACCTGCGGGAACTGGCTCTTCGGGGAAGATTTCAATCACCCGTCCTTCTTTATCCCACTTCACTTCAGATACGGCAACTTTTTTGTTATTGACGAGTACGTTAATCTTTTTGCGGTCAAAAGTCCCTTTGTAATAATTTGGATACTGAATGACGAATTGAGCCGCTGCCAATTTCATTTTTTTGGCGGGAATTCTCAGATTATAGCGATCCCATCCATTTGTTTGACCGCCAAAATCTAACCGGAAAGGCAGCTGATTTTTGCCTTCAATTCCGCTAAATAGTGTAAATCCTGGTAAGCTTTGTGCCAAGGTGACGACTGGCAACCCAGTCACCAAACAGCCAGTCACGGCTAAAGCCGAAAGTAAACGTCGCATTGTTAGGCTCCTCTGACAGATATAAGTCTTTTATCTAAATAACTGGGCGTTATTGTTCTTAACTAAACTTTACTACTGACTTGATGACAATGGACGTTAAATGGCAACCAAAAGTGCCATTATACCTAAATTTGGGCTTTGCGACATTTAGATATCACAATGAAAAAGAGGGGGAAGGGGTAAAGGGGAAAGGGTAAAGCATGAGGGTAAGCGGTAAAGGGGAAGAAAATATTATTTTTTATTTCTTTTCCCTTTCCCCTTTATCCGTCTGATCAAATAGGGACTTTGTACCTTGTGTTCTAAAGTTTTCTTTTTCTTGTTCCTTTACCCCTTCCCCTCTCTCTGGTAAGCTGTTTTACTTGATATATAAAGAGTTTTCAGTCTTTATTTTGCTTCAAGTCATTTTTTATTTTCGGTACATTGGTTGCTGTAGCACAAGCGTTACAACTCAAGTCTAAACTGTATGGAAAACACACTGATAGAAGTTGATTGTGTTTATAAATATGTACAAATGTGTCTAAAAGAAATATATTTGTGATAAAAGTTGATTGAGAGAGAGCGATCGCCTGTTGAATTGCGCTAAATTCATGATTGTTAAACTTTACTGCAAGCAGGAAGCATTCAGATTTTTCAGGGGAATAAGCAAGTTAAGAGAATTATGATGAATCTTCTGCAATGTAAAGAAAAAATACAAAAATTTTTCAATGCCTAAAATAAGTTGAAGACAAAGATGCAAAATTTGGGGTTCAACATAGGATGTGCAGTATGCAGCTATGAATGCAATTGCCTGAAATGATGACATCTCCAAGCACCAAGTGCGCGGCTTTTTCGTAGTGGGACAATAGCCTGATAGCCTGAACACGCTTGCTATCTCGTGCGCTAAATCCAAACAAAAATTTTGCACATCTTGCAGACAGTGGGTATTTCTTTCAAGGAGATTTCATGAAAATAGCAGTTGCTAAAGAAATAGAAGTTTGTGAACGTCGTGTAGCATTAATTCCCGATATCGTAGCCAAATTGGTAAAACAAGGCTTGGAAGTATTGGTAGAAGCGGGTGCGGGTGAGCGAGCATTTTTTGCTGATAGTGCTTATGAAGCAGCAGGAGCGAAAATAATCGCGGATACTGCTTCATTATGGAGCGAAGCAGATATTTTGCTCAAGGTTAGTCCCCCACAAGAGCGAGAAGATGGACGTTCAGAAATTGATTCCCTAAAGGAAGGAGCTGTATTAATCAGCTTCCTCAATCCCTTGGGAAATCCAGTAGTAGCACAGCAACTCGCAAATCGCAAAGTCACGGCTTTGAGTATGGAGATGATTCCCCGTACCACCAGAGCGCAAAGCATGGATGCTTTGTCCTCACAGGCATCAATCGCGGGTTATAAATCGGTATTGATTGGGGC
>JBPCQW010000013.1:0-5797 GCA_050997715.1 Hassallia sp.
TTCTACCGTTGAAATTTGGTTACTACAGTTCTGAGCCAAAAGTCAAAAAACACATCGAAGAATTAAGAAAGCATAAAATGGCGTTTTATTCTGGCGATTATTACTTCTTAGCGGGAGTTTTATTTAAGAAATGTCATGAATGTGATGTTGATTTATCTAGTGAGTTAGCTCACGTAATGACGAGTTTGTAAGAGTTTTCGCTCCCCACCGATACCCTGAAGGATGCCGCGTTGTGCGTACAAAGCCCACCTTGTCTACTACACCAAGGCGAACTTAAACAGAAAAAACACTGAAATTTTGAATTCGGTTAGTAATAGATTATCTTAAGTATGGGTTCCATGCGAGTAAAGGCGGTGTGCGTCCGCAAGCTTGAGGCGATCGCAATTACTTACTATTTTTAAGCAATGTAAAATGCTTAAAAATAGAATCAACAACGGTTAAGCTGGGTAAGGTAGTTTATTTAAGTTACCTCCAAGGTAAAACATACTTATCTTGTATGGATACGCATATAAATCGGGTGATCGAGATTATCCACCAAGACCTACTACCTGGGTTGCAGATTGAGAGCGTCGATCCCCACGAACCGGTGGAGGTTCGTTATCTCCCTGAAGAATGGAGGCTTCTGGGCAAGGGAAACTACGCCGCAGTGGTTTATCACCCCGATTACCCAAATCAGGTGGTGAAAATTTATGCCCCTGGACGACCGGGCTTTGAGGAGGAGGGGGAGGTTTATCGCCGTCTGGGTTCACACGAGGCTTTTTCTCAGTGCCTGTACGCGAGAGAAAACGTCTTAGTGCTGAAGCGGCTGTACGGAACGACCCTCTACGACTGCATCCATCTTGGTCTGCGTATCCCTATAAAGGTCATACGAGACATCGACCGGGCGCTAGACTATGCGTCGCGTTGCGGTCTTCACCCCCATGACATCCACGGACGCAATGTGATGATGCACGAAGGTAGGGGTTTTGTTGTAGATGTTTCGGACTTCCTTCATGAGGACACTTGCTCAAAGTGGAATAATTTAAAGAAGGCATATTACTGGCTGTACCGCCCTTTCTTATCTCCAATAAAGCTGCGGATACCCTACTTTGTTCTCAATGTTGTCCGCAAAAGCTATCGCCGATGCGCTTTTATTGTTAATAAATTGCAACATTTTCTTGGCTTGATTGGTTAGAAGCCATCGCTCCACACAACAAAATTCCCCAGTCACGAGCGGCAACTAGGGGCGAGTCCTACGCTCGCCAAATGGGGACAGGCTTCTCCCAAGGGGAGACGCTGCGCGAACATCAAAAATAGTCGTGGAGGATCGAGGATCTACAAAACAAGCCTGTCCCCATTTGTCGTGGGTTGTTGCAGGGGAGATGGGGAAGGATTCGATTAGCTGTGTCTAGGAATGTCGGGAAGCTGTGGAATTATCTAAAACTAGACTCATCCCTATTTCACCACAAACTATCTCAATGTCCGGTAAATTAATTATTTAGTCTCATCAGTACTACCATCACTTTTGAGATAGGCTAGATACCATATAGGTTAGAAAATCTCAAAAGTTAGGGGATTCAGTTAAGCTGAAAACAGCAGTTTTAATTCCCAAAACAATGACGGCAAATAGTCCTACAATTCTCGCTTTAGACTTTGATGGTGTAATTTGCGACGGACTAATTGAATATTTTCAGGTATCATGGCGTACCTATTCTCAAGTATGGTCGCCAACTAACCAAACACCATCAGATGATTTAGCTTCTAGATTTTATCAGCTTAGACCTGTGATTGAAACAGGTTGGGAAATGCCTGTTTTAATTAAAGCTTTGGTAGCGGGAATTGATGATGAAAAGATTCTTCAACAATGGGCAACTATCGCTCAACAAATTTTATTAGAAGACAAGCTACAACCAAAAGAAATTGCCACAAAACTAGATAATCTCCGGGATGAATGGATTGCCACAGATTTAGATGGTTGGCTGAGTCTGCATCGATTTTATCCAGGTGTGGTAGAAAAAATTAAAGCAACTCTTGCTAGTAAAATCAAGCTGTATATCGTCACCACCAAAGAAGGACGTTTTGTACAGCAGTTGTTGCAACAACAAGGAGTTAGTTTAGAAAAAGAAGCCATTTTTGGCAAAGAAGTCAAGCGTCCTAAATACGAAATTTTGCGCGAATTAATTCAGGCTGCACAGGAAAAAGCGGTAAGTTTATGGTTTGTAGAAGACAGAATCAAAACGTTACAGTTAGTTACACAGCAAACCGACTTGGAAAATGTCAAACTCTTTCTGGCAGACTGGGGTTATAATACTCAACCAGAAAGAAACGCGGCTGAAAACGATTCGCGAATTCAGCTAATATCGCTTTCTCAGTTTGGTGAAGATTTTTCTACTTGGTGTTAATATATTTAACTATTGCAATAATCTCTCGAATACCCTAACCCTAGAAAGGTTGGGCTACACAAACAAAGCCTGCCTCCGCAGGCTTCAAACTTTAAACAGAAACAATTATTCTTAACTAATAACTTCTAACTCCTAACTCCTAACTCTTAGCTATGCTTGACCTAACACAACTAGCGCGACAAATGCAAGGCTTAAGTCAGCATCTAACTTTAGAAGCTGCTGCAAGTCGTCAGCGTTTAGAATTAGCGCAACAACATCTCAAAAAAGCTTATGATTGTCAAGATGATTTAGTACAGCGTCAGGAAAAATGGCGCGATCGCATTATTTTTGCTAATGCTACTCCAGTTGAGCCTCTAGAAGCCTGCATCGATATTCCAACTCCGCCGAAGGTACATACCGTTATTGCTACCGACGGTTCCCAAATAGCCCCGAATCACCACGAAATTGCTTACTGCTATCTTCTCAACATCGGCAGAGTCGTTTTGCACTACGGACAAAATCTTCACCCGATTTTAGATAGTTTACCAGAAGTATTTTACCGCCCAGAAGATTTATATATGTCGCGGCAGTGGGGAATTCGCACTGAAGAATGGATGGGTTATCGACGCACTGCGAGTGAAACAACTGTGTTAGCTGAACTTGCTTGTGCAGAAAAGACGGAAGCACCAACCTTAGCGATGGTGGATGGTTCGTTAATTTATTGGTTTTTGGAACAGTTGCCGTTTGATGCACGCGATCGCATTCTACCCCCGATTCTCGAAGCTTGGAAGCAGATGCGCTCTGCTCAAATTCCCATCATGGGTTATCTCAGCGCTTCTCGCAACATTGAAGCGATGAACTTTTTACGTTTAACAGCTTGTTCTCACCCAGTACCCGATTGTAAAAGTTTTTGCCCCAATCAATTAGAAAAAGTACCTTGTAAAATCTTTGAACCTTTACGAGATACTACACTTTGGTCAACTAAACTCCAACCAGGACAACGTACTAATTTATGGCGCAGTAATGCCCACATTTTAGAACAATATGAAGACCAAATTATTTACTTTTGCTACGTCCACGTTGGTACAGAAATTGCCCGGATAGAAGTTCCAGCATGGGTAGCAGAAAATACACCAATGTTAGACCAAGCATTGGGGCTGATGTTGGCACAAGTGCAAAAAGGATATGGGTATCCAGTAGCGATCGCGGAAGCGCATAATCAAGCTGTGGTCAAAGGTGGTGATAAAGCGCGTTTCTTTACTTTATTGGAACAACAAATGATTAAAGCCGGCTTGAGAAATGTGGGCACTTCCTACAAAGAAGCCAGGAAACGCGGTAGCATCGCTTAATTAAAATTTGGGTTGATGGGGGGTATCGTGGTAAGGATTTTAGACATTGGATTATCATAGAGAAGCTTTCAGCCCCTCTTGTTTTTCTATATGCCTCTGAGCGAAATTTTACCAACCGTCAGTCAACTTTCTCATCAAGATAAACTTCGGTTGATTCATTTTCTTCTTTTAGCAGTTGCGAAGGAAGAAGGATGTAGCTTAGAACCTGTTGCAGATATTGAATCAGAGAGCGCACTTCTAAATCAACTATCATCAACTGAAGCTGTTGTATGGTCTCCTCAAGCAGATCATGAGGCAGTTCAAGCCTTGTCAGACATTCTGGTAGCAGCACAAGAGGCAGCTAATGGTTGATGGTCAACGTTTTTCATTCACGGAGCGAACTGATAGCTTTGGGAGATCAAACGTCATGCCATATTTGCCCTTAACCCTTAGCAACGGAAGCCTTTCTGTAGAAGTGATGGCGTTATTGGATACAGGTGCAAGTGTCAATGTTCTGCCTTACGAAATTGGTGTACGGCTAGGGGCAGTTTGGGAAAATCAAACTGTCTCTATTCCCTTGACCGGGAACTTAGCTCATAGTGAGGCAAGAGGTTTGGTTGTGTCTGGTACAATTGCTCGATTTTCGCCTTTTTTGCTGGCATTTGCCTGGACTCAATCGCAAGATGTAGCTGTGATTCTTGGACACATGAACTTTTTTGCAGAGTTCAACGTGTGTTTTTATCGATCCGATTTAGCTTTCGAGGTTTTCCCAAGAGAAAAATGAAGTTGAGTTTTGTAGGCAGCAGCCTAACCAGTCTGTTATGGTCTTTAGCGTTCATGTTCCAGAGGAACCGCTACGCGATCGCATAAAATACCCACCCCAAGCGATCGCACCAAGCGCATAATCAAGCTGTGGTAAAAGATGCTGATA
The DNA here is from genome assembly GCA_050997715.1 of Hassallia sp. Classification (GTDB taxonomy): domain Bacteria; phylum Cyanobacteriota; class Cyanobacteriia; order Cyanobacteriales; family Nostocaceae; genus Hassallia. Next base: position 4,620 of record JBPCQW010000013.1, read on the forward strand.
AAGCGCGTTTCTTTGCCTTATTGGAACAACAAATGATTAAAGCCGGCTTGAAAAATGTGGGCACTTCCTACAAAGAAGCCAGAAAACACGGTAGCATTGCCTAGACGCGTAGGAAGAAAATGAAAGTTACAAAGCGCGATAGTTGTCATGACTGCGTGAATTACTCATTTGAAAAAGTAAAAGCTCATTTTGCTTGCGGAAAACACCAAAATGAGAAAGTAAAAGCTCATTTTGAGAAAGTAAAAGCTTATTTTGCTTGCGGAAAACACTCAAATGAGAAAGTAAAAGCTCATTTTGAGAAAGCAAAAGCTCATTTTGCTAATTAAATTCGACTTTAGCCATAGCTCTGACACAAGAGGGGTATTTGGAACCATCCAAAGTGAACTACCCCGAAATTTTTTCTCTAGGTGAAAAGAGATAATCTATCAAGTGGGTAGTGCGATCGCATTGCTTTTGTAGAGTGCGTTCTCGCAAAGGCGCAACGCACCCTTGTATTTTAGAAGAGTGGCAATTATTAGTGAAGTGTTAAGAGCAAATGCCCATCGCACTCACCCAACACATACATAAGAAACTATGCTGCGATTCTACAGTTTACAATAAATCCCCATCTACAGGCAGAAACGCCATGTTAAAAATCATGCCGATTGCCGATTGCTCTTACTCTCCAATCTGAATAAAAGTAAAATTTCAGACAAATTATATTGAAACAGTAATATTTTACGTATTTTAGCTAGACTTAGTTGCAATAAACACGCTTGGGCAATCATTTAGATAAAGATTAGGATAAAAGGCAAGCATTACTCAGGTATAAGGATTTCTGATGACGAATGAAGAACTGCTGGAAGTCATTAAAAAAGCTGCTAAAGATAGAGTGGCAATGTTAAATCTCTCTAGTCAGAAATTAACTTCACTACCAGCAGAGATTGGTCAACTTTCTAACCTCAGTGAGCTTCACCTCAGCAACAATCAACTGACGACGCTGCCAGCAGAGATTGGTCAACTTTCCAATCTCAGTGAGCTTAACCTCAGCTATAATCAACTGACGACGCTGCCAGCAGAGATTACTCAACTTTCCAACCTCAGCGAGCTTAACCTCAGGAATAATCAACTGACGACACTGCCAGCAGAGATTGGTCAACTATCTAAGCTTAAATCACTAGCTCTTAGCGGCAATCAAT
>JBPCQW010000040.1:0-3346 GCA_050997715.1 Hassallia sp.
ATCTAACACCTGGGACACCAAGGCAATTGGTTTACTAATATTTTTAACTATATTAGTTCCCTACAGCATCACTCATCAATTCCCACCAAACGATTACCGCCTTCCCAGTGTCTGCTACCCACAAACCATCGGGTTGCTGGTACAAGTCCAAAATCTCCCGCCTAGACTTTGCTGCAACAAGCCATTCCAGTTGTTCTGGGGTTGGTTGGGGGTGGTTGATTTTAGGTTTACCCCAATTGTCCGGTTTTCTTCCTTCTTTGCAGGCTTTAACAAACACCGCTTCGACTGACTCAATTTTTCTCCAAGTCCGAATCGCTTCTTTGAGATAGGCGATCGCACTCGGTACATTGCGCCAGTATTTAGCCCACATTCCGCACTTCATAATGTAGTATAAAATTACTACATAAACCGCTCTGATACGTATAAATAAAAATACTCAGAAGCTTTAAGTAAGTCAGCATTAAGAATAAACCTATATTGCGAAGTATAAAGTGGGTAAAAAGCTTATAAATGCTTGATTTTTACGTTATTTAACAAAACTAAATATACATTGTTTTATGATACCGACTTAGGCGTGATACCAGAAGTGAGACAATGAAAAAAACTCAAACATTTTGAGAAATAAAAAATGTCTCAAATATCAGAAGCAAAAATTAAAAATATCGATCATCTAGGAATAGTAGCTGGGCTAATTGATGAAATAGGAATAGTGGAAACAATTAATTCCAAATTAGGAATAGACTCTCGTGAAAAGATTACAGGGGGAATATTAGTCAAAGCGATTTTAATAAATGGATTAGGATTTGTATCAAGACCTTTATATTTATTCAGTCAGTTTTTTGATGATAAAGGAATAGAAATCTTATTGGGAGAAGATGTAGAAAATGATTATCTCAATGATGATAAAATTGGAAGAGTAATGGATAAATTATATAAATATGGATTGAATAATCTGTTTATAGAAATTGGATTATCAGTGATTAAAAAATTTAAGATAGATACAAAATATTCACATCTTGATGCGACATCATTTCATCTACATGGTGAATATAAACGTGAAGATAATCAGGAAAAAGAATCAGAAATAACCAAAGAAAGACCAATAATTATAACCAAAGGATATTCTCGTGATCACAGACCAGATTTGAAGCAATGTGTTTTAGATTTAATCACGAGTAGTGATGGAGATATCCCATTATTAATGAGAGCCGGAGATGGTAATGAAGCGGATAAAGCGGTATTTGGAAAAATATTAGTAGAGTTTAAAAAGCAAATAAACTTTGATAGTATCATGGTCTGTGATAGTGCATTGTATAGTCAAGAAAATCTCCAATTAATCGAACATCTAAAATGGATAAGTAGAGTGCCGATGACAATAAAAAGAGCGAAGGAATTAATTCATTCGGTAGAGATAGAAGAGATAGATTCCGAAGAAAGGGAAAAAAGAGCAACCTTGAATTTAGACGGTTACAAGTGGAAATCAGAAATAGTAAATTATGGTGGAATCAAACAAAATTGGTTAATAGTAGAAAGTCAAAAAAGGCAAGAGAGTGATTTAAAGAAGCTAGAAAAAAAGATAAAAACGGAAAAATGCAAAGTTGAAAAGCTGCGAAAAGAACTAAAAAAAGAAGATTTTGAGAGTCCAGAACAAGCTCGATATAAATTAAAAGGCATCAACAAAAAATTTACCCTCTTTGAAATTAAAGAAGTTAAGGTTATTAAAAGTAAATCAAAAGATAGTAAGACTATTTACAAAATAGAAGGAGTGGATTATCAAAAGCCAGAAGAGATAGAAAGAATCAGAAAAGAAGCGGGAAGATTTATTTTAGCGACAAACTTAGTTGACGATGATAAGTTAAAACCATCAGAAATTCTGACAAATTATAAAAAGCAACAGTCTTGTGAGAGAGGGTTCAGATTTCTGAAAGACCCTTTATTTTTTGCCGATAGTTTCTTTGTAGAAAACCCTGAAAGAATCGAGACGATGTTATTTTTAATGTCTTTGTGCTTGTTAGTTTATAATCTCGGTCAAAGAGAACTGAGGAATTGCTTAAAAAGAATCAAAATCGGAATCAAAAATCAACTCGGTAAGTTAACGATTTCTCCGACATTAAGATGGGTATTTCAATGTTTTCAAGGAATTCATCTTTTGACTTTAAATGGGGTTAGTCAAGTTGTTAATTTAACATTGGAACGTAATTTTATTTTGAATTGTCTGCCATCATCTTGCCAAAAATATTATCTGCTTTCTTAAATTGAACAACTTTTGGAGGGTGAAGAAAAATTTATCAATATCGAAGGAACAGTAATTGCTCCTCAAATTTGTAGTGCTTACATAACCGTCAAATATATTGTGTTTGATGATTTATTTTCATGCTGTACATTCGTTCAGTACTATGAGTCTTAATCATCCTGACTTTTTGGCTTTTATCTTGACGTAATCTCTTTGTACTTCAAGTTGAAGTGCGGAATGTGGGATCAAAGCAAATGGGTACGTTTTCTCCCGCGCTCGTTACGAATCACGGATACGGCAACTTGCGGAGGCGACAGCAGCTTAAGTGCCACATCTGAAAGATAGACAATTTACCAAGAAATAAGGATCTAAAATCATGCAACTATTGTTTGAAGTCTGCCGGGAAATTGGAATCGGAATTGATGACGCTCGTATGTGCTTGATGGATGTGCGCCCCGACTGGGAAACCACAGATACGATTACCACTTCTGAAGCTGAATTAATTCGTCAAAGTGTCCGCGCCGCATTGCCAGAAAGTAACGGCGAAATCACCCCAGTTGCGAATATGAGTATTGATCAGCAAGAGCATCTGATTAACAACGCATCTCAAGTCTTGGGCTTCCCCTTGGTGCTGGCAGCCATGCAAGAAATCAAAGCTATTGACACCTTGCATCAAGTTAAGAATGCGATCGCCCTCAATGCTATTGATCGCCGGCAAGCCGAATTGGATGCAGCTATCAAAGAACGCTCTCAGTTCCGCCAAGATGCTTATGTGTCCGCCATCCAAGACCTCGCTAATCAAATGCAGAAGCCTATTTCAGTTGTTGAGGATATGGCAGCCGATATTAAACGTGGCAATGACCAACTCGAAGCAATTCTTGCTCAAGTCAAATCGGGGAAGTAATTTTATTAACCCAGGAGAATCTAACCATGAACGCATTCAAATCGGCAGTAACAACCGCAGGCATTGGAGCCTTAGGACTTGGAGCTTACGCGCTCGCTTCTCCGTTAATGATTCCAGTTGGGGCAGGAGCTATGTTTGCAGGAGGCTTAATGTGGCTCTATCAGCGGGCGCATAGAGAAGGCGGGAACATCTCATAGTCACCGTAACGT
>JBPCQW010000069.1:0-10412 GCA_050997715.1 Hassallia sp.
ATCTAAAGGCGTATTTAATGTGAAGATTTGATGTAACTGTAATGATGAATAGTTGCTTAACTATTAAAGAACTCACTGATGCAGTTGGCGGCGGTATCACTCCTCGCATGGTAAGGCATTATCATCAATTGGGGTTGTTGCCGCAAGCAGTGCGATCGCATAGTAACTACCGCCTTTATAATGAAAACGATGTCCGACGGTTGCAACGCATCGTAGCACTCAAGCAGCAAGGCTTTCAGCTAAACCACATCCGCCAAATTCTCAAAGTTGAACCGGAAGCGGCTACTACTATTACCCTGATGTCGCAACTTCAGCAGCAATATCGGGCAGTTATGCAGCAAATTTCCCAACTACGACAAACCGCATCAGCTTTAGAAGGATTGTTGGGACGGGATAAAGACTGTCAAATCATGCAAGCAGAAGTTTTTTCTCAACTCAAGTCATTAGAAGTAGAAACTCAAGCAGGAGTTGGAGAACTAGAAAATCTGTGGAGTAAATTGGATGCAGAAGTTCATACTCATCCCGAAGTTTTTCAAGAATCTTTACAATGGTTGCTGCCTGACCTTTCCAACCGTTCGGAAATTGAACAACATTTAATTTCGCAGATGGTTTTAGCTTGTGGGGATGTTAGTTTAGTGTCGTTTTTGAGATTGGGGAATCAAGCGATCGCCTCCAGTCGTGAAGCCCTAAAATCAGGCTGTCAGGTTGTTGTCGATACTCCTTCAGTCGCAGCCGCTTTAGATAATACTCGATTAGCTCACTTGAAATGTCAAATTGAAACTTTAATTGACAATCCCCACATTACCACCGCCACCGAAGCAGAAATTGCTTTTTGGCAGCATCAAGAATGGCGAGAAAAATTACTGAAAGTAGTTAAAGGTTGTGTCCTAGTTATTGGTTATGCTCCCTCAGTACTTTTAGAAGTCTGTGAAGCGATTAACAATCAAAAAATTCAGCCTGCGCTAGTGATTGCAATGCCGATTGGTTTTAGTCATGCACCTGCGGCAAAGCGACAATTAATGCAAACATCTGTGCCTTTTATCACGATTGAAGGAACGTTGGGGGGTGGATTGTTAGCTGCTACTGCTCTCAATGCCTTAGTCGAATCGTTGTTAGATAAACCTGATTGTCACTGTTATCTAAGTTAAGATTCTTGTTAAAAAATTATTTAATTTTCGATTTTTGGCATATTTTTAAAACTCAATTATCATGATTTGCTGATATTGTATAATTTTTATCATAATCTGCTATTAATTTTAAGTAAATAAACTATTAAATTTGGAATACTATGTAGCGAGAGAATACAATTGATCGTATTCGACTATGCACTTAGGAACTATAATTAGCGCGTCTCCTCTATAAAAAGATAACGATTAAGACTAGTCGGTAATAATATTCCTTTACCTTGATAAGGGGCATATGTGGCAAAAAGAGAAAAAAGATAATTCGATAGTCAGTTTGGCATTACTGCTGGCATTAACTTCCCCAGCAGTAACTCTCTTCGCACCAAACTGCGTACAAGCAGCACAACGAGCAAGTGAAGATCCTTCATTTCCTCTGCCGCAAACGGTGGAGAATGGGACTACAGTCAGGATTGATGGTTCAACTAGCATGACGCCAATCAATCAAAGCCTGAAAGAAAGCTTTGAAAAACAGTTTTCGGGCACTTCAGTTGAATTAGCTGCCAACGGTACAGATTCTGCTCTCAAAGCTTTGGAAGATGGTAAAATCGATATAGCTACAATTAATCGTGGCTTGACACCAGAAGAAAAAGCCCAAGGTTTAGAGCAAGTGCGGGTGCGTCGCGAAAAAATAGCGATCGTAGTTGGTGCTTCTAATCCTTTTAAAGGCAGCTTGACAAGTAAGCAATTTGCGAAGATTTTCCGAGGGGAAATCAGCGATTGGTCTGAGTTAGGAGGACGATCAGGTAAAATTCGGTTTATTGACCATCCGTCAACAAGCGACACTCGTGAGTCTCTACGCGATTATCCAGTCTTCAAAACTGATAAATTTGCTACAGGCTCTACAGCTACCCAATTAGCTAATGATAATCCAGCAGAAGTTATCAAACAGCTGGGCAAAGACGGCATTAGCTATGTCATGGTTAATCAAATATCCAAGCTGGAAGGTGTGCGATCGCTCAAATTGCATAATACCTCGCCACAGGATGCCAGATATCCCTTCTCGCAGCCTTTTGTATACGTTTACAAAAAAAATCCAAGTCTAGGTATTGCAGGTTTTCTTGGTTTTGCAACTGCCAAGCCAGGTATTCAAGCCGTAGAACAAGCGAGAACTACCGAAGCTAATGCGATCGCTGCTAGTTTACTACAAACAATCCCCCCAAATCCAATTGCCTCACCAAGTATACCGACAGCAGGTATATCACCAGCAACTGATACAACCAACCCCACGACGGTTAATCAAAATAAGTTAGAAGGCGATCAAGCTTTAATACCTGCTAGTGGTAACATTGAAAATACTGCCTACGAGGGAATATCGCCTTGGTGGTGGCTGTTAACTTTGCCTCTAATTGGCGGTTTATTATTGTGGTTGCTAGGAAAAAAGCGATCAAAACCTCAATCAACAGACAATGTAATTCAATCATCCAATCAGCCCTTAGAATCCGAGGCTACACCAACACCAGCCATCGGCGCAAGTGTTGCTCCTCCTGTTAGCGATGCTTTGTCTAATAACCAGTTGCTTCGTGCTTACGCACAAACACAATCTGATACAGTAGAAAATACTACCCAGATGTCATCCACGCCACAAGGGGTGGCTAACACCGCAGATAACGTAAACATCACCTCCGGTGGTAGCGCAGCCTTAGTAGGCGTTGCAGCATTAGAAGTAGGGACAAGCATTTGGTCCCCAAGCTCTAACACAGAAGCAGTAGATGAAACTACAGAAATCAGGAGTAATACTGAAATATTATTCCCAAATATACCCAAAGTCGTATCTGATGCCGAAGCACCTGTAACCGAAGTAACAACCGACCAAGCGGTAGATGCACCAATATCCACGGCTGAAGTACAACCACCAACACAATCAAACACCTCTGCGGGTAGTTCAATACTTTGGTCGCGAACTGGTATAGAAAGAGAAACTATTGCGGAAACTACACAAAGCAACAACGTTGAAGAAGATGTCTGGGATATTGAAACTCCACCAGCCGAAGTCACAACACCCAAACTGCAATATTCCACCACAGTAGATGCGACCTCAACTGAAATTAGAGATTCTCTTCCCCTTGCATCTGATGTAAATATCGAAGCACCAGCAACGGAAATTACAGCTTCAGTTCCCGAACAGCCAGATGTTTCTCTAATAGAAACACCGACAGCGGAAGTTAGAAATTCTCTCTTCGTTGCATCGAATCCAGAATCTGATGTAAATGAAGTTATAAATTCTCTCTTCGTTGCATCGAATCCAGAACCATCGATAATTGAAATTACACCCGCAGAAGCGCAAATTACTACAGTTGATGTAGAAACACCGACAAGAGAAATTACAGCTTCATTCCCCGAACAACCAGATATCTCAGAACTTGCATCTGATGAAGATGTAGAAACACCGACAAGAGAAATTACAGCTTCATTCCCCGAACAGCCAGATATCTCAGAACTTGTACCTGATGAAGATGTAGAAACATCGACAAGAGAAATTACAGCTTCATTCCCCGAACTTGCATCCTCAGAAGATGACTGGGATATGGAATTTGCACAAGACGAGACACAAGTACAACCACCAGACCAATTCAACTGGTTACAGAATATCACCTCTGCCGGTGGTGCAGTAGCAGCAGGAAGTGGGGCAGTACTTTGGTCGCGATCGCAAAATAGAGGTTCACAAACAGAAGCAAAAAACGAAACCACACAAACCAACGATGTAGAGGAAGATTTCTGGGATATCGAAACACCCCCAATTGAATCACCAGATGTTCTTGAATTTGCATCTAATGTAGAAGTACCGACAACGCAAATTACCGATTTTCTACCCGAATTGCCAGATGTCCCGGAACTTGAATCTGACGAAGACGATTGGGACATGGAATTCGCACAAGAAGACACAGAGGAACAACCAGCACAATCTAATTGGCTAGATAATATCACCTCTGCCGGTAGTGCAGTCGCAGAGGGTGGGGCAGTACTTTGGTCACGACTATCTTCTGGTAAAGATTCGCAACCCAAAGCCGACGAATCTAGCACAGAAATCAACGATGCTGAAGAAGATTTCTGGGATATCGAAACACCTGTAACTCAACAGCCAGATGTTCGGGAGACTGTTTTAAATGCACAATTGCCGACAGTCAAAGTTATACCTGCAATGCCGGAATTACCAGATATTCCGGAAGCTGCTTTGGATGTGGTTGCAGATGCAGCTGAGGAAGATTTATCTGCTGAATCAAACTGGCTAGAAAATATTACCTCTGGGGATGATGCAACTTTAGAAGATGATGTATTATCAGATTTGTTTGATATCGGCGAGACAACTTCTTTAGAATCTAGCCAAACATCGGCAGAAGTTACAGATGCAAACTTAGAACTACCAGCTAACGTACTCGTCGATCAAGACATAAACGAGAATGTATCTAACGTGCCTGAACCTGTAGAAAATGTTACTGAAGCCCGTCCTATAGACTTAGCGGGTGGTGTGACTTTTGTCGGTGCAGGTGCGGGTGCTGGAGCTTGGTCTCTGATTTATGGCATTAGTGAAAAAACTGAAAGTGTTGTTAATGAAGATATAAATAACCAAGAAAAGGATGTAGAAAGTAGCATTGCGATCGCACCCCGCACAGCGAAATGGGCTTATGTATCTTGGAACGTTTCCGACACCCAGAAAAAAGCAGTGCAGCAAGAGGGAGTTTGCCAATTGATGCTGCGGTTGTATGATCTCACTAATATTGACTTAAGTTATCAGACTCCCACACTGGTGCAGCAGTATGAATGTGAGGAAATCACACACGATCGCTATGTAGCGATTCCCGTAAGCGATCGCGATTATATGGCGGAAATAGGCTATCTAATTAATGGCGATCGCTGGTTGTTACTAGCTCGTTCAGCCACGGTTAGCGTCTATAAACGTCCCCAGGGTGATTTCTGGTTTCAAGCGGATGCTGAGTTAATTATCCACGGAGCAACAGAACCAACTGCAACCGTAACAATCGGTGGTCATTCTATCAAACTCAAATCTGATGGAACTTTCCACTTGCGTGTCCCCTTTACAGACAGCTTAATTGATTATCTCATGACCGCAATTACTACTGATGGGCAACAAACTAGAATCATTCACAAGAAGTTTTTCCAGGAAAGTCAAGAATAATTGGTAATGGGGAATAGGGAAGACAAGGGAGACAAGGGAGATGGGGAAGAGAAGGAAGACGAGGAGGCAAACTCCCCCTGCCTCCTGCCCCCTTGTTCCCCTTGTCCCCCACTCCCCCATCCCTTGACATCAAAACCGCTGACCGGTGGTAACTTCAAATTTTACTTCTCCCTGGTCGCTTATTCCCAAGTCACCGCGAATCAACCCAAACGGTGACTTGACTCGCAATCCTAACCCGTAACCAAACCCACTTCCGGGTTTACCTCGGACTATACCCGGTTCCCCTAACACCGTTTTGCTAGATCCAAAATCCGAAGCAAAGTCTGCAAATAAAACTCCTCCCACTCTTCGCAAAATTGGGAAACGATATTCTACAGAAGCTAAACCATAACTACGTGCGCTGGCTACTCTACCACCTCCGTAACCTCTAACAGAATTCTGTCCACCCAGTTCAAATGCGTTTGCGGGTGGAAATTCGCCGATATTTGTTCCAGCTTGCAAATTAAAAGCTAACATTTCTGTATTTTCTGTTGACCCATTACTACCTATCCAAGTAACTGGCACGTATAAAATATAGTTTGCTCGCAATCGGTTACTAGCAATTTTACCGAGTCCGATGGGAATAGCTTGTTCGGTGCTAAGAGTCAGAAGCGATCCTTTAGTTGGATTGCTACGGCGATCGCGTTCATCTTTGCTAATAGCAAAAGACACTGTAACTAAATCATCAATACCAGTGCCGCTGACTGAAAGGGGGCTTCCCAATCTATCGACTCGTGCCACATTATAATCGCGATCGCGCAAGCTAATTCTCGTGTAGTTAAGACCTAAAGCTGCATCCCAATCATCAAAAGATTTTAAAACAGCTACAGAACCACCAAATCTTCCTTCTCGTGCGGTGCTACCGTTTGACAACTTGATTTCATCGTTGAAGGTTCGAGATAAATCTCGTTCGCGAAAAGCTCGAAAGCTGTAGCCTAAACGACTTGGTTCTCCTCGTCGATAAGGGCTGATAAAGGAAGTGTCAAATTGAACATCTTTACCGCTAACTTGAACGCTGGTATCTAATTGTTCATTAAGTCCATTAATGTTTGCATCTCGATAACCTACCTTACCGTAAAGCCCAACATCACCGTTATCACCACCACCAAAGTTCCAAGAAGGAAATTTATTTTCTTTAATGTAATAGACGATATTAAGAGTTGTATCATCTTCTTCTAAAACAAAGTTGACTTTATCAAATGAATTTAATCTCCTTAATCTTTCTACGTCTTTTTGAAATAAATCGTTACGAAATATTTGACCTGGCTTTAATCTCAGATTGTCAATGATAAAATTTTTCTGAGTCCGTCCTTCTATGAGCCTACCTTTTTCATCTAGCCACTTATCTTTATTATTGAGAAAACGGATTTGGATATCTTTAACAATTTTCTCGCTAACCTCAGCCCTATCAACACTTGGTAAAGATGTGGGTAGTGGTTGGGAAACATTCTCTATCTCAGTTTCTACGATTGACGGCAAGTTGGTATCATTAGCAGGTAGTGATTCAGCACGCACCTGGTAACTCCAACTGACCAAGATCCCGACAATCAATATTACAATTTGAATACGCATATGTAAAACTTTATCATTCCCCACATCTTGATAACAGTTAAATTGTCCCATTACAAGAGGTCGCGACTCGATTTAAATCGCAAAGCCGGAAATTTGCTATCATTCACTGTACAATGAGAACAAAGTAATGCTATAGCGTTTACTTCAGCCGAAAAAGTTCAGCAATTTAATTTGAATGTTAGTCTCTGGACCTGCGACTAGAAACGCAGAATCGCCAAAGTTCGGCGCACCTGTGAGAATTTTCGGGTTTTGAGAAAAGCCAAACTCTTCTGTGGGAATACCAAAGGGATTTCGATTGAGAGTACCGTCACCGTTAGCATCATGAAAAGCAGCGATCGCATAATTTCCGGCTTTTAAGTTGTCAAATTTAACTGTCAGCGGAGCATTTTCTAGTTTGACACAACGGGCAGCCACAGCGCGATCGCTGCTGCTAGGAAATCCTCGTCCACCAGAAAACAAACTCAGGCAAACTTGCCCACGCTGGCTTTTAAACCCGTTAATGGTGACAGTAAGGCTACTGTTTGACACTGCTTTTGCTTCTTGTAAAGCTGTTAAATTTATGACAGCGGTTAGAAGTAAAAGGCTTTTGAAAGTACGTTGCATCTTCGTTAACTCCTATATAAAATATTACAAATTTAGGTAGTAATTTGATTAAAACCATAATTATTTGCCGATTACAGTCGCAAATATCACCCACGTTACTGATATAATAACGTCGGCAGCTTTAAGATAGTTTATACGTAGACGCTAAAGGCGATCGCTATAGTTCCAAAATTTCCTTCAGATTAATAGACCTCTATTAGAAATTAATTATGCCTTATCTGAAACTATTGTAGAGACGTAGCAGTGCTACGTCTCTACATTCTCAGGACTTACCCACGGACTGCCTATTTTCGTCATTGCGACGCTTCGGTTGCACCTATCTTAGTCTTGTTTTGTCGCGACTGAGTGCGTAAGTCCTAATTCTTTTTCACTTTCTATGTCTAATCGATATCTGCTCAGTTAAACAAAATCAAATTAAGCGCATATTTTTACTGATGGGGTCAAAACCTCTAGCAAATCTGGTACTTCCATCGTAAAAAGCACCACTGAAATTAGCTCCATACAGCTTAACATTATTTAGTTTAGCTCCCCGAAGATTAGCTTGACTTAAATTCGCTCCGCTGAGGTTAGCTCCAGTCAAGTTTGCTCTGGCTAAGTTAGCTCCCTCAAAATTAGCTCCCCATAATTTTGCTTTGGCTAAGTTAGCTGCACTCAAGTTTGCAGCCCATAAATTCACTCCCGGTAAATTGGCTTTAATCAGCTTAACTCCACTTAAATCCGCTCCCGTAAAGTCTCTTTCACCTGCGACATAACGCCGCTTAAGTTCATCTGCATCCATGTTACAAATTATTATCAACAGTTGTTTGTAGCAATTCAAAGTTAAATCATGTCAAACTGAACAAATAAGTAAGTAATTTGCTTGTTTTTTTGAGAGTGAACACTATGTCACAAAAAATGAATGCATTTCTTTTCATAATGTTAAAACCAGCCGCTGCTAACGATATAGACTTAAGTAATTTCATTAAAAACCAACTTTCAAAATATGGCGATATTAAATATATAAGAGATTCTATTATTGTAACTAAAGAAAAAATTTCCAAACATTACAAATCTTCTCAATACTCACTTTGGTATCCATTTGTAATCAACTATTTCTCCAAAAAATCAGTGCAATATTTTATACTGGATTTTTATATAGATAAATATGATATTACTAATGATAGCAAGTACAGTTCTTTTGGAGAATTTCTGAAAACACAAGTAATTGGTTCAGCTAACCTTTGCAAAACTAAAAAACATCATCTGAGAAGGCTGGCGCTGAAAAAAGCTACTTTTTTAGTAGATAACTTAATTCATTCTTCAGATAATACTCAGGAAGCATTGAAAGAAATACGTCTTTGGTATGAAGACGAACCGACAATAATTGCAGAATTTGAAACCAAAGCATTACAAATATTTAGGGGTAATAGAGATTAAGGCATTCAGCATTGGGAAAAAAGAATTATTTGCCTCATCTCAAGAAAGCTCCCCCTTGTCTCCTTGTCTCCCAGTCCCTAGCCATTTTTGCGATGTAACTTGCCTTAACGAAACGGCAAAATATGAACATCAAGAACGTTCGCGGAGAAATTTTATGTCTTTATTACTGGCTGTGTCCAACAATTTAGCAGATATCGTAGAGCATCTCTGCCACAGGTATTCACTGGCGAGATGGTATCATCGTTACCTCTGATGAGTCGCTGCAACGCTATGAAGAAATTACTCTCACCACTACAGACAATCGGACAGTAGCAGCTAGGCTCTTAGGTCATGACTCCAGCACCGATGTAGCTGTCTTCCAGCTAAAAGACGGAGAAATCCCAGTGGCGAAAATTGGCGATGCTACCATCCTCAAAGTTGGTCATTTAGTACTTGGGTTAGCAAGAAGCAGCGAGGGTGACTTAAAAGCGGCTATGGCTATGGATGGGTGCAGTGAGTGTTGTTAGTGGTGCTTGGCGAAGCATGAGCGGTTAACCAATTAATTGCCAAAGGACGCATTCCACGGGGCTATTTGGGTTTGAGAATGCAAGCTCTACGTTTACCTGCTAACCTAAAAAGCGCCTTATTTACCCTCGTTACATTTTTTATAGACACCTATACAGAGAAAACATTCTCTCTACTTCATTGCTGCTTAAAAATGACACTCAATGAGTATACAACTTCTTTATTAATAATTCGTTTCTTCACAAATATTAGTTCCTTTACCTTGCTTTTCTTCACGTTTGTGAAGTAAAATCACTGATTTTTCTCTGAAAGCTGGTTAAATCAGTTACAAATTATGTCTGTTCAAGGAAAAATCAAATTTCAGTAAAAATATCCTGTTTTTTGTAACGAATAACTCACATTATTGATTCAAGACACGGAAAACGACACGAGCTTAAAATCATGTTTATCAGGAAATTTGCTTCAATTGCTGCTTTATCTTTATCTGCGATCGCCTCCTTCTCCTACGCTGATGCTGCTCAGGCTATGTCATTCACCATGAGCACAGGTACTACAGGTCTTAACGGAGAAACCAATCAAGGTGCGTATACCAAAGACAAAAACGCAATTACGATTGACTTCAACAATACAGTAAACGCAAAAGGCAAAACAGTTCAAGGTACAGCACCAACCACTGGATTTGCTCAGTACACATTCAATAACCTAACAGTTAACCCAGCAAGTAAAGTTACGAGCAACACTTGGGCACCAACTGGTACTAATAACGAGAAAAATACCTCTAAGTATCTGCAAGTTTTCGCCAATAGCTCAGTCACAATTAGCTTAGAGAGTCTGACAAAATCTTTTGGTTTAGATTGGGGTGCTGCTCACCCTGGTAATACTCTTTCCTTCTTCAAGGGAGACACCCTGATCAAGACCTTTGAAACTGCGGACATAGGTAAGTTTGCCCTCTACTCTGA
>JBPCQW010000137.1:0-4475 GCA_050997715.1 Hassallia sp.
TTTTCAAGTTGAATGTGTCACCGCTGTTGACTTTCCAAATTTTGTAGTTGGAGTAGGTTAGAGGAGTTTGCTTTTCGCAGACTTCAGGAGTGCGATCGCCTAATATAAAGTATGCTGAACCTTTACCCATCACTTTTGCTCTGCCGTTTTTATCGACAACTACCGATGTATCTTCGCTAACTGCTATCCCTAAAGCACTTTTAGCTACACCATCTTTGATTTGACGAGCTATAAAAGCCATTATCCTACCCATTCGTTCCCGTCTGTCAAAGTGCGTGTCTACAATGGTTCCTTTCAGATTTGCCCAGGAAAAAAAGTTATAGGTGAAGCTTACATCTCGATAAGGATCTGCGAGTGCGTCTTCAGTTTCAACGCTGTTTGCACAAGCGTTGTAAACAAAATCACTTTGAATCATCGCTCCCGCACTAGTTCCCCCAATACCACCTCCCCTAGCGTAAACTGATTCTACAGCGGTTTCCAGCTTAGTGTTTTTCCAGTTGCGGATATATTTGCACTGATCACCACCTGCAAAGAAAATCACCTCTGCATTTTTGACTTTATTGACAATTTCCGGATTGTTTGCATCTTTGCGGCTGGTAATGACGAAAGTCTGCACCGAGTCCACTCCTTTCATATCGTAAATTGGCTGATTGTAGCTGTCATCTCCAGAAGCGCGGAGGACAACTACATCAACCTTGGTGGTACAGTTAGTACATCCCCTAACTCGGTTAATCATCCACTGGATAGCTTCATCGACATCCGAACCACCTCCACCCAAATCAAAGACGGGACCTTGCAAGGGAGGATTGACATTGGCAGCGTTGCCCTTTAAATTGGGCGTTACCTTCGCTTCAACAGGCAACATTAAGGCGATCGCTATTATCCAGAACAGTTTGCCAGCAATCTTAAACAATGCCATCAGCTTATCCTCTGGATCGAACTTCAATTATTATTTAATTTCTCACTCCTAGGGTTGAAATTGATAGCGTACAGGGATTGTTATTTATTGTTTGTTAGTGGTTAGTTGTTAATTGCCAAAATTACTCTTAATCTCTAAAGACTATCCACGCTCCCACGCTCTTACCAGACAACTTGCGATCGCTCTTTTACAGTCCGCTGATATACATCTTCTGTTTGCTTGGCTATTTTAGACCAGCTAAAGCGTCTTTCTAAATCCTCATAAGCATTATCAACTAACCATTGTCGATAAGCTGGATTTTTCAACACTTCCAATATTCCCCAAGCTAGAGAATCTGAATTGTTAACCCAAGTAACAATACCTGTTTTCGTGTGTTGCACTACTTCGGGAAAACCACCCGTATCAGAAACAACTACGGGAACGCGAGAGGCAAAGCTTTCTAACGCAACAATACCAAAGGGTTCGTAAAGACTGGGGAAAACCGCACAGTCAGCGATGGTTTGAAATTTATCTAAGTATTCATCCGACATAAAGCCCGTAAAATAGCACTTATGGGCAATTCCCAAATCCCAAGCTTGACGTTTAAGATGGTCGGTATTGCCACCACCAATAATTACAAACTTGACGTAACCACCCATTTGTGAAAGTATCTTTGGTGCTGCATTTAGCAATCCGGAAACGTTTTTTTCATAGGTCATGCGACCGACATAATAAACGATTTTTTCATTATCGTTGGCAAATTGACGGCGAAAATCCTGGGCATGAAAACTTTGATGATGTTGTTTCTTTTCTCGTCTAATACCGTTATAGATGACATCGATTTTATCCCAAGGACTGTGAAGCGCTTGTTCAACGTCTCGTCGCATGTAGTCGGTACAAACGATAATCCGCCAAGCGTTGAAAGCAAGTAGGTTTTCTTTGCCACTAATATAATGGTGTGTAGCAGTGTGAATACCGTTGTAGCGTCCGAATTCGGTGGCGTGGACTGTAGCAATTAGCGGCACTTTAAAGGTATTCTTGAGAGCGATCGCAGCATCCCCGACTAACCAATCATGAGCATGGATAATATCAAATGAACTATCTTCCAGCATCAACTTACCGCCGTGATGCCCCATGCTGTCATTTAAGTTTACTACCCAGTGGAAAAAGTCGTTAGCACCAGCCACCGGCACGCGATGTACATGCACTCCATCCACTATCTCATACATCGGTGCATGACCAAACTCCACCGTAATCAGGTGGACTTCATGCCCTAACTTGACTATTTCCGGGTACAATTCCCCCACATGACGCGCAATTCCTCCCACGATGCGGGGTGGAAACTCCCAACTTAATACTAATATCTTCATCAACTCAACTCCCCCATTCTTTACAAATATCCAAAAATATAACTAGGGACTAGGGCATTGGGGAAGGGGGAATAGGGGAAAAATTCCTCTCCCTTGCTCCCTGCTCCCTGCTCCCTGCTCCCCATCCCCCCTCCTCAACTCCCCACTCCTTGACGAAAAGCTAACCAAGCGGCTGTTGCTTTTTCTTGTGAAGTGATGGATTTTTGAAGTAGGATAACACCATCTTCAAAGCCAATGATGCCATATTCTTGGTTAGTGGTCAGACGGTCAATGAGTTGGATAAGTTCTTGCAAAGCTGCGCGATCGCTATTGAAAGCGGGTGCATATTGCTGCAATTGCCACAAATCGGCGATCGCATAATCTACCTTTATCACCTCCCGCGCATCATTTCTTAACTCTAGTTTCGGTAAACGGAGAATTTCCCGACGGCTGGAAAGTTGCGGTACAAGATAAGTAGTAGCAGACACGCTAGCATCTGTTGGAATTTGCGCTAATAATGAACGAAATTCTCCTACATGATGCCATTGTTGGGGTAGCGACACATATACCCAAGGTTTGACTGCATCAGGAATCAGAAAATAAAAAGTCCGATTTGGGTTCGATGTAAAGCTAAAAAACAAAGAAAGACAAATGCAACCCACCCAAAAGCGACGAAATGAAGGTTTAAAGGCTTTCGGATGCTGCGACCACCAGATAATTGCCCCGTAAAATAATCCAGGAACTACCGTCATCGCATAGCGAATCGTAATCGCTAAAACCGAATCTCCTTTACCTAAAAATAATTTTAGCAGGGGAAAACCAGCGATCGCCCAAGATGCCGGCGCAACAGCAGGCACAAATGCCAAAGGCAACCATTGCCCAAGTAAATACTTAATTGTTCTATCGACTGGTGTCACAAGTTCTACTAACAATCGAATTGGGTTGCTAACAATTCCCCAAATAATTTGCACTGTAGAAGCTTCGTTACCATTTGCATACTGCCCAAACCGCTCCATCATAAACCGCTGGGAAATATCTTGAGAAAATAGCGGCATAATCAGATTAGTCAGAACCAGCATATACCCAAAACTGAGTGTACACACAGCAAGTCCAGCGCGGGGAAAGCGTTTACTTAAAATCATGTAAATCCCAACGCCAAACAATTCTACACCGCTATCTTCCCGCACAGCCAAAATTAACACTGCTAGCAGCCAAAAAAGGCGCCACCAGCGTTTTTCCATTGCTAGTAGCAAGCCAAAAATAAACAGAGGAATCTGACAAATGTCATGAAAGTTGCATAAAGTTGGACCTATGACAGCATTTGCAGCGTAATAGCTAGCAGTTATCATTACTGCTAATGGTGGTTCTAAATATTGTCGTGCCAATAAATACAACACCAAACCAGCAGCAGTAATCAACGTCACTTGGATAACCGTTAAAGTTGCTGGTGAAGGAAACAACGCATATATAGGTAGCCAAAGTAACAACGCTGGTGTAAAGTGTTGACCCAGCCGATGGTAATAAACAGTCGGGACTTCGAGAGCGTGAACGACATTCGTTGAAAGACTTGAAGACAGAGAACTTTGAAAAAAGCGTCCGTGGATGCCATTCCAAAAAACTTGGTTAAAAATGCCTTGATCGAATGAGGCGTAAAAACTGTAATATCGATGCAGCGAAAATATTAGACAAAGAACAAAGAATATGAACGCGACTGGCAAGACTAAACGTAAACTATTGCCCACGCTTGTCTTCAGCTTTTCGTTTTTATGCAAGTTCAACAACATCACTCACTCACCCTGATTTTGACAAACGGGGGAAGTATTTATTGTAGAACGTCACTACCTCACTTCAACTGCAATAATGGTAAAGGCATAGAGCATGTTTGTGAAACATTGCCTAAGTTAAAATCTGTGTCAAATTCAGTACAAATCCAGGCAGAACATCTTCACCTGATAAGCTAGCAGGAGATTGCAAAATTTCCACATCCTGTCCCTGACGATAAATTTCTACCCGTTGGTTTTGAGGCTCAATTAGCCAACCCAAACTCACTCCACAGTTAATGGACTCCTGCATTTTTTGTCGTAATGTTTCTAAAGTGTCACTAGCAGAGCGTAATTCTACGGCAAAATCAGGACTAAGTGGCATAAAGCGTGCCGGATTTGGATTGAGAGTTTCGATTCGCTCTCGTTTCACCCAGGATGCATCCGGAGAACGGTTTGCACCATTGG
>JBPCQW010000270.1:0-5639 GCA_050997715.1 Hassallia sp.
CACACTCGATGGCAGCGTTTCCTGAGGCTGAGGTGGGGTTGTTGGGGGGTGGTTCGCGGGATAGAACTCCGATACTGGTTGCGACTTATGACAGTGCGGCAATTCACGCAGAAAGTTTGGGAAATAAGTATGCTTTGGTGATTTTTGATGAGTGTCATCATTTGCCAACTGATTTTAATCGGGTGATTGCGGAATATGCGATCGCACCCTATCGACTCGGACTTTCTGCAACACCGGAACGCACTGATGGCAAACACGCTGATTTAAATATCCTCATTGGTAAAGAAGTATATCGCAAACGCGCTGAAGATTTAGCAGGAAAGGCGTTAGCAGAACACGAAATTGTACAAATTAAGGTGAAGTTATCGCAAGTTGAGCGAGAGAGATACAATCAATTAATTCAAACTCGCAATGATTTTTTGAAGCAATCAAAGATTTCTTTGGGTAGTTTGAAAGGTTGGCAAAATTTTGTGCAGATGAGTGCGCGATCGCCTGCTGGACGTCGAGCTATGTTAGCACACCGACAAGCGAAAGAAATCGCTTTGGGTACAGATGGAAAGTTGCGAATTCTCACGAATTTACTTGCGGAACATTATCCTGAAAGAATTTTGATTTTTACGGCTGATAATGCGACAGTTTACAAGATTTCTCAAGAGTTGTTAATTCCGGCAATTACTCATCAAACTCCTGTGAAAGAACGACATGAAATATTAACTAAGTTTCGCGAGGGGGAGTATAAAAGTTTGGTTGCTTCTCATGTGTTGAATGAAGGTGTTGATGTACCAGCTGCAAGTATTGCGATTATTTTATCGGGTACTGGTTCTGCGAGGGAATATATTCAACGTTTGGGGAGGATTTTAAGGAAGGGTAATATCGCAAATAAACAGGCGATTTTATATGAGGTGGTGGCGGAGGATACGAGTGAGGAGGGTACTTCGGCAAGGAGGAGGGGAGAGAAGATTAACGAACCGCCAAGACGCAAAGGTCACGAAGATAAGAAAAGGAAAGGGAATTTGCAGGTGGTTTATGGAAGTGGTAAACAAAGTGATTATAAGGCTGCGGAACAGATGGAAATTAAGTATTCGGTTGATAATAATAAGAATAAAACTTCTCATTCAAATAGTACTGATGCAATAGATTCATCTGAAGAAAATAACTCCTAATTTTAGTAGAGATGTTCCACCGGAACGTCTCTACAAGTTCCGCCGGAACGTCTCTACAACTCCTAACTACCAACAACTAACCAATCTCAATGTTACCAACAGATTTACTAATTCATCGTCAGAATGGTGAGGAGATAATCCCGAAGAGACTTAAGCTTGATAAGATGACTTTGGAGTTAGCTGTTGAGTTAATTAATTGTTTTCGAGAAGAAATAGGAAAGACGCAAGGTGTGCTTGAGCGTCAGTTGTTGGAGTTGGAAGGTGATACTACTGATTATAAGGTGAAGCGGGGGCTGGCTTATATTTTGAAAAGCAGTTTTTGCACGTTTGAGGTGGTGAGTCCTTTGGAACCTCAAATGTTACGAGAAAGGGTGTTTGCTTTGTCGGCAAAGTCTGTTTCTAGTCCGCAATCAACGCAGGCTACACTTAGCAAGATTGCTGATGAATTAAGTCATGAATTTGAGCGGGAAGTTTTACCGCAACAAGTTCATGATGGGTTATATGCTGATTTATCTGAAAATAAGATTTTGATTGCTTTTGATGCACCTACACCTGAAGATTTGTTACATCGATATAATTTATCTCAAGTGCAGGGTGTGTTTTATCGAGCAAGTCAACTTACTTTAAATGCTCATCGGAATGTACCGGGTGAATATAAGCTTTTGTTTCGCTATTTAAAGCTGTTTCAATTGATGGCTTATATTGAGGGTGATGCTGACCACGGGTTTACAATTACGATTGATGGTCCGACGAGTTTGTTTAATCCGAGTACGCGATATGGTTTAGCGATCGCTAAACTTATTCCCGCTTTACTTCATGTGACAAGATGGAGTCTTTCTTCTATTCTCCAAACTCGCGACTTTTACACGAATACCTGGAAAACTGGACGTTTCACTCTCAATTCTGAATGCGGTTTGGTGTCTCATTATCCACCTGGCAAGCCTTACGATAGTATGTTGGAAGCGTCGTTTGCTGATAAGTGGGATTCATTAAAAAGTGATTGGGTGTTGGAGCGAGAAGTTGATTTAGTTCCAATTCCTGGTAGTGTGATGATTCCCGACTTTCGTTTGGTGCATCCTGATGGACGCACGTTTTTATTAGAAATTGTCGGTTATTGGCGCCCAGAATATTTACAAAAGAAGTTTTCACAAGTGCGACGTGCGGAACGTGATGACTTGATTTTGGCAATTTCTGAAAGATTAAATTTGGAAAAAGCGGGTGTGAAATTAAATGATGTTCCCGCTAGAATTATTTGGTTTAAAGATAAGTTATTGCCGAAGGCAGTATTAGCAGCGTTGGAGTAATTTTATGAAAACTATTGAAACAATTGCCACGGTTACAGCAGATGGGAAAATTACATTGCAGTTACCGGCTGATATTCCCCCAGGTGAACATCAAGTGGTGGTGGTGATTGATGAAAAGCCTTTAGTAGAGAAGGAAAAGCGTCCTCCGCAGTCCTAAATCATTCGTAGTGCGGACTTCAGTCCGCTCTTTTCTTGCTACGTTTTTATCCAGCATCGGAAAAGACAAGCTTACAATTGAAGATAGATATAAGTGTAATCTCATACTTAATAGCTGCATGGAACCTGTAACACTCACAGCAGTAGCAACAGCGATCGCCACCATAATTTTAACCAAAGCCCTAGAAAAAACAGGCGAAAAGCTGGGAGAAACTGCATTAAAGGAAAGTCATAACTTAATCGAACAGCTACGCCATAAGAATAAGTTACCATTTCTCGCCAATGCCACACAAGAAAACCAAGAGCCATTAGATTATGGCAAAGCAGTCCTAGAGTTAAAAGCAGTCGCAGACGCAGATAGCGAAATTGCCAAATCAGTGCGATCGGTAGAAGCAGCAGCAAACGCCGATCCACAAGTTGCGCCAAAAGTCAAAGCATTAACAAATGATCTCAACTCGCAACCAGCAGGCGTCATCAATTCTACAAAGTTAGCTGAATCGATTAAAAACTTATTTCAAGGAAATATTACTATCATTGGTGGTAACTTTTGACCACAGTCGTCGGAACGGGAACCGACAAAGTTAAATCCCCTCACCAAAATACCAGATAATTTGCCCTGGAGTGGCGCGACAAAGTTCGTCGGACGTGAAAAAGAACTCGAACTTCTCCACCAACTATTGCAGGGAAATAACTGTGTGGCAATAGCTGCCGTTGCTGGTATGGGTGGTGTGGGTAAAACTGAACTAGCGTTGCAATATGCACTTCTTCAGCGGGAATTTTACTCTGGGGGGATTTGCTGGTGTGATGTCAAAAGCGGTGATGTGGGTTTGCAGGTGGTGCAATTTGCTCGCATTTACCTAGATTTAAACCCCTTGACAGATTTAGATTTAATTGGGCAGGTGAAATACTGTTGGCAGCGCTGGCGTGAGGGTAATGTGTTGTTAGTGCTGGATGATGTCACTATATATAAGGAAATTCAGCCGTATTTACCGCCTTCATCCACCCGGTTTAAGGTGCTGATGACAACCAGAAAGCACTTCGGGCAGATTCCTAAATTATCATTGGATGTACTGGAACCACAAGCCGCGCTGGAGTTGTTGCGAAATCTAATTGGGGATGAACGGGTTAATGTAGAAACACAGGTTATCGCGTCTTTACTTGAAAGGTTGGGATATTTGCCTTTGGGGATAGAGTTAGTTGGACGGTATCTCGCAAGAAAAGAGGATTTGTCCATAGCAGAAATGTTGCAGAGGTTGGAGAAAAAGAAACTTAACGAGCGTTCTTTGTCTCAACCAGAAGACGACATGACAGCACAGCGGGGTGTGCAAGCAGCATTCGAGTTAAGTTGGGATGAATTAAACGACACAGATAAGCAACTCGCGTGTTTGCTGAGTTTATTTGCTGCTGCACCGATACCTTGGGAGTTGGTAGAATCTTGTTTACCTGATGTGGATGCAGAAGAGTTAGAAGAAAGTCGGGATGATAAACTGCTGAATTTGCATTTGCTCCAGCGTAAGCAAAAGGGAATTTATCAACTGCATCCACTGCTGCGAGAATTCTTTCAAGGGAAGTTAGAAGCACCACCTTTTGAGGAAAATTCCGGGGATGTCAAACAAGCTTTTGTCAAAGTAATGATAGCAGTTGCCAAGCAGATTCCTGATTATTCTACCCTTGAGCAAATCACCGCCGTTTCTCCCGCCATACCTCATATAGCTGAAGTAGCGAATAATCTGATTCAATATGTCAGCGATGATGATTTAATTTCACCATTTATCGGGAACGCTCAATTTTATAAAGGTCAGGGATTGTATAACCAAGCTAAACCTTGGTATGAACAGTGTTTAGAAGTTACCAAAAAACACTTGGGAGAGCAACATCAAGATGTTGCCCTTAGCCTCAACAACCTAGCCTCACTTTACGATTCTCAAGGAAAATACACCGAAGCCGAACCGTTATACCTACAAGCTTTGGCACTAAGGCGACAACTACTGGGAGAGGAACATCTTCTTGTTGCAGAGAGCCTCAATAATCTGGCTTTACTCTACAACTACCAAGGCAGATACAGCGAAGCCGAACCCCTTTACCAACAAGCTTTGGCACTCTATCGCCAACTGCTGGGCGAATCACATCCAGATGTCGCCACTAGCCTCAACAACCTAGCGTTCCTCTACAAATCCCAAGGCAGATACAGCGAAGCCGAACCCCTGTTGCTGCAAGCTTTAGAACTAAGACAACGCCTACTGGAAGAGGAACACCCTCTTGTTGCACTTAGCCTTAACAACCTGGGACAATTCTACTACTCACAAGGAAAATACAACGAAGCCGAACCCCTATTGCTGCAAGCTTTGGAACTAACGCAACGCTCGCTGGGAGAAAAACATCCATCTTTTGCTACTAGCCTCAACAATCTAGCTGCACTTTACTACTCCCAAAGAAAATACAGCGAAGCCGAACCACTGATGCTGCAAACTTTGGAACTAATGCGACACCTGCTTGGAGAGGAACATCCAGATGTTGCACTTAGTCTCAACAACCTGGCATATCTCTACAACTTCCAAGGAAGATACAGCGAAGCCGAACCCCTGCACCTGCAAGCATTGGAACTCAGGCGACACCTACTGGGAGAAGAACATCCAGCTTTTGCGGTTAGCCTCAAAAATCTAGCAGAACTCTATCACTTACAAGAACGTTATACGGAAGCCGAACCATTGTATCTGCAAGCATTGAAGATTTTTGAGCAACAATTAGGTGTTAATTATCACTACACTGTCAAGTGTCATAAAAATTTGGTAAGTCTTCGCGCTGACATGGCTTCACAGGAGTAAAATTCAACGTCATAGCCTCAACGATGAAGTTCTAAACTCGGCTGTTCTCGTTTCAAGTGAGAATGTTCTCGTTTCAAGTGAGAACGTTCTTGTTTCAAGTGAGAACGTTCTCGTTTCAAGTGAGAACGTTCGTGTTTCAAGTGAGAACGTTCCTGTTCTCAGGTGGAATGATGGTGTTATGAGGGCGATCG
>JBPCQW010000473.1:0-3764 GCA_050997715.1 Hassallia sp.
TTTGCTTCAACACCGCGAATCGTACTACCTAAACTTTGGGAATTATCATCTTCATCAAATGAGTCACCACCTAAAGCCGAAATTCCCACAGCTACAGAGAAGTTTGTTAATAAAAATTGAAAGGCAAATGCCATCAATACACCAGATAGCATTGCTACCAAAAACTTCGGTCCCGAAAAGGCTAGCGATACTTCGGGAATTACTACTGCCTGAGCAAGTGGCATTGATTGTAATCCATGTAGCTCGCATAACTTAAAAGCAGTTTCCAAGCTGGAAAACATATGATTTTCTTACTTTTGCTAAACTCTTATATCAGCCTAACGAGCGATTATCTTGATATACACTGACTTCAGTAAGAAATACGTTTACCAAAAGTGGTAGTTTTGCGTGCAGTTATCAAATTAATTTTTGATACATTTCTTCAAATAAACTTCGTGAGATGAATAATATTTTTTTATCTATTTAAATAAAAAAATTTTGGTTTGTTGTTATTAACATGTAAGCAGAAGAAATTATATCATACTCAAGATAGAGGTAAAACTTCTTCCAAGGGATTGATGACGAGTTTACTAAAAAATGTAGAAATAGAAGTATTCAAGTTAATAAATTTGAAAATATTAGTATTGGGAGAATTAGAAAATGGTTGTGGGAGTACATAAACGCGCTGTAGGCGTATTTACTAATCGCCGGGATGCAGAAGCAGCACTACATGAACTGAAAAAATCCGGCTTTGACATGAATAGAGTGTCTGTCGTAGTCCAAGATGCAGACGGCGATCGCTCTATAGCTGGTGCGGAAGTTACAGAAGGTGTTGGTGATAAATCTGATGAAGGTGCGACAGTTGGCGCCGTTTCTGGTGGTACTTTAGGCGGATTGACAGGCTTGTTAGTTGGTTTGGGGACTTTAGCAATTCCGGGAATTGGACCAATTATGCTGGCTGGTGCAGCAGCAACCACCTTAGCAACAACTTTAGCAGGTGCTGGTATTGGTGCGCTAGCTGGTAGTTTGCTGGGTGGATTAATTGGTTTGGGAATTCCCGAAGAACGAGCCAAAGTTTACAATGATCGCGTACAACGAGGAGAATATTTAGTCATCCTTGATGGCACAGATGCCGAAATTGCTGAAGCGGAAAAAATTCTTCATACCGGCGGTGTAGAAGAGTTTGGCATTTACGACCATCCAAATGGAACACCAATGACTTCAGGTGTGGCAACTAGAGATGTTGTTGCTACTCCGGTTGGCACAGCTGGACTGCACAGAAAACGTGCGATCGGTGTATTCTCTCATCGTCGTGATGCCGAAGCTGCAATTAACGATTTGCGCGATGGTGGAATCTCAACGGATCATGTTTCGATTATCGGTAAAAACGCAGATGGCGATCGCATCGGTGGCGTGGGTGTAAATGACCGTGCAAACGATAACAAAGCCGATGATGCCGCAAAAACAGGCGCGGTTACAGGTACTGCATTAGGGGGATTAGGCGGCTTATTAGTTGGTCTTGGCACCTTAGCGATTCCGGGAGTGGGTCCTGTACTAGTAGGTGGTGCGGTTGCAACTGCTTTGGCTACAGCTTTGACAGGTGCTGGTATTGGTGCAGCAGCCGGCGGTATAGCTGGGGCATTAGTTGGCTTAGGAATTCCGGAAAAAAATGCCAAGGTTTATAACGATCGCATTAACAAAGGCGATTATTTGGTAATCGTTGATGGTACTGACGCAGAAGTTCACCGCGCTGAAGAAATTCTTAGACGGAGACATGTTGAAGAGTTTAACATTTATGATGCTACCGATTTAGATCGTGCAGGCGATCGCTCTGGTGTTGTTGCTCAAACACCTGTAGTTAACACTACCGGATCTCTGCACAGAAAAAGAGCGATCGGTGTATTTGCTCATCGTCGTGATGCCGAAGCTGCAATTGGCGATTTGCGCGATGCCGGAATATCGACGGATCATGTCTCGATTATCGGGAAAAATGCAGACCACAACGTTGGTGGCGTAGGTGTAAATGACCGGGCAAACGATAACAAAGCCGACGATGGCGCAAAAACAGGCGCACTTACAGGTGGTGCATGAGGCGGTGGAGGCGGCGTATTAGTTGGGCTTGGCACCGTAGCGATTCCGGGAGTGGGTCCTGTACTAGTAGGTGGTGCGGTTGCAACTGCTTTGGCTACAGCTCTGACAGGTGGTGCAATTGGTGCAGCAGCCGGCGGTATAGCTGGGGCATTAGTTGGCTTAGGAATTCCGGAAAAAAATGCCAAGGTTTATAACGATCGCATTAACAGAGGCGATTATTTGGTAATTGTAGATGGTACAGACGCAGAAGTTCACCGCGCTGAAGAAATTCTTAGACGGCGACATGTTGAAGAGTTTAACATCTATGATGCTACTGACTTAGACCGTGCAGGCGATCGCTCTGGCGTTGTTAATCAAACACCAGTGGTTAATACTACTGAAAGCAATTACATACCAGCGAAAGTTGATAGCGACGAACCCTCAGTAATCATTATTGACCGTCGCGATGAACGGGTGTAATTGCGAGTTGGGTTAATCGACTTTACCAGATTACACTAATAATTAAAGGCGGAAGTCGAAGGTCATAAATCAAGAGTCAAAGTGCGAAAATGCTACGTACCTCTTGACTTTTGACTTCCATGCCAAGATAATGAAAAACTTCCTCCTCACCACTTCACAATTTACCTGTTTCTATAAAGAATTACAGAAATGAAAAAGCTAACCCCCTTCTTAATTAGTTGTGTATTAGTTTTTGCTGCTGCTAGTTGTCAAAATCCCGCTAAAACTAGTGCGGATGCACCAAATGATACTAATAAAACTGTATCTCAGACCGAAGCGCCAAGCGCCCAAGCAACGGTAGCTGCTAAAGATGATGCCCAAAGTGAAGTCCGCAGAAAACAGCTAAATGCCGACATTCGTGCTCGCGAACAACGGAATAATGTCACTGGAGGCGATACCGACAGAGCCGTAGGCGACCTGAAAAGCCAAGTTCGCTCTAAATTGGAAGCTAACATCCCCAACGGTAATTTAGCAGTTGATGCTACAAAAGATGGCACAGTAACTGTTACAGGAACTGTCACCGTTCAAGATCAACTAGCTAAAATTGAACCTTTAGCCAAAGAAATTAAAGGTGTCACAAAAGTGGTAAATAAAGCAACCGTTGTGAAGAAATAATCTCCGGAAAAACATTTTTTTATCTTCTAAAAGCAGAACAAATATGGACGCTAACTTACAACAATCGGAATACGCTAATCCCACCTCACCACAGGGTATGGTAGCAATTGAAGGTTCAAACCCGCAAAATCTGCCAATGCTACCACCTGCTAGTGAACCGGAAAACCAATTGCAAGAATTTGGACGACAAGTTTCGGAATTTTTGGCTACATTGCCCGAATACATAGGTAGATTCTTTAGCGAATACAAGCGACCAATTATCAACGTTGGTTTATTTCTAGCAGCAATTGTCACAGTCAAAATAGTTCTAGCAATTTTGGATGCACTCAATGACATTCCGCTGCTATCTCCAACTTTTGAGTTGGTGGGAATTAGTTACTCAACTTGGTTTACTTTCCGCTATTTACTCAAAGATTCGACTCGGCAAGAATTATCTGCTGACATTGAATCGCTCAAAAAACAGACTTTTGGCAGTAATGTTGACCAAATGTAAACTAACGATTGCTGATTAGCAAATTTGAAATTTGTCTGGAAAATGAAGCCATTTAGACTAGCAACTATAAGTTTGTTTTTCTTGTAAA
>JBPCQW010000315.1:0-4159 GCA_050997715.1 Hassallia sp.
ATCTAATGCTGGGTTAGCGATCGCATCTGCAAATAGCTGTTCATAATGATCGAGTGCTTGCTCAAAAGAATAGCGCTCTACTGCAAATTCTCTTCCTGTCTTACCTAACATCTCTGTTTTCACAGGATTACTATATAAATCCATAACCGCTGCCGCTAGAGCTTCCGGTGATTCTGGTTTCACAACGATACCACCGCCACTTTTACGGATTGCTTTGGCTGCGGTACCGCTAGCGGGAACTGAACCAATAATCGCCCGACCACTTGCTAACAATAATGGTATTTTGGAAGGCATGTTAAAGGAAATCACATTGCTCTTTTGCACAATCAAGCCGATATCGGCTCCGGCTAACATTTGGGGTAGTTGTTCTCTCGGCTGTAACGGTAGCAGTACTACGTTATCTGCACCACAAGTTTGACAATATTTCTCTAATCTTTCTAAAGCCTGTGATTCGCCGGCGATCGCAAAAACAATTTCTGGCTTATGACGCAAACGAGCTGCTGCTTCTACTACTGTCTCTAAACCTTGTGTCAGCGCAATGTTACCTGAGTAAAGAACTACAAATTTATCATCTAGTTTATTCGCTTTTTTCCAAGCGTTGTTTTCTTTTGGTAAAGGACGGATAAAGTTTATATCTACCCAATTAGGAATACATCTAATTTTACTAGGCGAAACTCCCTTTTTTATTAAATTCTCCACAAACCCGTCGGCAATAACACTGATGCTGTCTGCTGTGCGGTAAGCAAATTTCTCTAGTGTTTCCAAGGCTCGGATCATCCATTTATTTCTAATCAGTCCAACACGTACGGCAGCTTCTGGTAAAATATCTTGCACATTCAGCACCACCGGGCAGTCATACAAACAACCCAGCAAAGCTGCCGGCAAGGACACCATCAGTGGCGGTACTGTTAAAAGAATTACATCGGGTCGCCACCCGTTTAAAGCTTGGGGGATGCTTGTGAAGACAAAGCTTAATTCTAGTAGCAGTCGATCTACAAGGTTGGGTTTAGACTTAATTCGTAGATAGCTGCGTTGGATGGTGACACCATTTTTTTCTTCTGTCACATACCATTTACCCCGATAACCATCGTAAATCTGACGCTGAGGATAGTTGGGCATACCTGTGATTACCCGAACCGAATGACCTCGCTTCACTAGTCCTTCTGCCAGTTCAGTCATTAAAGGAGCAATCCCAATCGGCTCCGGATGATAGTTGTAGGAATAAATAAGAATGTGCATGAGCTGTCTTGAAAATAAAGGCTAAGGACTAGGGATTAGAGAATGTATATTTTTCTTTTTTTGTTTGAGAAATCGCCCCTGAGAGTTATTTAGTTAATTTCTTGCAGTCACCGTATAAGTGTCAACTCTGTCTTATTCTTATTTATAGTTGTTATTACCACTTTTATGCTTTAAGTTACTGCAAAGATTCGTGCTAGCGCCATTGACACTGGCAACAAACTTAAAACCAGTAAACCGTAAGTCCAACTAGCGAAACCCGCTGCTAATGTAGCATCTAAAACTATTAGTGACAACACCCCGGCTTTGACTGCGATTCTTATTTGTTCTGGGGTTGGTTGGCGTACAGCTTTGATAAAAGGCAGTAGTACCCGCGTCGCAAAAAGTATAATAAATGGTAATGCGGTCAAAACTTTATAATTGTTTAATAGCCCTAGTCCTAAAAGTCCGATTAGGACTATAACAATCAGTGATAACGCTATTACTCTAGTTGTACTCTTGCCGACTTTGACTTCATCTCGACTGAGGGTGGTGATACCGGCGATGTAAGCGATCGCAATCAAAGCCAAATACCAATATTCTCCCACCATCGTCGGTGCCACACTCACACCTAGCAACAAGTTAGCACCGCGACAAACACCCATATTAATCGGACCCAGAACAGCGTTGTGCTTCCCCACAGCATCATAAAGTAAAGCTGCCGAAGCGGCGATCGCAGCCACAGTTGCACTTTTCCAAGAAACTTGCAAAGCTGCAATTACACCAACGCTCAAAAATATACTTCCCAAGATAGTTGCGCCCCAAACTGATGCTCTACCGCTAGGAATCGGTCGTTCCGGTCGCTCTACCGCATCTAGTTCGGCATCAAATACATCATTAAATACGATTCCGCCACCATACAAACCCGTAGTAGCCAGCAGCAACCATGCCAATGGTGTCAACTCACCAACGTACCCGGAAGCTGCAAAGCCGGCTAAAACATCTGCCCAAGCAGTGACAATATTAGCAGGGCGCAATAATTGAAGATATGCCCAGAGAGAATTTTGATTTAAAGTAGCGGTGTTCATAGGAGTGGGGGAGGTAGGGGGAGTGGGGGTAGCGTGGTGTGGGGGAGTAGGGGAGGTGGAAAATAACTCCTAACTTTTAACTTTCGTACAGACGTTCCGACGGAACGTCTCTTTGCTCCTCCTGACTCCTACTCAATCAATGCATATTCACGAGTGGACTCAACAAGTGGTTGTTGTCCGCGCAAGACGGAGTTACCGTTAAATAACTGGCGTTGGTCGATGGGTGAGGGGGACAGCCAGTCTGAATCTTGCATTTGACCGCTTTGGCTGTAAGCTGCGAGTGCGTTTTCATAACACACTGCTTTGACATCAGCTTCTGTTATTCCTCTGTCTATCATCAGTTGAGCGGTTTTAGGTACAGCTAGCGGATCGCTAATTCCCCAGTCAGCGCTGCTGTCTACAATGATGCGATCGCTTCCATATTGGCGTACAATCTCCACCATACGAGCATTGCCCATTTTCGTGTTCGGGTAAATTGTGAAACCTGCCCAAAAGCCCCGATCCAAAACTTCTTCAACCGTCTCTTCATTGTTATGATCCACAATCACCTTCGATGGATCTAACCCATGATCAATGCAGACATCCATACTACGACTGGTACCTTCTTTCTTATTACGATGGGGTGTGTGAACTAACACTACCATGTCAAGTTCTTTTGCCAAGTCTAACTGTAGACGGAAGTATTTATCTTCGGCACGAGTCATGTCGTCGTAGCCAATTTCACCAATAGCGACTACACCCTCTTTGCAAGCAAACAGAGGTAACAATTCCATCACTTGCTCTGCCAAAGCTTCATTATTGGCTTCTTTAGAATTCAAACCAATCGTGCAATAATGGCGGATACCGAACTGAGCCGCCCGGAAGCGTTCCCATCCCACCAAGCTGCTAAAGTAATCTTGGAACGAACCAACATTAGTCCGGGGTTGTCCCAACCAAAAAGCCGGCTCAATTACAGCCACAATACCCGATTCCCGCATCATCAGGTAATCATAAGTTGTGCGGGCAGTCATGTGAATGTGAGGATCAATAAACATCATATTATTTCTTCTTTCGTAGTAAGCACTTCAGTGCTTAAATCAGTGTCTAAAATAAACCTTAAAACCCTTACCCACTACCCCTTAACCAAATCCACCAATTGCCAAATCTCCGGAGAAACCGATCGCCCAGCAGCTTGACGTTCATTGGCGTAATCAATTAACATTCTTGCTAGTTCTGGATTTGCACGCTGGTTAAGCCCCTGAATTAAACTCACAGGGCTGCCGACAAAAAAAGCTTTCAGCACCATCTGATTCCAAGCCAGATTATCAAAATACTGTGCCGGATAAGGATTTGTTAAAGCAACAGCATTAAAAACTGCTGTCATATTGCTGCGAACTCCTTCAGCAGCGCGGTGACGAAGTTTTTCTGGGTAAGGTAAAAGCGGTAAAGCTTGATAAAGTGCAATTAATTCCCCCACATCCGCAGTGGTGAAAACTTGCTCCAACGTGTGCAGATATTTTTCTGCATCATTATCGGGCAAAGACAGCAGCAATAAAGTACGAGCCGCTTGATCTACACTCCACTTAGCAGGAACCCAACCAGTGACTATTGCCGAAGCTGCCTTTAAATCGTCTTGTGTTAACTCAAGGTCATTTTTGCCAGTATAACGAGGCACAGCGCTAAAAGCAGTAAATAACACTCGCACATTAGCACCGTTGCTTATCTGCTCCTTCTTTTCATCCAGCCAAGTAAGACTTTGTGTATTTACCCGCCGTGAAAGCCAGCGATGCAATAAATCAGTAACAATAGTTAAGTTCAGATTAATTACAGCAGACATAACATTTATAACAATTTTAGAGGTATTCTCGTTCCCTGTC
>JBPCQW010000373.1:0-25294 GCA_050997715.1 Hassallia sp.
ATTACAACAAATAAAATGTATTTGCTGATACTTTTTGTTGATTTATTTGTCGTTTTTTTGTTATGTAGTTTTGACAATTGCATAACTAAATTTTTGATAAAAATACAACATTGAACCGTAGATAAACACAGATACACACAGATTGATTTTCTGTGTGTATCTCAGGTTTGATTTTTAGGAGTTTATTAGTAGTAATCCACGCTCCTACTAACTACGTACAGACGCGATTAATCGCGTCTCTACTAAATCTTATTCTTCGGCTAAGATGCGAGCTTTTGGGGTTGCAGTTTCTAATGATTCACCTTCGTAAGCGCCAGCAAAAGAGCCTTTCGGTTCTTTAAGGAAGAAGGCACACATAAAGGCGCAGATTAAAGCAGCTATACCCATTGTGGCAAAGAGAGTC
The DNA here is from genome assembly GCA_050997715.1 of Hassallia sp. Taxonomy (GTDB): domain Bacteria; phylum Cyanobacteriota; class Cyanobacteriia; order Cyanobacteriales; family Nostocaceae; genus Hassallia. The sequence goes on from JBPCQW010000373.1 coordinate 404, forward strand.
GGTGCATCAGTTAAGCTGAAAACTGTCAGATAAACCACACCGCCAAAATTACCGTAAGCGCCGACATTACCAGCAATTTGACCTGTGGCTTCTTTCTTAATTAAAGGTACGATACCGTAGGTTGCACCGCAGCCTGCTTGAGCAAAGTATGCGGCTAATATTGTGACAGCGATCGCTAACGGAAGAGACCAGCTTTTGTTAATAAAATGTGCCATCAAATAACTGATACCAATACCAACGCTGATAATTGTTATTGTCCATTTGCGAGAGCTAAATTTATCAGAAATTAAGCCACCGCTAGGACGAGAAATTAAGTTCATAAAGGGATAGATAGAAGCAATCATCCCCGCTACCACATGCTCTAAACCAAAGGTTTTTTCAAAAAACGCCGGTAGCATGGAAACCGCAGCAAGTTCAGAACCAAAGTTAGTGATGTAAGTGAATTCGAGTAAAGCTACTTGACCAAATTGATAGCGTTCTGAAGGAGCGTAAATTTTTCTGCCAGTTAACAGTTCTCGGTTGACTTTATAAGCTTGGTAGCTTTGGTAAGCAAATAATCCGGCTAACGCAACCCAAGTCAGATACATTTGGCTTTGATTTAAAAAGTGAATATTCTTTTGTTCCAAACGCCAAGCTAATAAACCTAAAGCGAAAATCAAACCAAAGTTTGAGACAATCATCGCCCAGAAGCTTTTGACACTGGTTACTTCTAAAGAACCATTTTTCTTAGGACGTTTGTAAGTTTTGCCAGCAGGTGTATCTTGAACGGTGTTGAAATAAATTACACCGTAAATTGCGGCAATGATACCTGTGAGAGCGATCGCCAAACGCCAATTAGAAGCTCCACCAGTCATAAAGCTAGCTGCAACCGCAATCATCGGTAAGGCAAACTCAGCCCCAAAAGCCCCAAAGTTACCCCAACCGCCATAAACACCTTGGGCAATTCCCATATCTTTCGGGGGGAACCATTCCGCTACCATGCGGATACCGACGACAAACCCAGATCCGACAATTCCCATCAACAAGCGACTCCAAACCAATTGGTTAAAGTTTTGTGACAGCGCCGTAGCCATACAAGGAACCACAGCAAACATCAGCAGTATTGAGTAAGTTTTTCTCGGACCAAAACGATCCAGAAGCATCCCAATGATAATCCGCGCCGGTATTGTTAGCGCCAAGTTGCAGATACCCAAAGTTTTAATTTGTTCGGGCGCTAATTGTAGCTGCTTACCAATGGTTGTCGCAAAGGGAGCAAAGTTAAACCAACAAACAAAGGTGAGAAAGAAGGCAAACCAAGTCTGATGTAAGATGCGGTATCGACCGGTAAATGAAACTAAACCTTTGAGCATTGAGCTTTCCTAAGTAATAAGTGAATAATTGCGTAAAAAAAGCTGTGGACAATTATGTAATTGCCCAAGTAGGTGATTAGGGATTAGGGATTAGGTATTGGGAAAAAAATTTCCAAGCGTTCCCATCTAGACTGTTGCTGGTTCTTTTGCGCGTGCGCCGAAGTTTTCAATTAGCAGTTGGCGTAATACTGGCTGCAAATCTTCGCAGGGTATGCCTTTGGTGGTGCAGGTTCCTAAATGTGCGTCTTTGCCGACTGTACCACCCATATAAATGTCAACTCCTTCTAGAGTTTTGCCATTTTTGCGGACTTTGGTTCCCATTAAGCCGATGTCTGCAACTTGCGGCTGTCCGCAGGAGTTAGGGCAACCAGTCCAGTGAATTCGTACCGGACGAGTGAATCTTAGCTCGGTTTCTAAGGCTTTAATCATCGCTAGGGCGCGGTTTTTGGTTTCGATGAGGGCAAAGTTGCAAAATTGTGCCCCTGTGCAAGAAACTAGCGATCGCGTTAGCATATCAGGCTCAATTTTAAATCTTTCTAACAATGACTCTGTAAAAAATGTCTCCAATCTTGTATCAGCAATATTCGGGATAATGACGTTTTGCTCAACCGTCATCCGGATTTCACCGCTGCCGTAAACTTCCGCCAAACGTGCGATTTCAAACATATCGTCCGCAAACAAGCGACCGACGGGAACATTTAACCCTACGTAGTTGAATCCGGGTTGCTTTTGTTTGTATACGCCGATGTGGTCACGTTTTTCCCAGTCGATTTCATCTTTTGCGGCTGCGCTGATTAATGACTTACCTAAACGGTTTTCGACTTCTGAGCGGAATTTGTCTAAACCTAATTCGTCAATTAGCCACATGAGACGGGATTTTTGGCGATTAGCACGTAAACCGCGATCGCGAAAAACTTCTAAAATGCCTCTACATACAGCGACTACATCGGATGGTGGCACCCAAGCATTTAAAGGAATCGCAGCATCACACCGTTTGGCAGAGAAAAAGCCCCCAACCAGGACGTTGAAGCCAAACTGAGGTGAGGAAAATTCTTTTTCTCCCTCCTTAAAAGCGGGCACAAAAGCCAAATCATTAATTTCTGCGTGAACTGAGTTATCTCGTCCAGCGGTAATGGCTATGTTAAACTTGCGCGGCAGGTTGCTAAACTCTGAGTTACCAACGCCATTGTTAGTAATCATGTCTTGAATTTGCTGCACCAATTCTCGCGTGTCAAACAACTCCGAAGCATCCAACCCAGCGACCGGATCACCTGTGATGTTGCGAACGTTGTCCATTCCTGACTGCACGCTTGTTAAGCCAACAGCCTCAAATTTATTAAAGATATCTGGTAAATCTTCAATGCGGATGCCCCGCAATTGGATATTCTGTCTAGTAGTGATGTCAGCGTAGCCGTCTTCCCCGTACCGCTGCACTACTTCGGCTAACACACGCATCTGATGGAAAGTAAGAATACCGTTAGGTACCCGCAACCGCATCATAAACTTGCCGGGAGTGACTGGTCGAAAGAACACACCCACCCACTTTAGCCGATGGTCGCGGTCGGTTTCGTCCATTGCTTCCCAGCCCAAGGAAGCAAATTTTTCGATTTCCGCTTTAACGGCGAGTCCATCTTTTTCTGCCTTTAATTTCTCGAACTTGTTTAAGCTGAGTGTGGTAGTTGCTGTGTCTGTCATAAGTTGACTTTTGTTGCTTTTTTACTAGTTCGCGCTTGAATATCTAAATGTGGTTTTATCGTTTTGTGAATCTACTATTTTTAAGTTTGCAGTAGGTATGTGTGTTTAAAGTATTAGTTTTACGAGATTGCAAATTCGTCAAAGCTGTTTTTTATCAGACATGTAACGATTTGCTTACTTTTCAAGTTAAGGTTATATGAATGTTAAAATCGTATAAATAGCTACGAAATTTTAGTAAAATTGACGAGAACGTATCAATTAGATGCATTTTCTGCATATAATTAACCGGATATAAGCGATCGCACTTACTTTAAATGTCCCGAACCTTGATGAGTAAAGGTTTAGGGAAATAAAATTATCATTGATTTGGTAGTCGGTACGTCTAAAACGGAAAATTTGAAGGCTGTTAACCCCACCTGGCAGAGCGCAGGTTGTACGTTAGCGAAAAAATTCTCCTGTCCCTGTCATGGTTTGCAATTTGGAGTTGATGGTAAACTCCAAAAAAGACCAGCTACAAAACCGCTAACAACTTACGCCACTAAGATTGAGGGGAATTCAGTTTTGGTCAAGTAGTTAGTGGATAGTAGTTAGTGGATAGTGGATAGTGGTTAGTAGAACAACCAACAACCAACAATTAACAACTAACTAATTGTGAATAACATCAACCAGCTTTTGGTGCAAGCGCAGGCAGCACATGATGCGGCTGATTGGTCAGGAGTCTTGCAATGCGTACAACAATTGATTCTGGGAGAAGATTCCACACACCCAGAGATAGTTAAAAATCAAGAATATTTGCTGGAATTATCACTCTCAATTCTAGAAATGGGGGATTTTCAGCAACGCTGGGAAATTGCTAAGGTGTTTGTCCGTTTGGGAAATGTTGCTATAACCCGGTTGATTGAAATCCTCCAAGATGAAGATGCAGAGGACGACTTGCGGTGGTATGCAGTGCGGATTTTAGGCGATCTGAAAAATCCAATTGCGATCGCATCTTTGGTAGAATTTCTTAAAAGTAGTGAGAATGAAGAACTTAAGGCGATCGCTGCCGGCGCATTAGGACAAATTGGACAAAGTGCGATCGCTGCTTTATCAGAACTTTTAACAGAAGAAGATACACGAGTTTTGGCAGTGCGATCGCTTTCTTACATCCGGCAAACAAAAATCATTGCACCTCTATTGACTGTGGTGCAAGATCCGCTAGTTGAAGTCCGCGCTATAGCAATTGAAGCTCTCAGCAGCTTTCACGACCCCCGTGTACCACCGATTCTTTTAAAGGCTTTAAATGATGTTGCAGGGGCTGTTAGAAGAGAAGCTGTGCTTGGGTTGAGTGTTCGGTCTGATTTACATCAAGAATTAGATTTGGTGAGGAAACTGCAACCCAGACTTCATGACTTTGATCTGGAAGTTGCCCAAGCAGCGGCTATTGCACTTTCCCGGATGGGTAGCGATGAGGCTGCTCAACACTTATTTTTAGTGTTAATATCGCCCCTGACACCAATAAAATTACAAATCGAAATTATTCGCGCCCTGAGTTGGATGAAGACATCATCCAGTTTAGAATATCTCCAACAAGCATTTGATCAACTTTCGTTAGAGACACTCTGGTTAAAAATTGTCACAGTTTTAGGTCGAGTCAGCGATTCGACATTAACGGAGAAAGCGACAGTAATTTTGCTTTCAATAGTGCGATCGCAACATCCAGCAGTTGAGATTGCCTCAATTAAAAGTGCGATCGCTTTATCTTTGGGACAATTAGGCAATATCAAGGCAATTGAACCGTTGATTTCTCTACTTACAGATAATAATCAACTCGTCAGATTGCACGTCGTCGCTGCCCTAAAGAATCTCGCACCAGAAACCGCTTATCAACAATTGCAACAATCATTAAGTAACCCGGCACTGACACCGGATTTACGAAAAGGAGTTACCGCAGCTTTGGCAGAATGGTAATACGTAGTAAGCACGCTTTGTGCTTACTACGCTAGCCACATTTACCATCTACATGCCAAGATGTGGACGCGAAACTAATACATCGGTATTTAGTGTGTTTAAATTTTTTACTAAACTTGACTACCTGCTGAAAGAGACTTTCCTCGGTTTGCTGCGGGGAGGTTGGATGAATTGGGCGGCGATAAGTACCGTCACGGTGTTACTATTTTTATTCGGGTTGAGTCTGCAAAGTTCTTGGCAATTAGAAAAGCTGCTTAACCAATTTGGTAGCCAGCTAGAAGTATCAGTTTACCTCGATGCGGGTGCGCGGGTAGAAGCGATCGCTCCAATAGTTGAGAAATTACCTGAAGTCGCAGCAATGCAAACAATCACCAAAGAGCAAGCTTGGAGTAAACTAGTTAAGGAACTAGGAATTTCTGATATTGATGGTGCTACCCAGCAGTTAGGCGATAATCCCTTAGTTGATGAGATTAAGGTGAAAGCCCGTAACTCTCAAGTTGTACCAACTTTAGCAACGCAACTTGCTAAAATACCCCAAGTTAATGCAGTGCAATATGTAGATGAAGCTGTGCAACGCATCGCTCAGTTACATCAAGGGTTGAATTGGATTACTTTAACAATTACTATTATTTTGACTTCAACGGCGATCGCTGTCACTTCCACCACAATTCGCTTAATTGTTCTTGCACGACGTCGGGAAATTGAAATTATGCAACTTGTCGGTGCAACTTCGGCTTGGATTTATCTGCCGTTTATTTTACAAGGAATTGCTTTTGGTTTAGTTGGGGGTGCGATCGCTTGGAGTTTCATTTCTCTAGTTCAACAGTTTATCAGTAAATTGCTCAACTTACAACCTGAGTTTATCCAATTTCTCACCAACGGTTTGCAACTCACTAGCGCACAAACTTTATTATTACCTTTGATTCTCCTCGGTTTTGGTGCCACAGTCGGATTATTAGGAAGCTTATTTGCAGTGCGTCGATTTGCTAGAAGTTAAAAGTTAGGAGTTAAAAGTTAGGAGTTAGGAGTCTGGAGTCTGGAGTCTGGAGTCTGAAGTTAGGAGTCTGGAGTGAAAAATAAAAGCGCTCAGAAAAATTTTGCGATTTGGCACGGTTTTAAACGAAAATTAACAAATGAATGTCTATTGTCTCCACAAAAATCACTTCCAACTCCTAACTCCTAACTCCCAACTCCTAACTCCTAACTCCTACTTCCTACCTCCTAATTATGCGATCGCAATGGGAACGTTTGCTGCAAAATCTCGGTGTCTGGTCTGGTTCATTTACCCGTTTATCTCCCCAAGGTGAGATGGTAAATAATACTCCCTCGGTTGTCTCTTTGGAAGGCTTGAACAATAATCAGACTATTCGTCAAATTATCCGTCTGCGGGAGGATGAAAAAGTTTTAGAATATGATTCTTTAGGAGGAAGTGTTCTATTTTTTCAAAATGGCGAATTTTCTCAAGGTTCGATTCAGTTAGCACCGTATTCGGAATTTGGTGCAGAATTTGGATTTATTCAACAAAATCGCCGTTTACGCTTGGTGCAGCTATTTGATAAAAATGGTGATTTAGACCAACTTACCTTAATTCGCGAACATTTAGCGGAAACTGAAGCACCACAACGTCCACCTTTAACGATAGATGACTTGTTGGGAGAATGGCACGGGTCGGGTGTAACAATATATCCTGATTGGCGATCGCCTGATACGTTTTCTTCTACTCTACAATTACGACTTGATGCTGGGCGATTAATTCAAAGTTTAACCTTTGGCGAACGGACAATTACCTCAACTGCCACGATTAAAGGCTCTATGATTCACTTTGACCAAAATCCTCGCCATCAGGTGCAAGTATTACTCTTACCTGATGGTGCTTCTGCTAATTCTCCACTTAAAGTGCAATTACGTCAAAGCTTTATCTTAGAAGCGGGTTGGTTAATCGAACCTAACTTACGTCAGCGGATGATTCGCAGTTACAGCGATAAAGGCGAATGGGTTAGCCTCACCTTAGTAACTGAAAGGCGAGTTTAATAATTTCAGATTATAACTCGTAGTCGGCGCTACCCTGCGGGAAAGCTTCTCTTCTCCTTCGGAGACGCTACGCGAACGCTAACAGCGCTGAAAAAATCCCCAATTTCACAGTCTAATATTTTAACATGTACTCAGAATAAAAGCGCTCTTTGCGCTGACTACGTTCTTAAATCTTAATTTTCGATAACGGATTAAACAAGCGGGAAAATTCACCACTTTCAAATGTTTCATCCCAATTTGGGGGTAAACGATGAGGATTAGGATTTTCCCGTGTGGGTATCCGCATGAAAATGTACTCACACTTAACATTATCTAACTTCGTTTGGGAAGTAATTAACCAATCTTCAATGTATGCACCTGTAAGAGTCGCACCTCTTAAATCGGTTTTGTTTAATTGGGTTTGTCCGAGGTTAGCTCTAGAAAAATCTGCATCTTGCAAGTTACATCCACTCAGATTCGCTCCTATTAAGCTAGCATCCTTGATGTTCGCTGCTTGCAAATTTATATTTTGCAAGTTCCAACCATTCAAATTTTTGTTTTGTAAGTCTTTTGTAAGTAACAATTCTCGTAATTGCGAATCATCAAGATAAGTTGTCCCCACAGCCGCAAGATGCAACTTTTTCGCTTCATACCAGCAGGTGCGTGTCAAAATAGCTGTGATGAAACTGGTGTTTTTCAGTCTAGCTTGGGTAAAGTCCGCATCTGTTAAATCGCAGCCATGATGCACTAGTTCCATATTTTGTCACAAAAGCGATCGCTAAATTCCGAGTTAAGCTTTGCTTTTCATCTCCAAATAAGGCATGACATAGGTTTGATATTACTGCGATCGCACTTGGAATGGCGGAAGTGCTTGTCTATTGTGAGTGGAAAAAGATATTGGGTTTCCTAGCGTCAACCAAATTTACAAAATCAGCGATCGCGATAGCGGCTTTGTAAACCTGCTTTCCCATTGCGAAGAAAAGACGCGAGTTGACAGAAAATTGATTATGTGATTATGCGGGCGCTTTTGCTATATAATTTTATAATGAGAATATTTTGACTTTTTAACCCACCTTTATATTTAGTATTTTAAAATATAATAAATTTTCAGATTTATATATCTACAAAAGACTATCACCAATTCTCCTAAATGGCAAGCAACACCACCTTTAAAAACCAAAATTAGCCAAATTTTGGAAAAAACGAATTTTATTGCTTTCATTCTCATTATTAATGATAATTTTCGCAAGATTATTAGATAACTTAGTTAACAATATTGAGAAAAGTGGATGTTTATTGACACCAAAGTTAAAATACTTAACTTTTTTATAGAAAGTAAAAGAGATCAGCATATGAATTTTTGTAAAGATATAGCGGTAGCTAGTAAGACTAAACTAATTTACAGCGACGTTGCAAAGCTTGCTTAAGTAAGATTTGATATTCATCATCTACAACTCGATAAGCGCCAAACCTTTCCAAATGGGGATTCATCATTTGGGCATCAAACAGGACAAATTTTTTTTCTTGCAATCTTTCTACCAACTTCACCATTGCCACCTTAGAACCTTCAGGAATGCGGTAAAACATCGATTCGCCAATAAAAGCACCACCGATCGCAATTCCTAAAATTCCTCCAGCTAGTTCATCACCTAGCCAAGTTTCAAAACTATATGCCCAACCAGCTTGGTAAAGTTCCCAATAAATTTCTTCTAATTCTGGTGAAATCCAAGTTGTATCGCGATTAGCGCAGCCAGATACCACAGCCTTGAAATCACGGTTAATCGCTACAGAAAAACGCTCTTGATTGAGAACACGCCGTAAAGACTTAGGATAGCGGAATCGCTCATCCAAAGGAATTAAAGTGCGATCGCGACTGCTATACCACTCCAAGCCATTGCTGTCATCAGCCATGAGAAAATAGCCTTGAGCATAGCCTTGAATAATGGCAGCGATATCATATTGCATACGTTAAGCGCAAAATAAAAAAAGCCATCCTCCACATATCACTCTGCGTTTAAGATAAAAAAAATGACTGAACCCGTTCGCTCAATCACCCTGCCACCGTCAAAAAATCCCCAACAAGAGGGAGAATGGTTGCGAGAAAACCTGTTGCGGTGGCTAGATACAGAGTTTATCCCCGAAGCCGTCAATCAAATTATCGCCCTACGTGCAGCACAGATTTTTGTTCGCCAACGCATGGAAGGAGAAAATGACCTGGGTTCTCTGGTAATTGCCATTGTCACAGAAATGCAGGCATTTGATTTTTCCAAAAGCTTTTATGGAGAGTTTGCGATCGCCAACGCCGTCAGCGATCTACTCTTAGAAAGTCTTGGAATTGATAAGTGTTGTGGGGAATAGAATTTTTTTAGTGGTTAGTCGTAAACAACCAACAACTATCAACCAACAACTACCAACTTGACTTAACTACTCCAGGTAAAAGACCTTCGTGTGCCCATTCGCGCAACACGTTGCGAGACAGCCCGAAATCGCGGTAATAACCTCTCGAACGACCTGTTACCCAACAACGGTTGTGTTGACGGGTAGGAGCGCTATTGCGGGGTAGCTGTTGAATTTTCCGGTGAACTTCCAGCCTATCAAGCGGAGATTCGGTACTGCGGAACTCGTCGAGCAATGCTTCCCGCTTTTCCGCATATTTTTCGGCTATTTTGACGCGCTTTTTCTCGCGCTCAATCATGCTCTTTTTTGCCATATACTTTTTAGTTATTTAAAGACAGCATTTTCCATTCTATCGGATGGATCGACAAATGGGCTTTTTTAAGAGGGGAAAAGGGTCGGGGATAAGAGGAAAGGAAAAAAGGGACTCATGGTAAGAAATAAAATGCGCGAATTATTTGGAATCACTCTTTATTTTCTACACCCTTTCCCCTTTCCCCTTTCCCCTTTACCCTTCTTCGCTTGCAGAGGGGCATAATTCAGCTAATTGACATGCAAAGCAAGCAGGCGATCGCGCTTTACAAATGGCTCGACCGTGATAAATTAATCGAATTGACCAATTTTCCCAATCTGGTTGCGGCAACAACTCTATCAAATCTAGCTCGATGCGGATCGGGTCTGTATGTTTAGTTAAGCCCAAACGTTCGCTAAGTCGCTTTACATGAGTATCTACTGTCACCCCAGCATTAATACCATAGGCATGAGCTAGCACCACATTAGCCGTTTTTCGCGCTACACCTGGAAGCTTTAAAAGCTGTTCCATCTGATTTGGCACTTGCGAGTTAAACTCGTTGACAATCATCCGACAAGCAGCTTGGATATTCTTCGCCTTATTGCGATAAAACCCAGTCGAACGCACCAAGTTTTCTAACTCAGTCAAATCGGCGATCGCCAAACTAGCTGCATCCGGAAATCTCTCAAATAAAGCTGGTGTGACTTTATTCACTCGCTCATCCGTACACTGAGCGGAGAGAATTGTTGCAACTAACAACTGTACAGGCGTTGAGTAATTCAAAGAGCAAGTCGCATCAGGATATAAAAGCTTCAGACGCAAAAGAATTTCTCGCGCCCGTTGCTTTTTAGATAGCCTTTTGCGAGTAGTGCTTACTGGAATAATTTTTGTACCCACTCCAACTGCGTAGTTTCTTTAACTATCAGAAAAAGTCCTAAACCTAAAAGTAGCACCAAACCAGTTTGCATTACACCTTCTTGAATGCGAGATGGCAGAGGTTTACCGCGCACACCTTCAATCAGCAGGAAAGCTAGTTGTCCTCCATCCAAAGCCGGAAGAGGCAAAATATTGATAATAGCCAGGTTAATGCTGATAATTGCCGCAAATGAAAGCAAATTTGCACTATCATTAGCAGCCAATTTTGCACCGACTTTGACAATATTAATCGGTCCCGAAACTTGTCCGGCAGTTTGTTGAAAGTTAGTAATCAACTGCCCAAAACCACTCAGCGTACCCACAACTAATTGCTGAAATCTGTTAGCGGCAATGCTAAAAATTTCTAACGGGTTGTGGGGACGACGATAAACGGGTGTACCATTTGCACCAAGTTGAATACCAATCAAACCTTTGCCATCAGGTCCTTTTTCCGGCGTTAGTTTTAGGGTACGTTGTTGATTTTCGTGCTGAACTGTCAGTTCAATAGGCTGGTTTGGATGATTTTGAATTTCTTCTCTGAGCAAACTGCTGGAATTTTCCGAAGCTGGCAGTTCTTGACCACCGACAGCAAGAATAATGTCTCTTTCCCTAATTCCCGCTTGGTAGGAGATCGACTGTTCATTAACAGGCTGCACAAGTACACCAGGCTGGTAGTTGATTTTCTCAGGAATACCAACGATACCCAACTGAAGAACTAGTACTAGATAAGCAAATATTAAATTTGCTATCACACCCGCACTGATAACGATCGCCCGATCTAAAATTGGACGGTTACGCAGCAGATTCGGATCATTCGGCGGAATATCACTATCCGGGTCATCATCAGGAAAGCCGACAAAGCCACCTAAAGGAAAAGCGCGGAGAGCATATTCAGTTTGTGAACCTTGGTACTTTAAAATAGTCGGACCAAAACCTAAAGAAAAACGGTTGGCGTAAATACCTTGAGACCGTGCTGCGATAAAATGTCCCAGCTCGTGTACCAAGATCAAAACAGCCAAGACTGCGATCGCTGCTAAAACTGGCATAGAGAAAATTATTGAACCTATTGAGCTATATATACCTCTATTTTAAAATGTGTCAAACTTTAGCACTTCTCTAAGAGGCATATTTTCTCGCTTTCGCGGTAATAGCTAATTGGTAATAGGGCATTGGGCATTGGGCATTTTTTCCCCTTGTCCCCCTTGTCCCCCTTGTCCCCCTTGTCCCCATTGCCAACAATCACAACACCTCTCTCCCCAAAAACGGTTGCAGGGCTTTCGGTATACGCACCGTCCCATCTGGTTGCTGATAATTTTCCAAAATAGCCGCCATTGTGCGTCCCACAGCCAAACCAGAACCGTTTAAGGTATGCACAAACTGAGTTCCCTTCTTACCAGCCTCTTTGAAGCGAATATCACCCCGTCGTGCTTGGAAGTCGATAAAATTGGAACAGCTAGAAATTTCTCGATATTTGCCAGATGAAGGCAGCCAAACTTCTAAATCATAAGTTTTGCAAGAAGAAAATCCCAAATCCCCAGTGCATAACTCTATAACTCGGTAAGGTAACTGCAAAGCTTGTAAAATCGCTTCGGCATTTCCTACCAATTTTTCCAGTTCCTCAAAGGAAGTGCTGGGTTCAACAAATTTCACCAATTCAATTTTGTTGAATTGATGCAGGCGAATCAATCCGCGCATATCTCGTCCATAACTACCAGCCTCTCGGCGAAAACACGGAGTATAAGCACAATGGTAGATAGGCAAATTAGCCGAATCGAGAATTTCACCTCGGTAAAAATTAGTTACAGGAACTTCTGCTGTAGGTATTAACCACAAATCATCATCAGCGCATTTAAAGCTTTCTTCCGCGAACTTAGGTAACTGACCCGTAGCCGTCATCGACTCAGTATTAACTAAAATTGGCGGACTGATTTCTATATAACCCGCTTGAGTCTGGCGATCGAGCATAAACTGAATTAATGCCCTTTCCAAGGCTGCACCAGCCCCTATCAGCGTCACAAAGCGACTTTGAGCCACTTTCACAGCTCGCTCTACATTGAGAATACCCAACTTTTCGCCAATTTCCCAATGAGGGAGAATATTCGGGTTTTGAGGAATAAAGTCATCACCCCAACGGCGTACTTCTAAGTTTTCTTCCTCACTTTTACCAATCGGTGTAGAGTTACTTGGTAAATTAGGAAGCGCAAGTACAAGTTCTTCAATTTTGGCTTTGAGTTCTTTTTCCTGCGGTTCCAGTGAACTCAATTGCTCTTTTATAGATTTACCCTCTTCCCGCAAAGCGAGAATTTCGGCTCCTTTGGGGTCAGAACCACCTTTAATTTTGATTGGAATTAAACCTGCAATTTCATTACTACGAGCTTGGAGTTGATTTCGCTTTCCCTCCAATTCTCGCTGTTGCCGATCCAACTGCGATATAGGCTGAATGTCATACTTATTAGCACGACTATTCAACCGTTCTTGAACTAATTGGGGATTTTCCCGTATTTGCTTAATATCCAGCACAGATTTTCTTAATCTCTAGCCTACAATCTTCCAGTCCAACACATCAGCATATACTGATTTTGGCTTGCTATGACCGGAAAAGCAAATGGTACTTACGCATTTGTAACGAAAAACAATGAGGAGTGGGGAGACAAGGGGACAAGGGGACAAGCGAGACAAGGGGACAAGGAGAATAATTCTTCTTTCCCCCCACTCCCCATCTCCTCTCCTCATTGCGGTTTAGTAACGCGATTAAGTAGCCAAATCGTGCCCATCAGCCCGATAAAGTGAGCCACAAGGGTTTGCGTGTTTGCTTGTACAACAACAATATCCAGGGCACTGATAATTTGGGAAGGGTTAATTTGTAAAAGTCCTGAACCTTGTTGCGGTAAAGTTAATGCCTTCGCTAACAATGCCCCAACGATCGCTTCGGCGCCGACTAGGGCTAGTATCAGTCCGACTAAGTTGACTATTAACCCCGTCCGTAAGAGTACCATCGTCTCTGCCTTCCGGGGGCGGTTGTTAGGATTGCTCGATTGTAGTTGTCTGGAAATTCTGGTATATCGAAAAGCCCAGAATATAGATACTGCTAAATTAATTACCGCAGCTACTGCAAAAAATATACCTAAACCAGTTCCCACAGCTGTTTGATTGGCATTCGTGTTGCGAATCAAGCTGGCAAACACCAAAATTCCGCTAGCAATTACCCCCAGCACTAACTGCGACCAAAAGCTAATCCATCCTGTAAGACGAAATGCTTGGGCTATTTCCGAAAGGGGTGAGGAAGAAGATTGCGGTCTGGGCTTTTCTGACATAGCGATCACCAACGTGCGCTTACGCTTGCTAAATTTACTATCACACTTACCAAAAACGAATTGTGTATCTCAAGTACACAAGTCAGTACTTAATCTCGGCTGTGCCGTTGTCAACAGCTTATTTCAGCTTTGAACCGAATATCTCACATAGCTTAAATCTTTAGGATTGACACTGGGATAATCACCGTAAAAAAAAGTGTTTATTAAGTTTTAAAAAAAAAACGCATTTTGCATTTAAAATTGCTTAGATGGCATCTTATGCTTAAGCAGTTCTAACTAGCTCGGCATCACTTGACACAAGGATGGCGGTATATTCGTTGTCTCATTGCTTTTCACCACACCGCAAGCGAGCTTGGCTTGGGTAGAGGTGTGATTTGTTGCGCCTCTAAAACTAGCATACCCGCCCTACGGTTATGCGTAAAAAGTGGTGTAATGTTTGCGCTTTGGCAATAAAGCCTGATTTAGCGTTAAATACTTACTAATTAGGAGCGTAGCACTATATACTAACCATAGAAATTACAGGTTCAACAACTATAAGGCATTTTTTAGCCATTCATTAACCATGAAACTTGAGGATATATATCAATTCTTTGAGAATCCTCCGCCAACTTACCTCTGTCAGGAACTAGCAGTTTGTTATATTTTGCATATTTTGCTAGAAGGTGAATCCTACGGTACTGAGTTGATCCAGAAATTGGAAAACGAATATCCTACCTATAGGCTTTCGGACACTGTGCTTTACAGTGCGATTAAATTTCTGGAAGACCAAAAGGCAATCACTGGGTATTGGAAGAAACTCGAAGGACGCGGACGCCCTAGACGCATGTACCAAGTTTCCCCAGAATGGCTTTCTTTAGCGCAGGATTTAGCTCGGTTGTGGCAAGAATACATACAGCGGAGGACAAATTAACCAATAATTAATAATGAATAAGTCTCCTCCACTACAAAAGTAACAATTTCCTATGGATACTACTATTCTGCCATCCACGTTGCTGCTAACTTTGCTGTTGTCGGTCGGGCTGTTTTTCTTTATCCGTGCCTCGACCAAAGACCGCATAGAAAAAGCGCAACTAGTGTCCACTCTCGACGAAAATACTTTAATGCCGAAAATAAAGGAGTATTTTCGCTCGCGGTCTTACCGAGTGGCAGCGGTAGACTCTGAACAAAACCAAGTAACGTTTGAAGGATTTGTTAGACCCAGCTGGTTTTTGGCTTTGTTTTTAACTTTTTTAGCAGCGGCGGGTATTATTTCTCTATCATTAGTGTTGTCGCTGCTTTTTCCTAGCCTGAGTACGGTGTTTCTATGGATGGTACTGTTTTCACCTTTGAGTGGTATTTATTATTGGAAAAAAGCCGGAAGAATTGAGAAGGTATTGCTCAAAGTAGAACCAACTCAAAGCAAAATAGACGAACCAAGTAAAATAACTGTAATTGCCCATCGAGATGAACTCAGTGAGTTAGTTCGGGAATTACAGCTAAAAATTTCGGAATAATCATTATTTGAGCGTCTTTAATGATTGAGATGTCGGCTGGTGACGAAAAAAAGACTTTACCTGGGAGAAAAAAGCTATTCAATTTAAAAGGGATGCCGTTGAAAGTTTCTTTTTGCCAAAGCAATAAACTTTCACGCCCGGAAACACAACTCACATTTTGTTAGTACGCGCTAGTTGTGTTTTGCTTTCGCTTTATCCCCATTCCTTTGAAGTATCTAGTAATACAAACAATCAACCCTGGCAAACAAGCGCAGTTTGATAGGGGTTGATTGTTTGATAGTCTAGACTAGCTCGACTGGCAAATCAGCTGCAAACTTAAAAAAAATTTCAATTTTTAAATAACTGAACAATTTTGCCAGTTAATAATTGTCACAAGCCCCACTCAATCTGTAAGACAATTATTGCTTTTTCAACGGCTAGCTAGAGCTAGAGTTTCTTGACCTGAAGGATTTTCTAATACCCTCAAGCTAGGAAACAGAAAATGGTTCTCTTCTACGTATTGAGCACCAAACAGCCCCTTTTCTGCCCAGAAATAACGGTCTGTGGTGTGTTCATTCCGCTTTACGAGTAGCAAGGCGGGCGGCAATATACCTTCAGCTTGAATGTATTTTCTCGCTGCTGTCACAGGCTTTTCTTCGCCGCTTTCGATGTTATATTGAGGCACATGTTCCAGGATACGTCGCCCTTCTTGGCGACGACGACTCTTCCGTTTGCGTCTCCTTGCCAACCGATTTTCCTCCTCTTTCAAGCTACGCAGATTGTAGTGATAGCTACAAAATCAGTCGTAATTATATAAGTTCTAGTTAAAAAAATCAATAGTTTTTTAAGTTTTAATACAATAAAAGTAATATTTGTGAATGTAAAGAAATTAAAAGCAGTCAAGTATATAATCCCAAAGAGCAAAGCATTAGTTGCAAGTTTTAGTTAAGCTTTATTAAATGAATAAGGGAAAAACTAAGCTATGTAACTTAATCATCCCTAATATTCTGTAATTTTAAGCAAGATGTGAAAAATGTTAATGTCTGCCAGTTCTGAGTTTGTTACTCTGTGCCAAGAGCAAATCGCACTGTTAACCCAAGGGCTGGAAGCAACTCTGAGTGTGGTGTATTTGACGCAAGAATTGGCAGAGGCTACGACAGGTGAAGCAAAACTGATTCCGGTAGTGGTTTACCCGGATACGGCAGTTGTTCGGTTCATAGATGACAGCGCCGAGGCTCAGAGGTGGAAGTCCTTTACAGTGAGAAATGCTTTATTCTTACCAAAGGTGAAGCAGAAGTTATTGAGACCATCAGGATCGCAAACCCCAAATGAGACGCAACCGCCTTTACAAGAAGAATATGTATTAAATGGCAACCAAATTGTTTTACCTTTGATCCACGAGGGTGTAATGATGGGATTGTTGGTGACAGCCAGAGAAGACAGAGGATGGAATGAAAAGGAGCGCAGTGAAATTCAAAGGATAGCCCAAACTCTGGCGATCGCAATCATTTTAGATCAGCGTCGAGCCTGGTTAGAGCATTCGTTGCATCAACAACAAATTATCCAAGAAAAGCAACGGGATTTACTCGATAATCTATTGCACCAATTTCGCAACCCGCTTACAGCTTTGCGGACTTTTGGTAAACTACTTCTCAAGCGACTGCGATCAGGCGATCCTAACCGGGAAGTAGCCGCTAGTATAGTTCGAGAAAGCGATCGCCTTCAAGAATTACTGCAACAGTTCGATAAAGTCATTGATTTAACAGCGGCAGATTTAGCACCGTTCAAACTTCCAGACAAACAAGTATTTGTGGAAGCAACCGTACAAAACGAGCCGAAACCAGCGCTATTATTACCCGGAAGCGAAGACAAAGAAGCTGACTGCGCAATATTCGATATCTTAAATCCATTATTAGCCTCAGCTAAAGCGATCGCCCAAGAAAGAAAATTGCAATTAATTTCGGAAATTCCAGCAAATCTACCTTTAGTCCGCGCTAATTCCAAAACATTACGAGAAGTATTAAGTAATGTTATCGATAACGCATTGAAATACACTTTTGCTGGCGGTAAGATTTTAATTCAGGCAGGACACGAAAAACCTCATTTTTGCGGAATTGCCATCAGTGACAATGGTCCGGGAATTCCTGAACAAGATTTAGAACATCTGGGAGAACGACATTATCGCGGTGTACAAGCCGAAACAGAAATTCCTGGTTCTGGATTGGGGTTAGCGATCGCCAAACAATTAATAGAACAAATGCAGGGCGAAATTGAAGTTTTCAGCCCTGCAATTAACTCAGTTATTAAATCACCCGACGCACCGGGAACCACTTTTATAATTTGGTTGCCGATTGTTGAGAGTTAGGAGTAGGAGTTAGGAGTAGGAGTTGGGAGTTGGGAGTTAGGAGTTAGGAGTTAGATAGAGACGTTCTTTTCGTCACGTTTGTAAAGTGAGTTAAGAGTTGTTAATTTTTAACTCATAACTCTTAACTCCTAACTCCTAACTTAACTTATAACTATTTAAGTGAAACTTGGAAGTCTTGATTGATTGTCATTTGTAAATCGGTGTCTGGGTCGATTGCGATTAAGTCAACGCTCTTTTTACCAAAGAATAGACCAATCAAGGCGCCGATACCAGCACCACCCAAGACTTCTTCTGTACCGATAGCGCGATCGCCTGTGACAGCAGAGACGGCAGCAGCGGCACCTGCGCCCAATACGGTATTCTTAATAATTGCCGAAACACTAGTGCCCTTTTTCACTGTTTGTGTTTTGGTAATGACTTCAGAAGTAGCATTGATTTGATACTCTTGACCTGAAGGCAAAATCAATTTTTGAGCAACAAATTGAGAACCACCTTTAACAGGTTTGAGTTGACCGACAACCTGACTACCAGCAGGAATTACAATAGTTCCTTCTTGTGTTACCACATTTTGCGCCACTGTGAGTGTCAAAGGCGCTGTTTCATCCTTAGTAACGAGGATTTTTTCTGCTTTGTCGTACTTGATGGGAATAGCTGTTCCTTGAGGAATTTTTACAGCTACAGGTGTGGGAGTAGTCGATTGAGCTGCGACAATGTAAGGGGAATTAATTGCGGAAACTTGATTGGTGCTAACCAACGCTTGATAGATAAAAGCTGCTACTTGTGCCCGTGTGGTGGTTTGCGTAGGATTGAGGAAGTTAATATTAGGATAGTTGACGACTATTCGCTTTTCAGTCGCTGCTGCTACCGGACTGCGGGCATAACCAGCAATATTAGAAGAGTCGTTGTAGTATTTGAGAGTGCTTTCAGTGTTACTGCTAGCAGAATATTCTAGACCGTTGGCAAGAGAAACTAAAACTTGTTGCCGAGGAATAGCTTGGTTAGGTTCAAAGCGATTGCCAGGATATCCTGATAAGAAACCAGTAGTATAAGCTTCTTGAATGGCGCTGTATGCCCAATAATTGCTAGCTACATCGTTAAATCGAGTTGCTTCCCGTTTTGGCGCTTTTTGGAAAGCTTTGCGAATCATCGCGGCGAATTGAGCGCGGGTTACTGCTTCTTCTGGGCGAAATGTACCATCAGGAAAGCCAGCGATAACGCCTCGCTCTGATAATTTTTGAATAAACTCTCCTGCCCAATAGTTAGAGTTAACATCAGAAAAAGTTGTTTGAGCAAATGATGGTGCAGGTGCAATAAAGGGTGCTACAGCACCTGCTGTTACGCTCAAAGTCATCAGTGCAGCTGTTGTTTTTTTGCAGCGATTTAAACTAAACATTGAATTTATTCTCCCCACAAATTCTGTTTTTTACTATTAGTTACTAAGACAAGTCGTCAGATAATTAGTTCCAAATATTTACTGACTTTTGTCAATAGTTTTAGCGGCTATAACGGTCATAGTATTGCTATTGTTTAGCCAACTTCAAGGGTATTTGCACCGAGTTAAATCAAGTTTATTTAATTGCTTTTTGAGATAGTCACGTTTAAGCATGACAAACCACTCACTTATGAGCAGTCTGAGCAATGACATAAGTATTTAAACAATCCTTGATATTAAGTAAGACGTGCCGTTGAAAAAATAGTTGCGGAAAACTTATTTTTTTTACTGTTTATTAATCTAGATCCAATCTCTACGCAAACGTCGTAAAAGCCAATCATATATAGCTTTGGCAACAATCCGTTTTTCAGGAATACAAGTATTTGTTCTTATTTAAACATTTTTAGTTGACTAATAGTATGCGTTAATATACTGAAAAATCACAATACGAGTGCGCGCTAAAAGCGGGAGGAAAAAGATACATTTAGTTGCAGCTTTACGGCTAAGTTCTTCCGGGGATAGACAATACAAGAGAGTCGCTGATAGCTTGGACAGTGGCAATAGTCGCACATATTGTAGAGACGTTCCACTCCTTACGTCTCTACTTTGTCGTCTCATGTCATGTCCTTTTAATTAACACTAATAAAAATATCGCAACCGTTGTAGAGACGTTCCAGCGGAACGTCTCTACAATATATTTGTCAGACATGATATCATTCCACCAAAGACAATATATTGTCAGTGAAAAAATTAAGCGATCGCCACTTCAACATGTGTGTGCGATCGCTTACAAGGGATAATTAAAGTCACGGCTTAACTAAACTCAAGCCTAGTAATTGCTGCGGGATAGTACCAAATTAGAACGCAGAGTCACATTTAAATCTTGTTCTGGCTTGAGGACGAAGACATCAGCTTGCTTTTTCCGCAACAGCACACTTGCAGCAGCACCAGCTGCCGCACCCCCAATTGGTTCTAAGGCTTGAATTTTGCGATCGCCTGTAATTAGTGATATCACACTGGCAGCACCAGCACCAATCGCTGCATCTGTTACAATTCTATTTGTATCGGCTCCTTTGCTGATTTTTTCAGTTCTGGTAATTACCGGAGAAGAAGCATTAACAGACTGACGCTGACCAGAAGCAAAAACTAACTCTTGAGCAACGAATTGCACACCTTTTTTACCGTTTCTGGTTACTGGTTGCAATTGTCCCACAATTTGAGTTCCCGCAGGAACTAATACATTTCTGCTGCTATCAATAATGTTGGTTGCAACTGTGAGTGTTAAGGGTACAGTTTCCCCAGGAGTAACAACAACTTTATCTTTGTCGTAAGCTACAGGAAATGTCACTCCGGTAGGAATAGAAACTGATCTTGATTGACCATAAATGCGTTGTGCGCTAGCAGGTGTGGATACAAACATGGGCACAATAGCACCTGTGCTTATAGCCATTGACATAAGTGCAGCCGTTGCATATTTCCAGCGATTAAGGTGAGTCATAAGAGGGTTTCCGTTTGTTTTTATCATGTGTTTAATGACGTCGATTTACTGAGATTGTTTCTAAAATTTTTTAAACCTGTCTATAGGCATATTCCGAAAGTGAAAGAATTTATTTGATCGATAATTTGAGTTTATTGTTCCTTGAATACGGGACTGGGGATTGGGAAGATATATATTGGTATTCATACCCCCCGACTTATTCAATAAGTCCGGGTTCTTGCCAAGATTAATAAATGACGCAGAGTTAACGAATTTGTTCCAGAGTCTTTTTTTAGTGTTTATGTTCACATATGTATGCCATTGAATAGAAGCGAATCGGCTTAATGCGAACTCTTATTTATATTGTAGACAAAATTACGATTTGATGCATGAATATTTAGATTTTCTGCTCAAACTTATTTTAGTGTAAGTCTTGTTAACAACAATACCAAATTTGCAGTAAGTACAGATATTGTGTTGATACCTCGGTAAAGGTAAAATGCAAGCGATCGCTTTTCTTGTGATTTTTTGAGATTATCCCAAAATAGCGTCTGCGTTGCTCCTACTTTCTTAAAGCCTAATATATATAAACTGTCGTCGTGAATATAATTTCTGATTTTTATTCATGGTGCGATAACAAACCAAAAGTAGCGAACAAAGCTTCCGTCGAGTGCAGGGTAAAGTTTTTTCTCTTGTCCCCTTTATTTTTCCCCCTGCTTTCTTCTCGGTTAACAGTGAGTGCGAAAGCCAGCGGCAGGTTGCTTTTTATCTCAATAAAATAAAACTTTTTTGCATAACAAGAAAAATCCGACGCTCATATTGTTAATTTTTGTAAAATTAAAGTCTTCAATACTAGAAACATGATTTCCAGATAGGTAAACTAATTTTAAGTGCATCTGTACTGTTATTTATAAAATGTAGTAGATGTGGCGCTATAGCCTCGATGATCCCAGTACAACTAATCCTCAAAAACTTTCTCAGTTACCGTGATGCAACTTTAGATTTTCGCGGTTTGCATACGGCTTGTATTTGTGGTTCCAATGGCGCTGGTAAATCTTCGCTTCTCGAAGCTATAACTTGGGCGATTTGGGGACAAAGCCGCGCCGGTGTTGAAGATGATGTGATTCATTCTGGTGCCAAAGAAGTTCGAGTTGATTTTACTTTTCAAAGCAATCAGCAAATTTATCGAGTTATTCGCACCCGACCTCGTGGTGGTACTGGCGTTTTAGAATTTCAAGTGGAAACACCTTCTGGGTTTCGCGCACTTACCGGCAAAGGGGTAAGAGCGACTCAAGATGTGATTTTAGAACACATTAAGCTCGATTATGAAACTTTTATTAACTCCGCCTACCTGCGTCAAGGTCGTGCAGACGAGTTTATGCTCAAGCGTCCGAACGAACGCAAAGAAATTTTAGCAGAGTTATTGAAGCTAAATCAATACGATGAATTGGAAGAGCGAGCCAAAGAATCGTCTCGTCAGTTCAAAGCAAAGGTAGAAGAATTAGAGCGCTCTTTGGAGTCGAGCAAAAGTCAACTGCAACAACGCTCTGCTACACAGGCACAACAAGCAGAATTAGAAGTTGAACTCAATCAACTGCAACAAATACAAGCTTTTGATAATATTCAAATCCAAAGTTTGCAAGTTGTCCAACATCAGCGCCAAAATTCAACTGAACAATTGAGCTTTGTCAGGCAACAATATCAAAATCTGAGTTCTGATTGCGATCGCCTGCAACAAGAACAATCAACAATTAATAGTCAGCTATCAGATTTACAAGCAATCTTAAGTCAAGAAACCGAGATAAAAGCCGGTTACGCGCAATACCAAACGCTGCAATCTCAAGAAGAATCTTTAAGCGTCAAATTTGAAGAATATACACAGCGAATACAACAGCGTCAACAACTGCACGCTCAACTGACGAAACAAATTAACGAAATCGAACGTCAACTACAACAAGCGATCGCTCAATTAGAGGTTTTGCAGCAACAAGAGCGAGAAATTCAGCAGACTCTCACCAATAAAAGCGAAGTTGAAGCCGCTTTAGCACAGCTAACAAGAGCGCGTAACCGAGTTGCTCATTTAGATCAACTACAAATGCAAGTGTCTCCCTTATTGCAACAGCGAGCGACTTTGCAAAGCCACTTAGATCGGGTTGGTGCTGGTTTGGTAGCGCGAATAGAACAACTGCAAGCAACAGAAAACCAACTGCAACGGGCTTTTGCACGTCAACCGCAACTGCACGCAGCGGTGATCGATGTAGGAACGCAAATTGAAGAATTAGAGAAAAAACGAGTTTATCTGCAACGAGTGCAGGAAAAAGGACAGGAAAGGCGTCACTTTATCGAACGCTTGCAAGCGCAGCAACGAGAATATGAAAGAGTATTGGGAGAACTAGACCAAAAATTGCTTCTTCTGCAAAATCCGAACGCGCTTTGCCCGTTGTGCGAACGTGCTTTGGATGAACATCATTGGAATCGAGTCACAGATAAAACCAAAACAGAGTACAAGGATACCGAAGACCAGTTGTGGGTATTTCGAGAGCAAATGGCATTCTCAGATAGAGAAATTCAAGTACTCAGACAGGAATACCGGGAAATATCGCAAAAATTGGCGAGTTATGATGCTTTGCGCGAACAAAGAGGACAATTAGCAGCACAACTTGAGTCTACAAGTGATGCGTCAGCACAACTACAACAAATTGTCGCCGAAAAACAGCATTTAGAGCGATCGCTTGAAGTTGGCGATTATGCTCCTGATAAACAACTGCAATTACAGCAATTAAATGAATATCTTCAACAACTAAATTATAACGAACAAGACCACGCTCTCGCCCGTAGTGAAGTTGAGCGCTGGCGATGGGCAGAAATTAAACTCCAGCAGATTAAAGACGCAACCAAGCGAACTTCGCAAATCGCGGCACGAAAACCACAAATTGAAGCGCAAATTGCCGAATTACAAGTCAAAATTCAGTTTCTTCAAATCAATTCTGAATCTACCAAAGAAATTGCCGCTCTTGAGCTACACATTACCGAAATTAATTACAGTTCCGAGCAGCATAATAATATTCGCATAAGTCTACGCAAAGCACAATCTTGGCAGTTGCGCCATCAACAACTATTGTCGGCTCAACAGCAGCATCCGCAACTCAAACTCAGATTTCAAGATTTAGAAGCGTCCAGACATGCGAGAATGACTGAAAGGCAAACAATTGAGCGCCAACTTGAAAGCATCGTTGCCCAACTTGAACAAACAGCAAATCCAACTGCTCAAATTGAAACGCTACAGCAACAAATTGCGGCTCGCAGACGAGAACTTGACGAAAAAATCGGGAAATTAGGGCGTTTAGAACAAGTTGCTCATCATTTGGAAATGCTGCAAACTCAGTTCTTGCAACAGCAGCAAGAACTACAAGAAGCCAAGCGACAGCAGCGCGTTTATCAGGAATTAACGCAAGCTTTTGGTAAAAATGGCATCCAGGCACTGATGATTGAAAATGTCTTGCCTCAACTGGAGGCAGAGACAAATCAATTGCTTTCGCGATTGAGTGCAAATCAATTGCATGTGCAATTTGTGACACAAAAAGCGGGAAGAAGTAGTAAAGCTAAGAAAAGTGCCAAGCTGATAGACACTTTAGATATTTTAATTGCTGATGCCAGAGGAACGCGAGCTTATGAAACTTACTCTGGTGGAGAAGCTTTTAGAATTAACTTTGCGATTCGTTTAGCTTTGGCAAAATTATTAGCGCAAAGAGCGGGGGCAGCGTTGCAATTGTTGATTATAGATGAAGGCTTTGGTACACAGGATGCTGAAGGATGCGATCGCCTAATTGCGGCGATTAATGCGATCGCTTGCGATTTTGCCTGCATCCTCACTGTAACTCATATGCCCCACCTCAAAGAAGCCTTTCAAGCCCGGATTGAAGTCAATAAAACTCAGCAAGGATCGCAACTGCATTTGTCGATGTAATCAATTTTGATTCTTGTTCTCAAACTACTACAAAGACGAGTAGGAGAGCTATCTGAAGAGGTTAAGAAACAAGTACAGGCTCTTTCACTGGAAGACTTAGAAGCACTTGGCGAAGCCTTGTTAGATTTTACAGTAATGGGTGATTTGGTAAATTGGTTACAAGCACATCTCAATTAAACTGAAAATTAGCGCTCGCATTTTTAGGGTTATTGTGGTTATGCGATCGCCTTCAGGTATCACACTGTAAACTATGTAATAT
>JBPCQW010000386.1:0-3823 GCA_050997715.1 Hassallia sp.
TTTGAAGTGTTTTGACTGATACGCCAATCTTGGCTGCGAATTCGTGAGGCTTAAACATAAAACACCTATAGAGTTGTCTATAAGTGTATAGGTTTGTCTATTTAATTGTCAACTAGGATATCCTCTCCATCCAGGGCTACGAATACTTTTAGCTTTTTCTTGCTTTTCCAATACAGGCACTAATACCCGTAACACGGTTCTATAATTGGGCGGCTTAGAGTCCTCCAACTCACGGGCTTTAGCCTGAACCCTTAAAGCAACCTGTTTGGGGGTCATGCGTTTACTACCCTTGTTACCCTCGCGGTAGGTCTTGAGAATAAAGTTTTCCCAAAACTCACCAATTCGATGCATTCCTTTATCAGCCCTGCCAGTTTGAGCAAATCCGACTACACCATCTTGCTCCCACTTTTTGACTAATCGCTGCACAGTTCGCACCGATACACCTAGTTTTTCAGCAGCCTCTTTCAACTTCTGCCCATAGGTAGTGCGATCGCAAGGTTCCAGCAAACTTTGGATTACCTCTAGCTTAAGTTGGGCTTCCTCTGAGAGTGCTGTGACAATCACATTCTTCTCAGGAGATTTATCACTTTCTCCTTGTAAACCTTCCCTAGGAATTGCCGAGGTATGAACAGCTAAATCAGGATTTTGCTGACTGTTCATCATACATAAGTTTTTTTATAAATACATATTGTTATTCTAGGTGTAGAGAAAGCGACAGTCAATTTGTCATTATGAAAATACACAAAAGCTTTTTTCTATTTCAAGAAGCGACAATTAATTTGTCACAACCACGGATAACGACATTTATTTTGTCACGATGAAGAAGTGATCCTAATTTTGTGAAAACGCTATAAGATATACTGTACAAGCATTTGACCGATGACATTAATTTGTCAGGACGACAAATAAAAAGTCACTGTACATGAAGTTACGCGATCGCATTCACGAATTGCCAGAAAGATTCAAGTAATAGCGATTTAGTTGGTTCCTCCGGTGAGCGATCGCTTTTCGATGGGTCTTGCAGCATTTCTCGGTTCCGCGTTCTCGATTGGGCTAATTGCTGCGGAATTCTTGCTCGGAAGTTCTTATGGATTTTCAAACGATCCAGTTTTCGGCAATGTTCGTTAACCAGACTTGAACGGAATGACCATTTATCCGAATGTCACGCTTGGTGTGATTACCCAAGCGATCGCTATAGCAGGTTATTGGTTAACAAGTCAGGCAAAGTCAATTCACCAATCGAAGTGAAAAGCTCTCAAAATCCTTGTGTTCATAAGTTATTTGCGAGCTTGGCACTTTTTCACCGTTCAGGAGTTTTTTTAGCTGCAAACATAGCGGAAGGATACGGTAGACAATATAGAAATGAATATATTCAATTTCTAGATATATTGGAGTCTACCAGTTGATCTGTTAATTTTTGCATCATAGCAAAACTCTTCATAATTAGTAGTTAGGGGATGTAGTCAGCGCTTCAGCCTGAAGCACTGACTACAACTAGCGTCCAATCAACAACGCTTTGGTCGCAAATTCACCTGCTAATTTCACCTGCCTTGTCAATTGAAAATTTAACAATACCAAAACACTAAACTCAGCCAAGAGTGCCATAAAAATTGTTGTTGTTGAAGCATATATTACACCTGCCCAAGGAAAGCTGGAAAACAGCCAGAAGGTAGCATTTTTCGAGGGATCAAGGGTGAGTAATTGGAGAATCATCGGTGGTAAAAACATTACCGCAGCTACAGTACCAATTGCCCACAAGGAGCGCTTAGAAGTTTTCATCATTAGCATCAACTGAGCTATGGTAGCGTAAATCATCATCAAGGTGATAAATAACGCTAAAGCAAAAACTAGATGAATCCGGTGAATATGGTTTCCAAACCCAAGTGAACTAGGGTTATGGTGAAAATTTAAAATAGGTGCAATAGCAATCCAAACTATTAATGGGATAATAGCGATCGCTAGATTAATTGCCATTGCTACCAGTGCAATACTCTTTTCACCGAAAATAAAATCTTTTAGCAAAGATTTCTTCCAAACACCTTGATGTTTATACCTTGCCCAATCTTGTACAGCTTGACGGTGAGGTGAAATAATCGCAATTAAACCAAGAAGTATCACTGAGTTGCAAAATCCTAGCCAAATGAAATTCTCGCCAATTTGAGAATTCACATCATATAAGCAAGTTGAAGGTTGCTTATCCAAATTAGGTGGGCAATAATTTTTTACATATTGCAAAGTGAATCCCCACATGATCACTTGCAAACCAGCTACAACAAAATAACTTTGAAGCTTGCTGATAACAGCAGCGTTGGGGTTACGAAAACAACGTTTTAATGCTTGCCAAATACCAAACGTACACAAGCCATAACTCAATAAATGGGAACCAACAATGGTAGTAACGTTTATTCCAATCGGTAAATAGAAAAACTGCAATTGTTTCAGTGGTGAACCATTGTATAAATGAAACAAATTTGGAAACAGATAATTTGTAATATCAAAAGGACTAAATAACCTAAACCAAGCCGTTGAATTGTTAAATTTTGTTCCTGAAGACGATAATGATAGCATCGTCATCATTAAGAATATTAGAACCGTACCACTACCTAACCAAGGTTGAAAACCATTAAACCAACGACAAACCAAACCAAAAAGTAGGGCTGCACTATAAAAGAAAATACAGCTAGCTGCAAGAACAGCGTAGAAGCTAAAAATGTAACTGAAGGCGATATTAGCAGAACGTCCAGCATACAAATGTAAAGGCACTGCTACTAAAGTTACAAAGTAAACTAAAATTGGCACTCCTAACAGCTTACCAGTCAAAATATTAACTTCTGACTGGGGACTGAGGCGAATAAAATTTAGCGTACCGCGACGTTCTTCATTAGCTAAGTTATTTATGAGTAAATAAGTTCCTGCTACTAATAGTGTGAAGATAAAAATCACACTCAATGAGAGAAATATGTATTCCCAGTGATCTCGCCACCACAATTGCATATTTAATTGATTAGTGGGGCAAAAAGTCTCTGAGATGTATTTGTTTAAAGCTTGACTTTTTGCATTCGCTGATTTTAGTTCAGTTTGTAAATCAACAAGTGAAACTGTACTAGATACTTTAGTTTTTTTAAAGTTTGATATCGCTGTATATAATGTATTTGTTTGTCGAGACAGCGCGTCTTGTTGCTGGATATAAGATTTACTTAGACGACAGTATTGACCAACTATAGAGTATTTGTCACCAGGGAACTCTCTAAACTGAAACAAAAACAATACTAACTGACCTAGTAGCGATAGAATAAATGCGATCGCTACCGGAAAAATTTTCAAGCGACCTTTAACTTCTCGCAATAATTGCGGATTCCAATCGCCTATTTTATCTATTAAATTGAGCATCATAGTTAAAAATGTCCAAAAATGGGCAATGGCTAATAGCTAACAGCAAACTTCAGGATGCTTGTTTATGACATAGTTTGAGGAAAATTGTTTCAAGGTCTTCTTGAGTACAGTGAAATTCGCTCAGAGGAATGTTAGCTTGGATGAGCGATCGCAACAGATTTGCAGTATCTTCTTGATTACCCGAAAAATAGACGCACACACCCTGTTTATCTGGCAGAATTTCCCACTCTTCCACTAGACAATGATTCTTCAACTCGCTTAAAAGTGGTTCTAAATTTCCCAGAGTGGATAAGAAAATCTGCTGACGAGAAAGACGCTGGTAACGTTGTTTTAGTGAAGTACTTTCTACCAAAAAGCCAAGTTCCATAATTCCCACTGAAGTACACAGTTCCGCTAAGTCGCTGAGAACGTGCGAGGAAATTAATATTGT
>JBPCQW010000479.1:0-16886 GCA_050997715.1 Hassallia sp.
TTTAAACGCAGGAAACTTTGATGAGACTGCGAGCTTGTTTGCCTCGGATGGTGTGATGCAACCGCCATTTGAATCTGGTATTGTGGGGAGTAACGCGATCGCTGCCTATTTAAAACAAGAAGCTCAAGGCATTAAAGCCGAACCTAGCCAAGGAATCTCCGAAAATTTAGACAATAACCAAATCGAATTTCAGGTGAGTGGCAAAGCACAAACTACTTGGTGCGGTGTCAACGTTATGTGGCTATTTGTCCTCAACCAACAACGGCAAATTCAATTTACTAAAATCAAACTCTTAGCTTCTCCTCAAGAATTGCTAAATCTGCGACGATGAGACGATATGAGTTAGTGGTTAGTTGATAGTCGTTAGTGCTTAGTGGTTAGTTGATAGTGGTCAAAGAATATCGACGCTCCAACCAACAAGCAACAACTAACCACCACCAATTCCTAACTCTTGGTAACTGTCGCTTTCTCAAAGGAGCGCAGTAAGATTTTTTGTCCTAAATCAATATCTGATGGGGCACACAGCCAATCTGGGTGTGCGGTCATCAACAAACTATCTAAAGTCTCTTCATCGAATAGATGCCAAACTAAAGCTTCATTAATTTGCGCTTCTACAGCATAACAGTTGGGACTGACACAGTAAATCGTGCTAGCACTGGCAATTCTATGCAAAGTCATTTGTTCCCCAGGACTGAGTGAGCGAAATTGCTGCATCGCTTGCTTCAGTTCACTGAGGGAAGATACTGTTAACCCAGGAAGTGCTATTGTCAGATTGCTATCTCCATTCACTGCAATCCAGTAATGACGACTGGGGTCTATTCCCACAAGCCAAGGTGATTCATCATCAAGGCAATAGCGTGGGGACAAATAAAAGGCTACTTCCATAGGGAAAATTATGACGCGTGCTTTTCAGTAATTGGTGATTTGAGACAAAAGTATGGTAGCTCTTAATCAGGCTAACTAAGAGCTTATGTTGCACAAAATGGGCACAAGTTGAGCTACTGTTTTAATATTTAATGATTATAAAGTTATAAATAAAATAAACTTAGCAAAAATTTTAATTTTGTTAACAATTATCAATATATACAGCATATTTCAGGTAAATGAGGTAGATGCATAAAAGCCAAAACCCTGTAGAGACATTCCGCCGGAACGTCTCTACGTGTATTCAATAAAAACGCATCTGCTGTAAAATACGTAATAAGCGAGAAGCTCGCTTAATTTGGGCACGAAGAGTGCCCACTACGAAAGCAAAGTTTTTTCAACTTTCTGGCTTATTTGCCTAGTTCAGACAAAGTGACTTCTAACTTGAGACAGTTACCACCATCACTCTGCAACTGGTATTCCACTTTGTCCATTAAACGATGTATAATCAGCCAACCATAACCACCTTCTTGCTTGTCCAGTGGGTCGGGAGCAAAGTAGGTAGACATATCAAAGCCCTCACCGCGATCCCAAACTTCTAGGGCTATATCTTGGTCTTTGAGTTCCAAGCGAATTATAACTGGCGCATTGGGCTGATCTTTGTGGGCATGACGTACTGCGTTTGAGTAAGCTTCCACTAAAGCTAGCCGCAAACGACTTGATAGCCGTGACCAATCAACTGTCTCTCCAAGCTGGATTTGTAAGCATCCTAGCAGCCAGCTTTCGACGATGCTTAAAAACTTCAAGTCACTTGGTACATGAAGCTCACTTTTCATTACTTACAAAACCTCCAGTGAGAGTATAGTTTGGTCATCTTCTTGAACGTTGTTGTCTGCTTGGATGCGGGCTAGCAAATGGTTGAGAGAAAGTGGTTTAGGCTCGGTTTTTAAGAGTTGCCAAAGACCTTCTTGATTCAACATATAATGGCTAGCTGGCTTGCCATCCACAGTTTTATTATTGAACTGTGGATGGTTTAATACCATTGCTTCAGTAATACCATCACTGGCAAGTAACAAGGTATCTCCAGCAGAAAGAACTAATTGACCAGACAGTGCTTGCCATTTGGGTAAAATCCCTAAGGGAATGCTGCGTACCTTGAGGTAATTGGGGTTTTCTGCCAAATTTGCGCTTGCTGTCCAATGCATGGGATAGATGTGACCAGCATTTGCGTAAACCAGTTCCTTCGTGGTGGGGGTATAACAAGCTAAGACGAGGGTGATGAAGCAATTGTTGCTGATCAAGTCCTCAGACAAAGCATGGTTGAGATTTTGCATAATTACGTTCGGCAGCGGTGGCAATTCTACAGATAATTCGCGGCGCAAAACGGAAATAGCACTTGACATGAATAAAGCTGCCGGGACACCTTTGCCGGAAACGTCACCGACTGCTAACCACAAGTCACCTTTGGGATGAGCAAAAACTTCAAAAAAATCTCCTCCTACTTCGCGGGCAGGGTAGCAGCAAGCTTGGATTTTTGCGCCTTTGATTTCAGGTAAGCTTTGCCGCAGCAGGTTATTTTGAATTTGGCGGGCAACTTCTAACTCGGCGCTGATTTGTTGTTGCTTTTCTTGCAAGCGTTGATAGAGTTTTGCTTGGGAGAGGGCTAAAGCTGCTTGTTCGGCGACTCCCGTAATTAGCTGGATATCTTCATCTCGCCAAGTGCGTTCGCCTCCCTGTTGATATAAAGAAAGAACCGCTAATAGGTGTTGCTGATAGCTTATAGGCACAACTAGTTGATAAGAGCAGCCGTCTTGTACATCTTGAGATAGCTGATATTGATGGGTTTCGAGAACTTTTTCAATCAACAAGCTGGGGTCAAAGGTGCAACAAGCGATGGGAACTTTGGGGTTTTGGTAAGAAAACTCATCTAGAGTGAGGCGATCGCTTTCCACTGCTTTGAGTAAACAACAAGTCGCTTCAAATGTCTGTCCAATAATGGTGACAATTTTTTGCAGCATACCCCCATAGTCCAGAGACTCGCGAATTGCTGTTGTCACCGCATTAAACAAAGATTCTCGCCGCAAAGCGCGACGCAACTCGTGGGTACGTTTCTTCACTACCAGATATGTATCAACCGCTTGCCCGACTATTGCTTTCAGGCGATCGGGATTCCAGGGTTTAGTGATGTACTTAAACACCTGACCGGAGTTGATCGCGTCTACCAAATCCTCTACATCAGTAAAACCTGTGAGCAAAATCCGAATCGTATCCGGAAAGCGATCTACCGTGCGACTGAGAAATTCTGTGCCGTTCATCTCTGGCATTCTTTGGTCAGAGATAATTACAGCCATTTCGCCTTCTCTGTCTAAGATTTCGATGGCTTCTCGTGCGTGACTTGCTCTATATACTTGAAAATCTCGCCTAAAAGTGCGGTAGAGTAAATCTAAGTTATCTAGTTCGTCATCGACCACCATCAGCTTTATTTTGCCTACATCTGTCTCAGTCATATTCGACTTATTTTTGAGATTCTTGAATCGCGAGTTGCTGAATTATTTATCTCATCCGATAATTAACTTTCAATAAAAAAGTCAAGTCGCTTCTCTCCAATTCAAAAAAGGTCAGTACTCATTAAAGAGAATATACCCACTTTGAAGTCATAAATTCTTCAAAGGTGTAAAATTACCTTTAATTGCCAAACTTTGCTAGGCTTTGCGATTAAATTTATCCCACTAAGCCAGAACGTAAGGCTCTGACTGCTGCTTGGGTGCGGTCATCAGCACATAGTTTATTCAAAATATTGCGGACATGAGTTTTCACCGTTCCGACGGTAATGTACAGTCTTTCGGCGATTAATGCATTACTACAACCTTCGACGATCAACTGTAACACTTCTAACTCTCTTTCTGTCAGGGTGTAAGGGTCAATAATTTCTTCATTATCGAGGGAATCAGATTTCAGGGGAAAGCCTTTACTATCCACTGATGGGACTTCTGGCTTGGGTGGATTTTGTTGTGCTTGTTGTAAAACTATGCGAGCGATCGCTGGATCGATCCAAGAGTTGCCATTGTAAGTCACTCGCACTGCTTCGAGTAAATTATCAAACCCGATATCCTTCATGCAGTAAGAATCAGCCCCAGCCGCAAAAGCTGCCAGCACCGCTTCTTTATTATCCCGCAATGTCAAAATTAACACTTTGGTTTCTAAGTCTTCTTTACTACCAGTAGATTTTACTTCGCGTGTCAGCTCAATGCCATCCTTATCTGGTAAACCAATATCTATAATGGCAATGTCGGGATGTAACCTTTTTAACATTTTCATTCCTTCAGCCGCAGTCGCAGCTTCACCGACAACTTCAATTTCATCCTTTTGTTGTAGTGCTGTCTTAATACCCACACGGGTTAGGTCATGATCTTCAATCAGAGCCACACGAATTTTACTCATAATCAACTTCCCCCCTTTACACTACTTTAACTGTAAAATTGAGTTTACTAAAAAGTCCTAGCAGATGGAGTTTTAAAACATCTGAAAAACATATAAAGGTGCTTTGTAAGTCAGATACATAAGAAGATTGCCCATGTTTTAGGTATTTGTTCTTGATGCGAACATGACTAACAATAAAATCAGGGCTGCTTTGCCACAACTACAAGCACCCAATATCAATTAGTTTAACGGTAATGGGGCATGGGGAATAAGGAGTGGGGCAAGTGGGGGAAGATGGGGGAGATGATGGAGTGGGGGGAGGATGGGTAATTTGGAACAAATTTGATAGACTATCGTTCGATGAACTTGGTGTGAGGCTAATCAAGAATAGGGTATGTCTAAACGCTATCAAGTCTTTTCGGTTTTGGGACTACCGATTCATTTAATGACTAACTATCCCAACTGGTTGCTAGAACGACTGCAACAAGGTAGGGGAACTCATGTGGTAACGCTAAATGCAGAAATGACTATGCAAGCAGAGCGAAATACATCTTTAGCTAAAGTGATTCAAGCTGCTGAATTAGTGATTCCAGACGGAGCGGGGGTAGTTCTTTATTTACAGTTACTATTAAGGCAAAAAGTACAACGTTGTCCAGGAATTGAGCTAGCAGAAAAACTGTTGCAACAAGTTGAGCGTCATACTGAGGCAAAAGTGTTTTTCTATGGAGGTGCCCCAGAAGTGGCTGCAACAGCGGCAGAGTTTTGGCTTTCTCAATTACCGAAATTGCGTATAGTAGGTACTCACTCCGGCTACCATTCAGAAGAAGAAGAAGAACAATTACGACAAACTCTTAGCCAATTACAGCCTGAAGTTATTTTTGTCGGTTTGGGAGTGCCGCGTCAAGAGTTATGGATTGCTCAAAACCGACATTTGTGTCCTCAAGCGATTTGGATCGGCGTTGGTGGTAGTTTTGATATTTGGTCGGGGACGAAATCTCGCGCTCCTGCGTGGTTGGGAGATAATAATCTCGAATGGCTGTATCGGCTTTATCAAGAACCTTGGCGCTGGCGCCGCATGTTAGCTTTGCCGGAATTTGCTTGGAAAGCTGTAGTTTATCAGTTAACGGCAAGAGGCGCAATTAGCGAATAGCTCGCAGGCTATAAGCCGCACCTTTCTAAGGTGACGACGGTATTTGGAACAACCAAGGGTCTTACTCATCCTGGGTGAGGGAGGCAAGAAATTTTGAATTTTCGGTGTTGAATTTGTGATTCCTAGGTTCTGCCTGGGAATCCTTATTTTAAAGCTAATGTGTGGGGAAAATCCAGCAATGCCAGTATTAACACCGAAAGAAACGACTGAAAAATCTGTTCTTCTTCAGGAGAGGGAAACTCAAGGACGCAGTAAAAGTACTGTGCCGATGGTGCAGTTGCGCTCGGTGACAAAAACTTATAACAATGGCTCTCAAGCGTTGTTTGATTTGAATCTGGAGGTAAAACAGGGAGATTTTCTGTTTGTCACTGGTCCTAGTGGTTCGGGTAAATCAACGCTGTTGAAACTGCTGTATGGTGAGGAGTTGCCCACACAGGGAGAGGTGATTGTTGATGAGTGTAATGTGGCAAAGATGAAAGGCGATCGCTTGTCTTTTTTGCGGCGACGTATTGGCATTGTATTTCAAGACTACAAGCTAATTCCCCAGCGGACTGTAGCGGAAAATGTCACTTTTGTCTTGCAAGCTCAAGGATACACCCGGAAGGAAATTCTACGCCGCTTGGAACCAACTTTAAAGCTGGTCGGTTTACTTTCCAAAGCTGACTGCTTTCCGGATCAACTTTCTGGAGGAGAACAACAACGGGTGAGTATTGCGCGAGCGATCGTCGCTACACCACCCCTGATTTTGGCAGATGAACCAACTGGAAATCTCGATTTTGATAATTCTTGGCAAGTAATGCAAATTCTCCAGAAGTTAAACTCGTTTGGAGCAACGGTAATTGTTACCACCCACGATGAACAGTTGGTGCGGCGCTGCAATCATCCTGTGGTACAAGTTTGTAATGGTCGGTTGTATCGGAAGTAGGGATTGGGGACTGGGGACTGGGTGAGAAGGTTGTTCTTTGCTTCGCTAATCATCAATTTTTCATTTCTATGCAAAGTGTTTGACTTTTGCCGAGAGAGGCTTTAAAGGAGTTGCGGGGCTGGATGATATTTGTTCTACTAAATCTAGTGCTTGCAAACTCTCAAAAGCAGCTTCGCGAATCATGACTTCTTCTTCCCGACTAATTAAAAGTCGCAAGCATTGGCTAATATTTTGCTGTACAGAAGATTCAATGCGATTATTGGTCACGAATTTGGTGAGCCGACGCAGGGCAATTAGACGCTTGAGGGGGTCTTCTTTTGTCAAGGTGAGCAATAACCGATCTAGTTGCTCTTCTTCTCGAATGCTGTAAAAGCTAACGATTTGCCACACTAATAAAATTATAGTTAATAGTGTCCCCAAAGCTTGCAAAATTGCACCCGCAGCAATCCAAGGACTGTTAGAGTCAACCCAAATAGCAGCAGCCATGTAAGTGCTGAGGGTAGCAATACCCCCACTTGTAACTGATAAAGCTAACCGACGGTTGGGACTGTTGAACAATTTACGAATTTTTGACCAATGCGATCGCCAATCCCATCGCTGCATTGAGTAGACTAACACCATTACCCCAACGCCGATAAAAATTGCCAACAGCAGCTTCCAGTTCCACAAAAGCATGGCAATGACAATTGTCAAAAACCCTAAATAGCTTCCAGGTTCTTGCCATTGCTTAATTCGCTGCAAAGTGGCTCTTTCTGTCTTGAATAAAAGCAACCAGTTAGCAAGCTGGTTGAGCAATTGCTGCCAAGAAGACGAAGCCTGTGCCACAGTGTTTACCTAATTGATTACAAGATTGTCTAATATATCAGTCTTCACCCATACCTGGGGTGTAGCTCACAATCAATATACTCTACAAGGATACCTGTGCTGAATCTGCTATAACGATTTTGTCAAGGAGTTTTTATTTTGCTTTAAAAACAGAAACTAAAGTTATCAATGATGAATTGACCATCAAAAGCGCTGAAGGTAATGCGGTGGATGTCATTCGCTGTTAAAGATAATAACGTGCTGGGGGGTAGCGCCGAGTCAGAGTTAGCAAGATTAGCTGCTGGTAGCACTGTTTGGGTGAGCAGTTGGTTGTTGCGATCGTAAGCGCAAAGCACTAACCGCTGCGAACTTGTGACAAAGGTACTAACCCAGTGGACAGGACGCAAGAAAGTAGCTTCTAAAAATCCGCTTTTGGGTGACCCCATTAATACTGTCATCCCCGAATGAGCGGGAAATGCAGGGTTTGAGGGTTGTATGGCAATAGAATTCTGAAATATCACACCCCAGCGCTCATATTGTCGCTCCACAGCTTCAAAACATTTCAAATCTTCTAAATTCAAACAAATACAAGTAGGTACAACTGCCTGTTCTTCATCAATATCTATTTGATTTTGACTTGGCGAAGTTGAATCTCTTGTTTCTTTTTCAACACTTATGTAGTTTCCACGTAAGAATTTACGACCTTCAAACGTTCGTACTTTATTCGATTGAAGAGTAGCCTCCTTTATCATGACGCCCCGCTTTACCATTGCCTAGAGAATAATTTTGTTACTAGCTACATGGATTGATTATTTCTCCGTGCAGAACTAGAGTTATTAAGTGATATTAACGAACACTCCGAGTATTCTTGACGCTCAAAACTATCGGTAATGTTTCTGATATAGTACCATAAATAATTTATCGAGTACCTCAACCCTAAGTAATACTCGCGATAGTAATAAAAGCCGTAGTGACGGTATTTTCGAGCAAAAATCTTTGGATGAAGAGAAAAAAAAATTACAAACTCTTTACAAGTAAGCTAGTAGTTTTACATTTACTTAATCAGACGCAGATGAAAGAAGAGGGGAAAGGTTAAAGGGGAAAGGGAAAAGGAACGGAATTATCTAAAATTAGTAAGAATATTTAAAATTATTCTTCACCTTTCCCCCTCCCTTTCTTCTTCCTTTCCCCCTTTTCATGAGTTTCTTTTCCCCTCCTTGGTGAGAGGTTCTAAAGTTGTTTGTTCGTCGATGATAAGAATAGTGGGAAATTTAAACTCCACACCCTAAGTGTTAGGCACAGATGAAGCAACTGCATTTGCGTTTAGCAACCATAACAGAAAACAAAAAACACGTATGTTTCAGCCACTAGGATTTGAACAACGCTCCGTAAATACCTCATTAGGTAGAATGGTATATTATACTAATGTCGGTTCGCCTTATGAGGATGAGATAACTGTCGGCACAGAAAAGGAAACTTTAGTGTTTCTGCATGGCTTTGGTGGTGGTTCTTCTGCATATGAGTGGTCAAAAGTTTATCCTGCTTTTGCTGCCGAGTATAAGATAATAGCACCAGACTTGATCGGATGGGGTAAATCTGAGCATCCAGCGCGGAATTATAAGATTGATGATTATATAACGACAATTCGGGAATTTTTAGAGCAAACTTGTACAGAAGCTGTGACAGTAATTGCTTCTTCGCTGACAGCAGCGTTTACAATTCGAGTAGCGATCGCTCATCCTGATTTATTCAAGTCGCTGATTCTCACTTTACCAGCCGGACTTTCCGATTTTGGCGAAGACTACTCTCGCAGTATTTTTGCCCAAATTGTCAGCGTTCCTATCGTTGATCGCTTGTTGTATACTACCGGAATTGCCACTAGTTCTGGTATTCGCAATTTCTTAGAACAACGGCAATTTGCCGAATCTAGTCGCGTCTACGAGGAAATTGTCGAAGCTTATTTAGAATCTGCGCGTCAGCCGAATGCTGAATATGCAGCGCTGTCTTTTGTGCGCGGCGATTTATGCTTTGATTTATCGCTTTATATTCAACAATTGACAACTCCCACGGCGATAATTTGGGGGCAAAAGTCGCAATTTACGGGTCCAGAAATTGGTCGGCGTCTCGCGGAAATGAATCCGCAAGCAATTCGCGTTTTTCTAGAGTTGGAAAATGTCGGATTAACCCCACAGCTTGAATTGCCGGCGGTGACGATTGGTTTAATTCGGCGATTTTTGCCTTTGTTGAGTAGTTGATGAATATACAGCATATTTCAAGTTGGTGAAGTACACAAGCCAAGTCTCAAAGCCAAGTATAAAGCCTGTTTGACTCCTGACTCCTGACTCCTGAATTCTGCTGTATAACAGTCCACAAGATCCAGAAGATCCCCGACTTCGTAAGAGTTGTCGGGGATCTGAAGTTGCCTTACATTTTCAAAAATAGCAGGTTACTTGTCTTTGAATCTTAAATCGATCACAGTTGCATTAAAGTTGTAATTAAAACCTTCCAATTCAAAAGGCATCCCAATTTTAACTTTACTGTTACCTAAAACTGGTCCATTTTCAGTGATATTCGCTTTGCCTTCTAAGGTCAAAAGCATATCTCGACTAAAATTGTTTGCTCTAGGGTCGGGCAATTCTTTGACAGAACCATCGGGTTGAGGAACTCCTACGGTTCTCGGTAATTCTTGAATAGATTTAATCCCAATTTGACCGTAAGGTTGATTGCGGATAATAACGTTAGTTTTGCCACCTTTTGCAAACCCTTTTTCATATAACTGTTGCGGGTCGCGTAGATTCAATCCTCTAACAACTAAATCTACTTCTATAGGTACTGTTTTAGAGTTAATTTGAGCAACAGAACCAGAAGTTCCCGGAAAGACAAAGATGCCGAATATAACTAACAAAATTACCAGCGCGGCACCAAAATCGAGAAGGTTGATTTTACCGAATAAGCGACCTTTGGAATCTAAAAGAGCCATAAGCAGTTTTCAAGAGATACGGAATAATTGATTGTTGCAACGCCGTGTATAGTAGGGAACCGCTTACCAGGAGTTGCTTGTTCTAAAAGCGGCTGGGATTCTCGGTCATGCGACAGTCTATCATGACGTGCCCAAAAGATGTGCAAAGCAAATAGAAAAGGATTTGTGGCAATTTTTGGTTGCTGTGAGAATAAAAGTGTTGTCTTTGTTGGCTTGTAGTCAGCCAGCCTTTTTGACTCGTCTTTTGTGGCTGTACTCGCTATAAGCGCACTCCGTTTAGTATTAACTAAAATGCAACTTAGAATTGCATAAATCCGTCTTCTAGTTTTATGTTCTCCTAAAATACTCAGCTGTGCCGGATTATGATGAATTGGAAAGGCTTAGTAAATTACCGTTTTTGGCGACATCGCTTGATTTATCCGTTGATTTCGGTGGTAGTTGCCTTGAGTCTTTGCCTGAGTACACCTTTACCAGGAAAGGCTATAGATTTATTGCCTCTGATTTTCCAGGGTGCCCAGTTATTTCAGCTTTCTAATATATCCGATCGCCAAGAAGTTGATCTTGGTAAACAGATTAATCAGCAATTACAAGGCAGTGATATTCGTCTTTATCGTAATTCACAAGTAAATAACTACGTCCGGCAAATTGGGCAGCGTTTAGTAGCATCTAGCGATCGCCCAGATATTCCCTATACTTTCCAGGTGGTTGATGATAATGGTATTAACGCTTTTGCCACAATGGGAGGCTTTGTCTATATCAACACCGGTACGATAAAAGCCGCAGACAATGAAGCGCAACTAGCAAGTGTGATTGGGCATGAAATGGGTCACATCGGTGGAAAGCACGCACTCAAACAAATGCGGCAAAAAGCACTTGAAAGTGGAGTGCTAACAGCAGCAGGTTTAGATCGAAATCAAGCGGTAGCTCTTGGTGTGCAAGTAGCGAGAAACCTTCCGCGTAGTCGTAATAATGAATTTGATGCCGATCAAAGAGGATTAAGAACTTTGACACGCGCTGGTTATGCACAATCGGCAATGCCTGCTTTTATGCAAAAGTTGGTATCAAAGAGTTCTACACCAGGATTTTTGAGTACGCACCCCGCAACAGGCGATCGCATTGAAGCCCTAAAACGTGCCATAAACTCTCAACCTAGCAATCGCGGTGAAGGATTGGATGGTGCAGCTTATAAAGCAAATATTCGACCTTTGTAGGTTAAAACTCCAAAGTGGAGTCTGGAGTCAGGAGTCAGGAGTCTGGAGGCAGGAGTCTGGAGTCAGTTACGTCTTTTCTTCTCTTACTTTTCCTTCTCTAACTACACTAATTGCTTGTGGATGCGTTAAATGCCAATTTGCGCTGGATCGATGGTATATACTGCTTCTTCTAAGGGCAGGATGCGAACACAAAGCTGGTTGACGTTGACTTGATAAACTAAATTATTGGTAATGTCGAGTCCCGTCAACCAGCCACTTTTGTGATGATAAGCTCCTGTATCTATATCTAACCATCCGGCTCCTTGTGCGAGTAACCCTGGCGCAACACCAGGTAAAGTAAAGGTGATGGTGTGACCGACAATAATCAGCTTATCTTCAAAGTAGGGTTTTTTCATGCTGTGAAATGCATCTCGCACCCAGCAAAGCTGATCGGCTGTTTGTTGTGCCAAAGGAATTAAGGGATCAACACCAGCATGAGTTAACCAAATATCTCCTAAGTCGAGATATGTAGGCAAACTTAGCAACCATTCAAGGTGATCGTGAGGAATAATCCCTTCTTGATAACTGGCTACAGTTGCTCGTCCTCCACTGTCAAGCCATGCTTGCATAATTTGGGGGGTGATGTATCTCGAAGTAAGAATATTTAACAACATCTGCTCGTGATTGCCTAGCAGACAGGGATAGCGATTTTCTTTAACAAAATTTATTACTTGGCAACTCTGAGATCCGCGATCAATTAAGTCTCCCAAAAAATAGACTTGATCGTTTGAGTGCGGGGCGATCGCCTGCAATAATATCATTAAAGCATCATAGTGACCATGCACATCCCCAATTACAATCCGGCGGTGGTTGATTTCACTCATCGGTTTTTGGCTTGAATAACTTTGCTATATTAAGCTACAGTTTTAGCTAAATAAATTTCGGATTCACAGGTAAAAAATACTTCATATATTTGATTTTTACTTAATGAAAATTAGTAAATACGTTTGAGAAGCGATCGCTTGTGAAAAAGCGACATATCAAGCGATCGGCAAATATTTCCACCCCTGGCAAGCACTAGATTTAGGGTAGTTATCTGCTCAGATATTTAGTATAAAAAATAACTAACTTTTATGAATAATTAAATTACAGCAGTTTTCACTCTTCTTAGACTACACCATTCTTGTAGAGACGTTCCGCCGGAACGTCTCTACCATAGTAGATTAAAATACTGTTGGTCAATATGTAGCTTAAAATCCCATTAGCATCAACAAGGAGTTTCACCATGTCAGAACAGTTTTCTACTGAAATTAGCTCACGCATTTGCAGTCACATGAACGAGGATCATGCTAATGCTATAGTTGTTTACGCCCAGGCTTTTGGTGGGTTAGCGGATGCGACAGCAGCAGAAATGCTTGCAATTGATGCTCAAGGTATGGATTTGAAAGCGCAAGTGAATGGAGAAGCTGTACCAGTTCGCATTCAATTCGACCATATTTTAGCAGATGCGGAAGATGCTCATCATACATTGATTGACATGGTGAAGCAAGCGCGGGTTAAAGCTAAGTGATAGTGGAAGCGATCGCGTTTTTGTCAGAGTCGAGGAATGCGATCATATCAATTAGTCAATCAAATAAAATGCTTATCGTGAGTCAAAACTATAAAAGAACTGTTGAGGAATTGCGTCAGTTAGCCTCTATGTTCTGGTCTTCAGAATTATCCAAACAAGAGGCAGAACTTAGCATAATTCCTAAACTATTAGAAACTCAAGAGCAATTCATTGCAATTTTGAGTATTAGCGTATCTAGTTTAGATGGGTTATTTAAAATTGTTGATTCTTCAAACCTTCCAGCTAATATATTTCTGAAGCATTTAATTGTACTTGCTGACTTTGGAGGTGAAATGCTTCAGCGATTAAACAGCCAGTTTAGCTCAATCTTCCCTTTAAAAAGACTAGATTATCTATGGAATTTGCAAAATTACTCTTATAATTTCCAAATTTTGCCTGTGCGAGGTGGACTCACCAATAGTAAACTTGGCATAAGTGGTAAAAAATTACTGGAAAACCAGTCTCTTTCTGAACTCCACAAAGAGGTAATAGCTGTACTTTTATTTGGTAGTAGTACTGCGGATGAAAAAAGTGCAGAGATACTAGCTAAGTGTGAGATTGGTAATTACATTGGACAACCAGATAAACTGGAAAAATTTATCAAACAACGATATATATGGGTTAGCCGTATTACTTCTGGTTCTCAGTCAAATACCTTAGGGCAAATTACTCAGACTTTTGTCAAAAAATATTTGGAAGAAAATCTTGAGATTCCAAGTGTTAAAATTAAGCCCAATGGTAATATACCAGGTGTAAGCCACACTAAAGATAATACTCGTTCGACAACGTTTGATATTGTAGTTTCTAAAGAAGATAAGTATGTAGGAATAGAGGTAAGTTTTCAGGTAACTACAAATAGCGTTATTGAGCGAAAGGCAGGACAAGCAAAATCTCGCTTTGAGCAAATTGATACATTAGGATATAAAATAGCTTACGTCTTAGATGGTGCTGGTAACTTTCAAAGGGAAACTGCCTTGAGAACAATCTGTACATATAGTCATTGCACGGTGGCATTCTCTCGTGGAGAACTTGATGTACTTTGTAATTTTATGAAACAATACTTTGGACAATAAAAATTATGTTAAATTAAATATTAATAGAAATATAATTAAGCGTAAATATCAAGAATTATATTAAACAAAGTATGCAAAAAATTCGGTTTGTTGATTTATTTTCCGGAATCGGGGGAATTAGATTAGCCTTTGAGCAAGCTGCTAATTCTTTAAATATAAAAACCGAATGCGTATTAAGTAGCGAAATTAATCCAGATGCTCAATTAATTTATGAAAAAAACTTTCAACACAAGCCTTTAGGTGATATTCACCTGATAGATAA
Source organism: Hassallia sp. (assembly GCA_050997715.1). Lineage (GTDB taxonomy): Bacteria > Cyanobacteriota > Cyanobacteriia > Cyanobacteriales > Nostocaceae > Hassallia. The sequence goes on from JBPCQW010000479.1 coordinate 14,278, forward strand.
ATTACCAGAACATGAGTTTTTATTAGCTGGGTTTCCTTGTCAGTCTTTTTCTCATGCTGGCAAAAAAGAAGGGTTTGCAGATACGAGAGGAACGTTATTCTTTGAAATTACCAGATTACTCGACACATATCAACCACAAGCTTTTCTTTTTGAAAATGTGCGGGGGCTTTATAGCCATGATAACGGTAATACCTTAGCAACAATTAAGCATGAAATTAAAAACAGAGGTTACAGCTTTGATGCTTTTTTGCTCAACAGTGCTAACTTTGGTTTACCGCAAAACCGCGTCCGAGTTTATCTATTAGGAATTTTAAATGCTTCTCCTAAGTCTGACTTAATTTCTGATGTTGGTTTTAAAGATTCTCACTCATACAACACTCAGCAGCTATCTTTATTTTACTCACCAAAAATATATTTTACTGTTGCCGATATTTTGGAAGATAATCCAGATATAAAGTATGATTGTTCGCTAGAATTTGTCAATGCGTTAAAACGAATCTACAATCAAGATTTAAATCGATTGCATGGAGTGCGTTTAATTGATTATCGTGGAGGAAATTCGATTCATTCGTGGGAATTAGGATTGCGGGGAAAATGTAGTGTAGATGAAATTGAATTAATGAACCGTTTTATTTTAAAAAGACGGAACAAAGAATTTGGTCAAGAACAAGATGGGAAGTTATTAACTAAGAAGCAAATAGCTAGTTTTTTTGTTCATCCTTATTTAGAAGAGATATTAGATTCGCTGGTTGCTAAAAAATATCTTAAGATTATTAACGATAAATATAAACCTGTATCTGGCAACTTTTCTTTTGAGGTTTATAAATTTGTCGATCCAAGTAAGATTTCTGTAACAGTGGTTGCCAGTGATGCCAATCGCTTAGGAGTATATCATAATAACAGAGTGCGACGACTGACTAAGCGGGAAGTCGCACGTTTACAAGGTTTTCCGGATAGCTTTATATTGCATCCCAATGATGATAAAGCTTACTATCAATTGGGAAATTCTGTGAGTATTAATGTAGTCAAAGCTGTGGCTGAAGAATTGATTAGGAAAACATTATATAATGCTCAACAACGAACAGATAAAGTTGAGCGATCGCGCTTTGGCAATTTTAAACAACAAACCCCAGAACTACATTTAAAGCTGTGTGAATAATTTATATTACAAAGCTAATTGTGACTTTGACCATCAATCTTACCTTATAATCTTATTAAACAATTATACTATCATTCATACAGAAAAGCGCTCATTCTGTCTGTAATAACCAAAAGCCTGTATAAGTCATTCCCGAATCATCAGGTTGAACTAACAAAAAATGCAAACCTTTACTTTGTTGTTTGCGCTCTTCAAACATTTGAGCAGATGTAGCAACTTCTTGATCTGCAAACGTCGCAACAACGAATCTATCTACCAAACCAGCTTCTAATATTAAACCATCCGGGGCACCACCAATGTAAGAAAGCGACACGGGACGGACTTGTTGTAACCACCGCACCAAGCGCATCGATTGCCTTCCACCATAGATTATCACACCTGGGACGGGCAGTGTTGAGGCTAAACCGAGATTAATCGGTTTGAGATATTCTGGCATATTTAAGATGGGAATTGGGCGATCGCTAAATGCTTCTTCAACATCCGCAGCACTCAAACTAGCAAAACGCCATTTTTCACCCCAGAGGTTTTCTGGTAATGGTGTTGGGGGTGGTTTATCCAGCGCTAAAGGATGTTGTTCTTCTAACCACTGCTTGAGCGCGAAAGTGCGACGAGTTGCTTCTACATTTATTCCCAAATTGCGTCCAGCAGCTTCAATTAAACTTAAAGATGGGGGACGAAATACCTGAATTATATCTGGTAGATGTTCGCCAGCTGCTAACTGAATTTGCGAAGCTACCCAAGTAGAATTTGCTTCGGATTGAAGACAGCTAGCTTGATATTCAAAACTGCGAGTTGCGTCACAAATCAACAATTGCCAAAAGGCATTTTCTGGGGGACGACGATAAAAATCAGCTTGCCAAATTTTCATATCTAGTACCGCTGCTTTGAAAGTCAAAACTGAAAAGGTAAAACACTCCTGTACAGACGCGAAGTTCGTGGCATCTCTACAATTTCTGACTCCTGACTTATAACTCCTAACTCCTGTAAGATTAAATTCCCTTAAATCCAATCTTGTTTTCTAATGTTTGCTTTTCTAGTGTAGAAGATTTACGCAAAATACCAACTTGACTTAAGAAGATGCCAAATAAAATCACGCTACCGCCAATATATTGAGCCGATGTTGGAGCTTCGTCTAAAATGAAATAAGCTGCCAAGATGCCGATGATGGGCGTAAAAGAGCTAACTAAAGAAGCCATAGATACGGTGCAAGCTCTCAATCCCCTAATCCAAAATGACTGACCGACTACGACAATTACCCCAGCATAAACAAACATCCATTGCCACAAAAATGGTGAGAATGCATTCATAAAATGGTCACTGCCGTATAGCACTAAAGCCACGAAGAAAAATATTACAGTTCCTAAAGCGGTACGAAAAATACTGTAAATTCCTCCGGGTATCTGCAATAGCTGTTTTTTTGTAATAATTGTAGAGACGGCTAAAGCCACAG
>JBPCQW010000485.1:0-12596 GCA_050997715.1 Hassallia sp.
GCTGCTTGAGTGCGATCGCGTAAATTTAATCTATTCAAAATATTTGTGACGTGATTTTTCACTGTTCCTTCAGAAATGTATAATTTCTGAGCAATTTCTCTATTATTTGCACCTGTTGCAATTAACTGCAAAACGTCTTTTTCTCTAGGGGTAAGTTCAGCTAAACTAGGTGGTGGTGGGGGTGACTCAAATGCTGTTACTGCGGGAAACTGAGTCAAAAGTTTTTTTACTATTCCTGGTCCTAGTTGAGTATATCCTTTGTGGACGGCGCGAATTGCCACAGCTAATTCTTCTGAAGGTGTATCTTTAAGTAAATAACCCATTGCTCCATTCCGCAATGCCGCTGTCACGTATTCATCATCGTCAAAAGTTGTCAGCACTAAAACTTTGACTTTGGCAAAACGCTTGTGAATTTCTCGTGTAGCCGCAACTCCATCCATAATCGGCATTCTTACATCCATTAATACCACATCTGGTTGCAATTGAGCAATAACATTAATTGCATCTTCACCGTTTTCGGCTTCCCCAATAATTTCTAAATCTGCTTCTAATTCTAATAATGCTTTTAATCCTTGCCGAATTAAATGTTGGTCGTCTACAATTAAAACTTTAATCATATCAATTTGATATAGATGTTACTCATTACATGAAAAACTTGATATTATACATAATTACTTTTTCATACTATCTCTTATCTTGGTGTACTTGGCGTACTTGGCGGTTCGTTCCAAAGAATTTTTTACATTAATATTATAATGGTGAAAAAGGAATATCAACTGTGATTTTGCAACCCAAACCGGGAGCGCTGTTAATCTTAAATTCACCTCCCCGTGCTAAAGTGCGATCGCGCATACTTTGCAGTCCAAAACCTGTTGTGTTTTGCTCTACATCAAATCCTCTACCATTATCCTCAATTATTAAATTTATATTTGTTATTGTCGTAGTTAATTGTATTTTAATTTCTGTCGCATTTGCATATTTAGAGATGTTTGTCAATGATTCTTGGATAATTCGGTAAATAGCGGTGCTAATTTCCGGTGGAAGGGGATAAGCGAGGTCAATTTGACAAATCGGTGCCACACTTGTTGAGCCATAAAAATCTTCTGCAAGTATAGCGATCGCTTGTTCTAAAGATTGAGAGTGCAAAGGGTGAGAGCGCATTGTCGAAACTGATTGTCGCACATCTTGCAATGCTTTTGAACCTAATTCTTTTGCTCTCGCTAAGAAACTTTGAGCTTTACTAGGATTAGATTGCCATAATTTTAAAGCCGTTTCTAATTGCAGATTTAAAGCAGTGAGAGAGTGTCCTAAAGAATCATGAATTTCTCGTGCAATCCGGTTACGTTCTTCGAGAGTGGCTTGATTTTCAATTTTCAAGGCATATTGTCGCAGTTTTTCGTTAGCGATCGCTAGTTTTTCTCGACTTTGCCGTTCAGATAATACTGCATTCATTAATAACAATACAAAGACTAAAGCTAATCCAAACGAAACCATAAAACTGAATGTCAAAAACCAAAATCGCTCTTGTGCCCTCGGTGGTAATGGAAATCGGGAAAACCGCTGCGCTAGTGTTATTAAAATTAAGATAAATGATAAACTGGCAACTACTAAACGACCAGAAAGCTGAAATATTAAGCAACTGCGAGTTACTATAATCATATTCAGAAAAGGAAACAGTCGAGCAGTTCCACCCCCCAAAAAAGCAGTTATTAAAATTAAGATTATTTCCAGAGCCGTATACAGTAATTTATTTCTTTGATTATTAGTGGGCAATCTTAAACCCATTAAACCAAAAATCACCAGGCAAGAAATTGTCAGTTCCGGAAAATTGGTCTGAAATCGCTCAGACTTAAATGGTAAAACGGCGCTGATAGCAGAAAATGCAAGTAATATCCACTCTAAATAAAGCAAAAACCGAAAAGGATGATTTTTAAATTCAATTGGACGGGTCACTAGTTGTTATGCTCCAGTTATTAGTCAAAACTAAAAAGTAAAAAAACCTTGCTCGTAACTCTTGTAGAGACGCAAAATTTCGCGTCTCTACAACTTCTAACTCCTAAGTTAGACAAATTACTAGTCAAATTTATCCTTATTTTAATCATGACTTTAGTCATGGGTTTATTCGTGACTTTTTCCCGATGTGGTTGTCACAAATAAATTCATATGATAGTGACAGCAAGCTAGCAAAATCAAGAGCTAATAAATGAAACTTAAAAATTTCTCACTGATAGCCGCAGCGATCGCCCTCAGTTTAACTGCAACGTCGTTCGCAGTCAAAGCACAACTAACCTCTCCTTCACCTCTGCTAGTTGCACAAGTCCCTGAAAAAGGCCCATTTGAACGCTTGGGACTAAGTGAACAACAAAAAACTCAAATGAAAGAAATTCGCCGCAATAGCCGCACTCAAATGGAAGCGATTCTCACCCCAGAGCAAAAACAACAGCTAGAAGCTGCAAAGCAAGCACGTCAGGGTCAGCCTCGGCAACCAAGAGGTCAAGGTGAGCGTCCGAAGAAGGGTTGGGCTTCTTTGAATCTTACCCCAGAACAGAAAACCAAGATGCGCGAAATTAGGGAATCAGAGAAAAATCAGATTCAAGCAATCTTAACTCCCGAACAGCAGCAGCAACTCAAGCAATTTCAAGATAATATGCGATCGCGTCGTCAGCGACCCAATTCTTAGAGCAATTATCCTCTCTGGGCAGATATTAGCTTGTATGTGGCGTAAATTCTTTCCGCCACATACAAGGTTCCAGACGACAACTGACCCACAAAAAATATAACTTTAGTCATAAATACTTGTATTCGTCATTGTTCCGGACGTGGTAATGAGCAATCAGTTTCTATAATGGTGAAGACAAACTGGAGAAATCCACGAGGCAATAAATGAAGTTCAAAAACTTATCACTGATAGCAGGAGCGTTCGCCCTAACTTTAACGGCAGTTCCTTTCTCGGTCAAGGCAGAAACCACTAAGAGCGCACCAATTCAAGTTGCCCAAAATCCACCAGCCCAACCTCCCGCTCAACGCGGTATCCAAATCAAACTCACAGCGGAACAACAAACTAAATTTAAGAAGATTGATAGCGGTATTCGTGATCAAGTAAAGAAAGTCATGACACCGCAGCAACTCCAACAAATCCAAACCGCTATGGAGTCAGGGAAATCTCCGCGCGAAGCTTTTGCGGCAATAAATTTTACCCCAGAACAGCAAGCCCAATTGCAGAAAATCTTCATAACCTCACAACAACAAAAAGAAGCTTTGCTGACTAATGACCAAAAAGCAGAATTAGCGCGATTCCGTCAGCAAAGTGCGAACCCTGGTGCTTCATCTAAAAAATAATCAATTTTCTCATTCATAAATAACTTCAGGGTACACTACCTACCTTTCATAGCGATCGCTTGTACACGTTAATCAAGCGATCGCATCTTTTTTTGTAGCCTGTGCGACAAATTCAATTATTTTGAATGTCAAACTTATCACACATTTATATAAGTACTTTCAAATAATATTTTTAAAGACTTATTGTTTGCTTATTTGAATTGAAAAGGGGACTAGGGATTAGGGATTGGGGACTGGGGAAACTTGACAAGAGTAAGTACCGAACTAAGTTTTATCGTCAAATTTAAGAATCAGTAATATAAATATCTTCGCATCCGGGCAATCTAGCAGGAGAAAATGATGAAGAAAAAATTTGCAACCATCGATGGCAATGAGGCTGTTGCCCGTGTTGCTTATCGATTAAATGAGGTAATTGCCATTTACCCCATCACCCCCTCTTCAGCAATGGGTGAATGGGCAGATGCATGGTCTTCTGAAAGCCGCCTCAATTTGTGGGGTACTGTGCCGAGTGTGATTCAGATGCAAAGTGAAGGTGGAGCCGCTGCCGCTGTACATGGAGCTTTACAAACAGGTTCCCTGACTACCACTTTCACAGCATCTCAGGGATTATTGTTGATGATTCCTAACCTCTATAAAATCGCTGGGGAACTGACTAGCGCTGTGATTCACGTTGCTGCACGTTCTTTGGCTACCCACGCTTTGTCAATTTTCGGCGACCAAAGTGATGTAATGGCAGCGCGTGCTACTGGCTTTGCGATGCTGTGTTCTGCCTCAGTGCAGGAAAGTCAAGATTTTGCCCTGATTGCTCACGCTGCCACCTTAGAAGCGCGAGTGCCGTTTATGCACTTCTTCGATGGTTTCCGCACCTCTCACGAAGTGCAAAAAGTCGAATTGCTAGAAGACGAGGATTTGCGATCGCTGATTAACGACGATCTTATATTCGCTCACCGCGCTCGCTCTCTCACCCCAGACCGTCCAGTATTGCGAGGTACGGCTCAAAATCCCGATGTCTACTTTCAATCCCGCGAAGCCGCTAACTTGTACTACAGCGCTTGTCCGGATATTGTTCAGCGAATCATGGACAAGTTAGGCGATCGCACCGGACGACATTACCAAATCTATGAATATCACGGTGCGGTTGATGCAGAACGTGTCATTATACTCATGGGTTCAGGTTGTGAGACAGTACACGAAACTGTAGATTATCTCAACGCCGGTGGTGAAAAAGTCGGTGTCCTCAAAGTCAGATTATACCGCCCCTTTGATGCAATACGGTTTGTTAACGCCCTGCCCAAAAGTGTGAAAGCGATCGCTGTCCTCGACCGCACCAAAGAACCAGGTAGCGCCGGTGAACCCTTGTATCTCGATGTAGTCGCCGCTATTTATGAAGAATGGCATCCCGTAGAGACGTTCCAGCGGAACGTCTTTACCCCTGTGCCCAAAATCATCGGTGGTCGTTACGGTCTTTCTTCTAAAGAATTTACCCCAGCGATGGTTAAAGGTATCTTCGACAACCTCGCGCAGCCACAACCGAAAAACCACTTTACCATCGGTATCAATGACGACGTAAGCCACACTTCCCTAAACTTTGACTTTAACTTCTCCACCGAACCGGATAACGTCGTCCGGGCAATGTTCTACGGATTAGGTTCTGATGGAACAGTTGGTGCTAATAAAAACTCAATCAAGATTATTGGTGAACAAACAGACAACAATGCTCAAGGCTACTTTGTCTACGATTCCAAAAAATCTGGCTCAATGACCGTTTCCCATTTGCGCTTTGGTCAACAACTCATTCGCTCAACTTACCTAATTGACAAAGCCAACTTTATCGGCTGCCATCACTGGGAATTTTTAGAGTGCGTAGATGTACTGAAAGCGGCGGTGTCTGGGGGAACTTTATTACTCAACAGTCCTTATGATACTGATATTGTTTGGGAACATCTCCCGGTAAAAGTACAACAACAAATTATCGCCAAGCAACTTAAATTATACGTCATCAATGCTACCGAAGTTGCCCGGAATAGCGGCATGGGCGGCAGAATTAACACTATTATGCAAGTGTGCTTTTTTGCTTTAGCAGGTGTTTTGCCACAAGAAGAAGCCATAACCAAAATTAAGCAAGCAATTGAAAAAACTTACGGCAAAAAAGGCGTCGAAGTCGTCCAGAAGAATCTGCAAGCTGTAGACCAGACGCTGGAGAACTTGCATAAGGTCGATGTGATAAGAGGGCAGGGGGACAAGGGGACAAGGGGACAAGGGGACAAGGAGACAATTTTTTCTCCCCATCCCCCCCTCCTCCCCGACGCTCCCGAATTCGTGCAGTCAGTTTTGAGTAAAATCATGGCATGGGAAGGTGATGACTTACCCGTGAGTGCGTTACCGATTGATGGGACTTTTCCTACCGGCACTGCTAAATGGGAAAAACGCAATATCGCTACGGAGATTCCCGTTTGGGATGCGGATGTCTGCGTGCAGTGTGGCAAATGTATTATGGTTTGTCCTCATGGAGTCATTCGAGGCAAGGTTTATGAACCAGGGGAGTTAGTTAACGCACCGGCAACCTTCAAGTCAATCGCTGCAAAAGATAAAGACTTTGCCAATCAGCAATTTACCATTCAGGTAGCCCCAGAAGACTGTACAGGCTGCGCTATCTGTGTAGATATTTGTCCGGCTAAAAATAAGTTAGAACTGACGCGCAAGGCGATTAATATGGAAGCGCAGTTGCCTATACGCGAACAAGAGCGGGAAAACTGGAATTTCTTTCTCAGTTTACCAAATCCTGACCGACGAAACTTAAAACTAAACCAGATTCGTCAACAGCAATTGCAAGAACCTTTATTTGAATTTTCTGGTGCTTGTGCTGGTTGTGGGGAGACACCTTATTTAAAATTATTAACACAACTGTTTGGCGATCGCTCTGTCATTGCCAATGCTACAGGTTGTTCTTCAATTTACGGGGGAAACCTCCCCACCACTCCTTGGACAACAAACGCTGAAGGAAGAGGTCCTGCTTGGTCGAATAGTCTTTTTGAAGATAACGCTGAATTCGGTCTTGGGTTTCGTCTTTCTTTAGATAAGCAAGCCGAATTTGCTGCCGAATTACTGCAACAATTAAGCGGTGAAATAGGCGATAATCTTGTCCAGTCCATCCTCAAGCAGAAGCAAAATTCCGAAGCGGACATTTGGGAACAACGCGAACAAGTAGCGCTGTTGAAACAACGATTAGACGAAATTCCGGAAAATGACAATCGAAAATCTCAAATCCAAAATCTTAAATCCCTCGCTGACTACTTGGTGAGAAAAAGCGTCTGGATTGTCGGTGGTGACGGTTGGGCGTATGATATTGATTTTGGCGGATTGGATCATGTTCTTGCCAGCGATCGCAATGTGAACATTTTGGTAATGGATACCGAAGTGTATTCTAACACTGGCGGTCAATCATCCAAAGCTACACCGCGAGGTGCGATCGCTAAATATGCCGCTAGTGGTAAGCCAGCACCAAAGAAAGACTTAGGCTTGATTGCTATGACTTACGGTAATGTCTACGTAGCGAGTGTAGCGCTTGGTGCGAGAGATGAACACACCCTGAAAGCATTTATCGAAGCAGAAGCTTATGAGGGACCATCACTAATTATCGCTTACAGTCATTGCATCGCCCACGGCATCAACATGACCACAGCGATGAATCATCAAAAAGCTTTGGTAGAATCAGGTCGTTGGTTGCTGTATCGTTACAATCCCGAATTGCAGCAAGCGGGTAAAAATCCATTGCAATTGGATATGCGTCAGCCTAAGCAGCCGGTAGAACAGTCGATGTATCAAGAAAATCGCTTCAAGATGCTGACTAAAAGTAAACCCGAAGTTGCCAAACGTCTTTTAGAAGAAGCGCAAACTGAAGTCGATGCGCGTTGGAAAATGTACGAGTATCTCGCAGCGCGTAATGTAGCAGAGAATAAGGAATAGGTTAAAGAGTCTTTGATACTCGTCGATGAGTCTTTGATACTCGTCGATGAGTCTTTGATACTCGTTAATGAGTCTTTGATACTCGTCGATGAGTCTTAAGTCCTTGTCATGCGGACTTTGTTTGTCTAGCCGCGAATTCTATTCGTAGGGCGCTGATACAATATACAAGTGTGCTAATTGCGCGATCGCGCCACAATACCGTACATTAATGGTACACTTGGAACATCTAGTGGCGAAAACATCCGCCTTCCTGAAGCTTCACGCATTTGCTCAAATAGCTTGCAACCATTAGCGTAGGGATATTCTTTCAACACTTCTAAAGTCAACCCAGCTTGCAACAATGCGGTAACTATCTCCCCAATTCCCCACTCAAACTCATGGGAACGGTAGGGATTGTGAAAATTCTCGATACCTTTTTCATAGCCCGAAGGTGTCAAACCACCGCTAGACTCAGCCACATAGTCGCTTATCCCATCTTCGCAAGTTAGAGGCTTTCCCTCAGAGAAATAAGGGAATTTGTGACTCCAATCTGTGTCAAACATCATCGCTACAGGGTGGAAGTCCACGACAACAAAGCGTCCACCAGGTTTGAGAATGTCTGAAATTCCTTTTGCCCAAAGGCTGAGATTAGATATCCAACACACAGCCCCATAAGAAGAGAATACAATATCGAACTGCTCGTTGTTTTTAGCTGATTCCTCCAGCCAATCAAAAATATCTGCCCGGTAAAAGGTGGCAGAAATTCCAGATTCCTGCGAGAGTTTTTGGGCAAAAGTAATTGCTTCATCGCTAATATCTACCCCAGTACCTAAAGCACCAAGCTGCACCAGACTCAGAGTATCTTGCCCAGCGTTGCATTGCAGATGAACCAAAGATAAACCAGCAATATTTCCCAAAAGTTCCTTTTCTTCTGGAAATAGTGTACAGCCACCTTCTCGAAAAAACTTCGCTTGATTTCCCTTATGGCTATTATGCGCCTTAGTTGCTTCATTCCAAGACAAGCGATTCTCTTGGTGAAGTTCTTTTCTTAAAGGTGCGCTGCTCATCATCTTATACTCTTTTAGGAATGATAAATAAATTAAAGTTCGTAGTAACCACTTTAGTGGTTAAGCGCTGAAGCGCTTACTACGAACTCCAAAATACTTTCAGTTGAATTCTATTCACGTAGCTTATTTCCTAGCAATCACCCAAATGGCGTGAACAATCCCAGGAATATAACCGAAAAGCGTCAAAACGATATTAATCCAAAAGTCTACACCAATACCAACTTGCAAAAACACTCCCAGAGGTGGGAGGAAAATAGCACACAGAATCCGAATTAAATCCATTTCAACCTCCAATTAATATTAAACCAAGCAGCCATGCTTGTTAATTTACTCGCAAATGCTCAAACTTCTCTCTACTTTTCAAGGTAACATCGCCTGTATCTTTCTAGATACGGTTTACCACACCGATTAACCCCCGCTAATTTTGGCTTTGTAACCAAGCTTAATCAAAATCTCCACGATTTTCTGCTTGTGGTCGCCTTGAATTTCAATATCATTATCTTTAACAGTGCCACCTGTACCGCATTGAGCTTTCAACTGCTTCACCAAATCTGCTAAAGTTTCTGGTTTAGCTTGAAACCCAGTAATCACAGTGACAGTTTTACCTTTACGTCCGCTGCGGGTAGCTTGTACGCGGACGTTTTGTTGCTGGGGTGGTAATTCTTGAGTTGGTCTTTCTAAAGCAGCGGAGTTATCGTTGCCAAATTCTTGATAAACAAAGCGTTTGTCAGAGTTACCTTTTCCAGAAGCCATAATACATCAAGTTAAATTCAATTTTATAGTTGTTTATACTGATTAGGGATTAGGGATTAAAAAATAACTTCTTTACAATGCCCAATGCCCCAATCATATTAAGCGATCGTATCTTATCTGCCTCAGACTTTTCTATGATTAAGTTCGTCCTGTCATACGCCTTACCGCTCATTATGCGCGACCAGATGGCACAGGAGCGCAAATTTATTTAAAGCGTGAAGATTTAAATCACACTGGCGCTCATAAAATTAATAATGCTTTGGCTCAGGTTTTGTTGGCAAAGCGGATGGGCAAACAGCGAATTATTGCCGAAACCGGTGCGGGACAGCATGGAGTAGCTACAGCTACAGTTTGCGCTCGTTTTGGGCTGGAATGCCTCATTTAGATGGGTGTTCACGACATGGAACGCCAATCCTTAAATGTGTTTAGAATGCGGTTAAGGATACTGCACGTGCAGAATATTACGGCGTGACAGATGAAGAGGCTTTAACAGCGTTTCGGATGCTGTCGCAATTAGAGGGAATTATACCAGCACTAGAAACGGCTCATGCGATCGCCTACTTAAATACTTTATGTCCACAGCTAGAAGGTAGCCCCAAAATAGTCATTAACTGCTCTGGACGCGGTGACAAAGATGTGCAAACTGTAGCTAAGTTCCTAGAAAATGGGGAATAGGGACTGGGAACTGGGGACTCGCAAAGAATAACAAAAAGACTCGCACCTTACCCTAATCCCCAATCCCTAGTCCCTAATCTCTAAATTGTTAAATTTTTATTTTGATTTGCTTGCCCGTCGCTCTTATTGTAATTAAATACTCTAACTAAGGCGATCGCAATGTGCAAATATTTCCTAACATCCTGAAATACTGAAAAGTATGCGGGTATACCAGGAAACAAAAAAGCAGGGGATGCGTCTAAAAAACCCTATATATTACTCAACTCTTCATGTTTCGACAAACTGCTTTTGGCATCGCTTTCAGTGCGCTTGTCCTAGCCAGTGGATTAACAAGCAGTCCTGTACCGGGTCACACGACGAAAAAAAACAGCGATCAGCCGTTGTCGATTGGGTCTAGTCAAGTTGCATTGTCCCCCACTACTACTTTTAAAACCACTGCTCTAGAAAAATCAGTTTTTGACCAAATTAATCGCTATCGAGTTTCTAAGGGTTTGTCAAAACTGACTTTAAATGCAAACATCACTCGGCAAGCAAGGATTCACAGTCAAAATATGGCTAATGGTAAAGTTCCGTTTAGTCATAAGGGATTTGAAAAGCGAGTCAATTCTATCCCGATTAGGTACAAGAGTGCGGCAGAAAATGTTGCTTTTAACCAAGGTTATAGCGACCCAGCAAGCCAAGCTATGACTGGCTGGATCAACAGTCCCGGACATCTGAAAAATCTTAAAGGCAAATACAACTTAACTGGGATTGGTGTTGCTGCTAATAGCGAAGGTGAAGTTTATCTGACGCAAATTTTTATTGGCAATAAATAAAATGAGATAAATTAGTTAGTGGATAGTAGAAAGTGGCAAAGAATAAACAAGTAATAAGCAAGAACCAACCACCAACAACCAACCACTAACTACTAACAATTACTCGCAATCATGTAATATGAGGTATTAAACCGGACTTAATTCAATTCATGGAAGATTTTCAGGTTTGCGATCGCGACCTTAGTGACGCTGCATTATCGCAGTATTTGCAATCTGAGGCGATCGCAGTCGATACCGAAACGATGGGATTATTGCCACAACGCGATCGGTTGTGTCTTGTCCAGTTATGCAATCATGATGGCAAAGTTACCGCAATCCGCATCGCTAAAGGGCAAACCGATGCCCCAAACTTAAAAAAACTCTTTGAAGCGGCAAATATTGTCAAAATTTTTCACTTTGCTCGCTTCGACGTTGCCACCTTGCGTTATTATCTGGGCATCCAAGTTAATCCTATATTTTGCACCAAGATTGCGAGTAAGTTAGCTCGTACTTACACCAATCGGCACGGACTCAAAGATGTAGTGCAAGAATTAGAACAAGTCGAACTCGATAAAAGCGCTCAAAGTTCAGACTGGGGAAACGCTGCTAATTTATCTGCGTCTCAATTGAATTACGCTGCTAATGATGTGCGCTACTTAATCAGCGTGCGGCAAAAACTGATAGAAATGCTTACTAGAGAGGAACGTTGGCAAATCGCACAAGAATGCTTTCAGTGTTTAGCAACTATAGTTTCTTTAGATTTGTTGCAATTTAAGGATGTTTTTGAACATTAATAAGTTAGCTAGGCTCTGGTGAGGAGTCAAAAAGTCAAGAGTCCATAATTCTTGACTAATGACTCTTGACTACTGACTACTGACTATACCTTTTTGTTTTGTGTTTCGGCGTGATTTTTCATGCGTTCTACAACATTGTAGTCATCTGCACCTGCGGGAGTCATTGATTCTACAATACCCTCGGTTGGACCGCCGACAGCCTTCCATGCAGCAAGACCACCTTTGAGTGCTGAAACATGCTCAAACCCGGCAGAACGAAGAGCTTGTGCGGCTTGAGAAGTTTCCTCATCATTTGCCCCGTAAACGTAGATATCACGGCTTTTGGCTAAACTTGAGGATGCACGGTCTACCAATTCATCCATTGCCATTGGCATTGATCCCATGATGTGACCTTCATTGTAGGTCATGCGATCGCGTACATCCAAAATTGTAAAAGCTGGTTCACCCCACTCCAAACGCGACTTTAGTTGATGAACATCAGACTGGGCATCAATTGGTGGCTGTGAAGGAATAACATCGCCGACTACATTATTTAGAGCATTCTTAGTGGATTGTCCTGCCTTATTTGCTGCATCTCCGACATTCTTCGCTGCTGATTCTGCCGCATTCGTAGCTGATTCTGCTGCATCTTTTACTGATTCAACTGCTTTATTTTCTTCCATGATATCCCTCGCCGATTATGTTCTTAGCAGTAATCTACCAAACATCAAAAATTTACTTTCTCTTTCCTGGGTATGAAGCTTCTAAATATCCCCCTTCAGATAGACTTACTGACAATGATAAATATTCGCAAACCATCACCGCGAAAGCTACTGCATGAAGGCAGAAGGTGCGTTAGCCGCTAGAGTACGGCACCCTACACATACTTAGATTTTTTCTCTGTGATGTTGCGCTTAATAAACCCTCACCCTACAAGGGTGGACGGCAGTCGCTACAACGGGGGTTCCCCTCCGCAACGCGCTGCCTCGGCTAAACGAATAGAGCTTACCTGCGTGGGCTAAATTAGGGGCATCTTCATACAGAAATGGTATTAGATTTTTTCAAAAATCAAATAGGAGTCCTATAGTTCAAATGTCCTTTGGTTGTACTTCCATATTTTTTCAGACTTTTGGCGGATAATACTTAGTTTGCAGCTATTCGCTGACACACCAACTCAGCCGCTAAATGTATCGCTGCTTTCATCGAAGTAGCATCAGCAATTCCCTTACCTGCAATATCAAACGCTGTCC
>JBPCQW010000499.1:0-4227 GCA_050997715.1 Hassallia sp.
CTGTTGCTCGTCTTGGTGGCTACCTCGAACATCGAAGCAAAATACCCATTGGTATCCAGGTACTGTGGCGAGGCTGGTTAAAATTACACGACCTCTGTGAGGGCTGGCAGCTTGCAAAAGAAACTTAACGGGAAAAGTCAGATAGTTATTACGGTGTCTTCTGATTTCAGACACCTTATGTTATTATTCATAGCAGCCAACCTGAGAGTTAATTAGTAATTAACACTCTAGCAATGCCTTAACTATTAATCAAATCATGGCGTGTATAGCATCTCTGAACAAGAGTTATCGATATTAGAAAAACACTGGTACAATATTTTGCGATAATCAAATCAATATCTGCAATCCAATAACTTGCCAATGAAAATCTCCCAACTTAGGGCTGTAATTGCAGTAGCAGATCGTGGCAACTTTAGTGAAGCGGCTTTAGAATTACAGCTTTCCCAGCCAGCAATTAGTCATGCTATAGCTACCTTAGAAGAAGAACTGGGGATGCCTTTATTTGCTAGAGGTCGTCATGGTGCGGTGCTAACACCCGCAGGAGAACGCATTCTGTATCATGCTCGACAAGCGCTGGAACATCTAGAGATGATGCAACGGGAAGCAAACTTGCATAAAGGTTTACATGGTGGTCATGTGCGAATTGCTGCTTTTCGCAGCGTCGCTACTCATTTACTACCAAAAGCGATCGCTCAGTTCCACTCGTCATTTCCAGAAGTTGCTGTCACCATCATAGAGTGTCCTGCCTTCGTTGATGTAGAAAATTCTTTACGTGAAGGACGTGCTGATATCGGTATTACCTGTTTACCAACTAGTGATGAATTTGAAGTATCGGAAATTCTACGAGATGAATATGTAGCCTTAGTGCCACCAAATTCCACAATTATCCGAAAGAAAATTACTTGGCAAGACTTAGCAGCTTATTCACCAGTAATGATTCCCACCACTCCCTGTGGACGCATTCTTCACAACCACTTGAAGACAGTAGAACTCTCGATGAATACAACTACTGACATTCAAGAAGATTCTACTATTGTCAGTATGGTCAATCAAGGACTCAGAGCAGCTATTCTCCCTCGTTTAGCAGCTGTGCCAATTCCTCAACAGGTACAAGTATATAGTTTACCAGTACCGCTAGAAAGAGTAATGGGAGTAGCAATTTTATCTAATGCTCTTCATGTTCCTGCTGTGTTCACATTTCTAGAAATGCTGAGGAAATTTGACTTTCAGAGTTTGGCTAAATTTACTTATTCATAACATCTTACCAACATTTTCAGGAAAAATTTGCTTATGACGTACAAAATTGTTTCAAAATTGACTGAAAATCAAATTTTTGAATTAGTTGATTTATACAAAAATGAATTTTGGAGTAATAAACGTACACTTGAAAAAGTAGTGCGGATGCTTGCAGAATCAGATATTATTATCGCTTTAGTTGATGATAATGAAACATTAATTGGTTTTACTCGCATACTCACTGACTTTGTTTCTCGAGCAATTATTTTCGCTGTGATTATTACACCCACTCATCGAAACATGAAACTTGGCTCTAACTTGATGGATGCGGTTGTCAATCATCCACAGTTATGTTCAATAGAGTGGATTGCTCTTTGCTGTTTACCAGAAATGGTTTCATATTATGAGCGTTGGGGTTTTACATCTGAATTAGGTAAAATGCAGTTGATGTTTAGAATAAATCAAAATAAGGAAATCAATAATGATAATTAACCCGGAAAATGTACCCAGTCGCACAACTTCAAATTATCCTGATGAATTTAAGCCTTTGATAGTAGGAAGAGTGAAACAACCCTTAGGTAATACGGCTGGCTTGACAAACTTCGGTGTAAACTTAGTTAAACTTGCACCGGGAAGCTGTTCTGCACTAAGACATTGGCATACGCGACAAGATGAGTTTATCTATGTGATAGAGGGTGAAATCACCTTAATTAGCAACGATGGAGAACAAATATTAAAACGGGGCATGATGGCGGGTTTTGCTGCTGGTGAGGAAGATGGACACCATCTGGTGAATAAATCGGAGGCGATGGTAGTTTATTTAGAAGTTGGGGATAGAACTTTAGGCGATCGCGCAAACTATCCAGATGATGACATCATCGCTGAATCAACTCCTGATGGTTGGATGTTTACACGCAAAGATGGTAGTTTGTATGAGAGTTAGCCTTAGGTTTCATGCTGTTTTGAATCAAACCTAACTTGTCGGTAGAGGGCTTCCACAGGAAGAGAGAATCCTACACTCTCCAAAGTTAAAGTTTCTCCGGCTTCATAAGGGTAAAGCACCCAAAGACCTTGCTCGTTGCGTCGGAAACACTCTACTCCAACTTGCTCTGACTGGATGAGAACATACTCCTGCAAAGTGTTTAGCCGGCGATATCTGGTAAACTTAGAGCCGCGATCGTAAGCTTCTGTGGAAGATGAGAGTACTTCTACAATCAGACAAGGGTACTGCACAAATTGATTAGAATCTTTATCTCTGGAATCGCAAGTCACGACTAAATCCGGGTAGTTGTATGGTCCGGCTGGGGAAACTTGCACCTTGACATCTGCAATGTAAACCTCACAGCCTTTTTCTGCGAGATAACTATCTAAACCAGTGTAAAGGTTGCCGGCAATGCGGTTGTGGGGCTTTGTACCACCCGTCATGGCAAAAACTTCGCCATCAATATACTCGTAGCGGATTTCTTGAGTTGGTTCCCATTCCAGGTACTCCTGGGGAGCCATAAAATTAAACTGTGGATTAGCAACCATAAGTTGTACTCTTCCCGAATGCTTTGTGGATAGTAGAAGCCTTGGTTTTATTTTAAAACTATTATTGGCATTAGCGTTCATTTTTTCTAAACACAATATGTCTAAAAACAAAATTGAAGATATTTATAATTTTCTGAAGTTATCGGATGCGATCGCCACTTCCGGACAACCAACTAAAGAACAGTTTCAAGCAATCAAAGAAGCAGGATATCAAGTAGTAGTCAATCTGGCACTATCAGAATCTTCCAACGCTTTGAGAAATGAAAAGCAAATTGTCGAAAATCAAGGTATGCAATATGTCCATATTCCCGTAATTTGGGAAAACCCAACATTGGAGAATGTGAGAGAATTTTTTAAAGTTATGGAAAAGAATGCAGACAAACAAGTTTTTGTGCATTGCGCTGCAAATATGCGAGTTTCAGCATTCATGTATCTTTATCGTCGTCTTCATCAAGGTATTAATGATGAAGATGCAAAAAATGACTTGCAGAAAATTTGGATTCCTAATGAAATATGGCAGAATTTTATTGAACAAGTAATATCAATTTAAGAATAATCCTTTGGCAAACAAAAAACAGGCTTGAATATCTGCTTCGACTAAGCCTTCATACTCGTCAAGAATTTCCGTTATTGTTGCACCATGTGCCAGCAAATTCAGAATATATTCAACGCTTAAGCGTGTTCCCTTAATAACGGGTTTCCCTAGCATTACTTTCGGGTTAATAGTAATAGGGCTAAGTAGTTCGTCTACCATAGTTTCAACCTGGAAATAGGGGGAGTTAAAACCATCATAAGCCCTCAGGCGCGAGATTCCTGGGGCTACACAAACGAAGCCCACCAACGTGTAGGCTAAAACGTGATGATATTGTTTTTGTAGAGGCGATCGCATCCCACTGCCATCTCAGTAAAATCGCTATAATACACGAAATAAAGCGATACAAAGTTGCGGCAGATGCTCAGACGGAAAAAATTCAAGAAGTTCAAGCATCAATCAGTCAAACCTTCAACGCATAAAGGGTTTGGCAAAGAATCTGCACCAGATAGTTTAGAGAAACGAAACGCACAAACATGGGCTGAGTCCGGATGTCAGCAATGTCAAGCAGGCAACTACAAAGTCGCTCTTGCTTTCTGCAAGCGTGCTATTGAAATAGATGCTAACAACTATATAGCCTGGTGTAACCAAAGCTGTGTGCTTAATAAATTAGGGCGATTTGAAGAAGAGATCGCATCCTTCGACAAAGCCATAGAAATTAAACCTGACTGCGACTTAGCTTGGTTAAACCGGGGCATTGCGTTGGAAAAGTTAGGGCGAAATGAAGAAGCGATCGCATCTTGGGACAAAGCCATAGAAATTAAACCTGATAAACACGAAGCTTGGTTAAACCGGGGCATTGCGTTGGAAAAGTTAGGGCGAAATGAAGAAGCGATCGCATCTTGGGACAAAGCCATAGAAATTAAACC
>JBPCQW010000546.1:0-2961 GCA_050997715.1 Hassallia sp.
TGTCAAAATTATCCATTCCCAAATTTTGATTAAATAATAACAAAATAATTGTCGTTTTCTATAGATAGCTCGTTTAATAAAAAATTAAATGTCGTTTTTTGGAACAAAGTAGTATTATATTTCTTGAGCAATAATACACACATACTAATTATCTCATGCTCCTACTAAAGCCTCATTCTCTATAGTTGCAAGAACAGCACTTGTAGACGAGTTTTTTCGGAGGAGCTTTGCGGCAGCTAAGTATCGCATCTCAATACCGAAGTTTAGGGTGTGAGATGCAGCTTTTTATTAGAGCAGCTTTAGGTATTTACAGAATTTCAAGCAATGGAGTTGTCTTATGGGTGAAACGCTAAACTCCGATGAGGGTAATACATCTTTAGCTTTTGATAGTTCGGATGAGCTTGACGAAATTTTGGAGGATGAGGACGCAGAACTAACGAACACGATTATTACCCAACTCTCGGATGAAGCCAAGCTGAGGATGGAGGTATTACAAAGTTTAATTGAGCCATGCGATCGCAAAACCTACGGG
Organism: Hassallia sp.; assembly: GCA_050997715.1. GTDB lineage: Bacteria > Cyanobacteriota > Cyanobacteriia > Cyanobacteriales > Nostocaceae > Hassallia. The sequence goes on from JBPCQW010000546.1 coordinate 533, forward strand.
ATTAAATTAAAGCAAGCCGCAGAAAAACTTGGCAAGACGGTTCGGACAGTACAGCGACTCGTCAACAAATATCAAGAACAGGGATTATCAGGCGTTACTGAAGCCGAACGTTCTGACAAAGGTGGCTATCGGATTGATAGTGGTTGGCAAGAGTTTATTGTCAAAACTTATAAAGAAGGTAACAAAGACGGTAGAAAAATGACACCGGCTCAAGTCGCAATTCGAGTTCAGGTTAGAGCCGGACAGCTAGGTTTAGAGAAATATCCCTGCCACATGACGGTTTATCGGGTTCTTAACCCAATTATTGAACGTAAAGAGCAGAAGCAAAAGGTAAGAAATATTGGTTGGCGTGGATCGAGAGTTTCCCATCAAACTCGTGATGGCCAGACGCTCGATGTACATCATAGTAACCATGTTTGGCAATGCGACCATACAAAATTGGATGTGATGCTAGTTGACCAGTACGGTAAAACTTTGGCACGTCCTTGGTTCACAAAAATTACAGATAGCTATTCGCGCTGTATTATGGGCATTCATTTAGGTTTTGATGCACCTAGTTCTCTGGTAGTCGCCTTAGCTATGCGTCATGCGATGTTACGCAAGCAGTATAGTTCGGAATTTGACACTCCCCTGGCTAAAGCCGAGGGGATTCTAATTTCATCCTAGTTACTTGCTCTACCAGGTTTTCACCAAGCAGAGTAGAGGTTACTAGTCCATTAGCGTTACTTTGGGGATGCCCTCCCCTAGCTTTTGCAAGATTCAGAATATTCACCGCAGCATTTACATCTCTATGCAACTCGCAACCACAAACACATTTATGGGTACGAGTAGATAGGGATTTTTTGACAATTACACCGCAGCCCGAACACTTCTGAGACGTGTAATGAGGTGGTACAGCTACAGCTATTTTGTCAAACTTAACAGCGAAATATTCTAGCCATTGCCTGAACAAATACCAACTAGCATCACTAATTGATTTTGCCAGACAATGATTTTTTACCATATTAGAAACTCTTAAATCTTCGTAGGCTACTAGGTCGTTAGACCTGATTACGCAACGTGCGACTCTCTTCGCATGTTCTATACGTTGCCTACTTACTTTTAAGTGTTTTTTAGCGTAGACTTTTCTAGCTTTGCGTCTACCCGATGAACCTTTTACCTTTTTGTAAATACGTCTTTGAGAGCGCTTAATGGTTGACTCAGCCTTTCTCAAAAACTTAGGGTTGGGTTCATGATGCCCGTTGCTGTCAGAGTAGAAAGACTCTATTCCAACATCTAAGCCTATTTCTGAGTCTGTCTTAGGCTGAATATCTACTACATCAATCCCAATGCAGAATTGCGTGTAATACCCGTCTACACGACGGATTAGGCGAATTCGCTTAATGTCCTTGACATCGTAAGACTGAATATCCCACTTACCTAAAAGCTTAATCTCTCCAATTCCTTTTTTATCAGTAAACTTAATCCGTCTTTTAGTGGGGTGAAGTTTCCAACCTGACGTTTTGTATTCAGCGCTGCGACAATCTTTTTGAAATCTTGGATATCCTTTCTTGCCAGCTTTTTTAGATTTGCAATTGTCGTAAAAACGAGATATAGCAAACCATCCACGCTCGGCTGCTGATTGTACAGCCATCGAATTCAAATCGGCAACAAAAGGGAATTCTTTGCGTAATTCCGTACTGTACTTATTAAGTGCAAATTTATCAACCTTTACTTCTCTTGATGCATCCATCCAATATCTAATCGCTTTATTGCGAACAAATTGAGTAGTACGGATGGCATCATCGATAGCGGTGTATTGTTGCTTTTTGCCTTTAACCTTATATTCCAGAACTAGCATTTTATTTCTCTTGTTGTTTTTAATTTATGTCTAATATACTATACATATAGACAAATATACAAGGTTTTATTGTAAAGTTATGGCTAAGTTTTCACCCGACGAATATCGGCACGAAGGTAATGCAGTATCTCTGCTAAATTATCATTTTGTATTTATACCTAAGCGTAGAAAGAAAATATTGGTGGGCGAGGTAGCAGCGCGACTACAACAAATTATCCATCAGGTTTGTGATGAGAACCGATGGAGATTAATCGCGTTAGAAATTATGCCAGACCACGTTCACATGTTTGTAAACGCAAAGCCTTGCGACGATCCAAGTAAAATAATTAGGCTAGTAAAAGGTCGAGCCTCTCATCACCTGAGAGAAGAGTTTCCTGATTTGAAAAACAAATTACCGACACTGTGGACACCTAGTTACTTTGTTTCTACAGCAGGTAATATATGCACGGAATCGGTAAAGCGATATATTGAGCAACAGAAAGCATGAAGGCAGGATAAATCCTGCCGCTGGTTTTCATCCGTGGTCTAAAGCACAGGAAACGGAACTACGTTCCTGTCCTTCCACGGTTTTCAACCTCGTTCCTTATAA
>JBPCQW010000490.1:0-3831 GCA_050997715.1 Hassallia sp.
CCAGTAATTGCCAAAATTGAAAAGCACGAAGCGATCGAACAAATGGAAGCGGTTCTAGCTTTGTGTGATGGCGTGATGGTGGCTAGAGGCGACTTGGGTGTAGAATTACCCGCAGAAGATGTGCCGATACTGCAAAAGCGGCTGATTGCGACGGCAAATCGCATGGGAATTCCCATCATCACCGCTACCCAGATGTTAGACAGTATGGTGAACAATCCGCGTCCGACTCGCGCCGAGGTGTCCGATGTGGCAAACGCGATTTTAGATGGCACGGATGCGGTGATGCTTTCTAATGAAACTGCGGTGGGTGAATACGCAGTGGAAGCTGTAGCAACTATGGCACGAATTGCCGAGCGTATTGAGCAGGAAGAAGCGCGAGAATCAAGTAATCGTCTTTCTAAAGATACCAGGCGATCGATTCCTAACGCCATCAGTCAAGCGGTGGGGCAAATTGCCGAGCAACTCGGAGCAGCGGCAATTATGACTTTAACCCAAACCGGCGCAACAGCTCGCAATGTCTCCAAATTCCGTCCGCAAACACCGATTTTGGCTGTAACTCCTCACGTTAATGTGGCACGGCAATTACAGATGGTGTGGGGAGTAAAACCGCTGTTGGTGCTAGAATTGCCTTCCGCCGGTCAGACTTTTCAAGCTGCGATCAACGTTGCTCAAGAAAATCAGCTTTTGTTTGAGGGGGATTTGGTGGTAATGAGTGCTGGGACTCTCCAAGGGATTTCTGGCTCAACAGATTTGATTAAAGTTGAAGTCGTGACGGCAATATTAGGTCAAGGAATTGGACTCGGACAAGGTTCCGTCAGCGGTCGCGCACGAGTCGGTAACACCGGGATGGATGTAAGTAACTTTAATCACGGAGATATTTTGGTTGCTCCCCGCACAAGTGCCGATTTTGTTGAGGCAATTAGAAAAGCCGCCGGGATTATTACTGAAGATGAAAGTTTAACAAGTCACGCTGCGGTGATTGGCTTGCGTCTCGGTGTGCCGGTGATTGTCGGTGTGAAGAAGGCTACGGAACTAATTCGCGATGGATCGATTTTGACAATGGATATGCAAAGGGGTTTAATTTACTCTGGAGCGGTGAGAACGTCATAGGAAGGATGAAGGGTTAAGGATGAAGGATGAAAAATTTTTATCCTTTATACTTTTCAAAGATATTGTTTCAAGACTTCGACAGTGGCAAGTCCGGTTTTTTCCCAACTGAATTGATTTGCCCTGCTGATGCTTTGGGCAGAAAGGCGATCGCGCAATTGTTTATCAGTAGCAATTGTATGCATTGCCTCTGTAATTTCGCTGGTGTTGTAGGGATTAATCAAAATCGCTGCATCACCGGCGACTTCTGGTAATGAGGAGATATTCGAGGTGATGACGGGAGTACCGCAAGCCATTGCTTCTAAAACTGGGAAACCAAAACCTTCCCACAGACTGGGGAAGACGAGGGCGATCGCATTATTAATTATTTTTGGCAATTGATTGTAAGATACATAATCGAGGAATTTTACGCGATCACTTATGTTCAATTCTTCGGCAAGCGATCGTAAAGCTGGAGTGTAACGCGCATCGGTTGATCCGGCTAACCATAGTTCGTAGTCCTTGCAGTTAGGTATTGCAGCAAAAGCAGCAATTAGTCTATGCAGGTTCTTGTAAGGGTCGTGTCGTCCAATATAAAGATAGTAGAAGCGATCATTTCCCCCTGTCCCCCTCTCCCCGTGTCCCCCTGTCCCAAACAAAGGGCGAAAATGATTACCATCATGTGCTAGGGGAATAGGCGTAATTTTGCTGGCAGGAATTTGACAAAACTTAATAATGTCGTTTGCTGTAGCCTGAGAATTGCAAATAACATGTTGTGCTTGAGCAACGACTTGGGGAATATAGTAGCGATGATAAGGCAACAAAGGTGAAAAGCGTTTGGGAAAGCGCAACGGGATAAAGTCGTGAACCATCACAACAAATCGACTGTGAGAAAATAAAGGTGCTTCCGGTAGAGGAGAAAATAAAAGTTGAGATTTAAGCTTTTTAGAGATTTGTGGCAGTTCAAATTGTGTCCAAAGTAAGCGATTTAAATGTCCTTTTGTGCCCTGAGCCGGAGTCAGATTATCTGGTACAGGATAGCAATTAAATTCAGAGTAATTTTGTGCCGTTAATAAAGTTAGGTTAAGAGCTTTTAAATAGGGAAAAAGATTTGTGGCATAGTTACTTATGCCTGTCGGTTTGGAAAAAATAATTGATAAGTTAACTAATATATTGCTCATTCAAACTTAACCCGCTCATAAATCTGACGGTGAGGAATTTGACACTTAGTTGAAACTAAGTTCAAAATTCCGTCTTCAACATCAGATTCGGTAAGAAGCCAGTTACCTTCTGGGGTTTTGCTAAACTGCTCAATATGTATTTCATATTGATCTATCAAAATATATTCTTGAACTTCGCTAATTGAACGGTAGAAAGTGAATTTATCCCCTCTATCACGGCTACTTGTAGATTTGGATAAAGCCTCAAATATAATACAATGATTAACTACAGTATCGGTGCGTCGTTCTTGAAAAACGGGTTCATCTTTGATAATTAAAATATCTGGGTAGGTGTATTCGTCATAGCGAGGAATCCACAAGCGTAAGTCACTTGTAAAAACTTCATATGGTTGTCCTTGCAGGGCAAGTTCTGTTAGTCTCCTTACATTGCGGACAATGCGGTTATGATTAATTGAACCTCCTGTCATGGTAACAATTTCTCCATTACGGTATTCGTTGCGGTACTCGGTAGTTTCCTCAAGTGCGAAGTACTCTTCAATTGAGTAGTGACGGGGTGGGGTTTGTACAACCATAGCGATCGCCTGTAACTTTATAACTGAGTAAGATAATTTTAGCCTAGCATTATTGAGAAAGTTTCAAAATATTATCGCCGCCAATAAATTAACACACCGTAAAGTTTACCCAATGCTATCTGAGGTTTGACAAACATCAAAACGATGGCATAACAAATTAGCCGACTTAATCTTAAAATAAAAGCTAATTTATTTGTATGTTTTCCTAAGGTTAATAAATAACTGTATGTACTATGTTTTGTTTTCACAAAAATATTTCTATTAGTAATTGAGGAAGGCTGATGCAATACACCAAACTGCTTTGTTATTGCAATCAAATATCCTTCATTTGCATAACGCCTGCAAAATTCAAAATCTTCATAATAGAGAAAGTAAGCAGGGTCAAATAACGGATATTCACGAAAATTAGCAAGATTGATTATGAGACTACAGCCGGAAACCCAATCACAAGCAACATACTCCGCATCAGTATTTGTCAACATATCTTGAGTCATAATTGAGCCAGTTGTGCGAATAAAGCGACCGCCGGCAAACCAGACTTCACCTGTAGGAGTATAAATAATTGTGCCGAGAATTGAAATTTCTGGATGTAATTTCAAAAAAGGGTTAACTTGAGATAAAGTATTTTCTGGCAGATAGGCATCTGGATTAATTATCCAAGTGATCGCCTGAGTATCCTGAGTGTAAATCCATTTAATTCCTAAGTTGCAAGCATTGCCAAAACCAATATTGCTTCCGGCATCAATAATCATAACTGATTCACTCTGAAGATTATGAATAGAATCATCTTCAGGCGAGTTATTGATGATAAGTATTTTGTACTGAATACTTATGTCGTTTGGCAGAGAATTGACTAGTTGAGCAACAAGATTTGTTGAGTAATAATTAACTGTTAAAAAGTAAATCACGTCAGTTCGATTTGACAGTCATCTCCAATCATCAAACGCAATGCTTTAGGGCGACGGGGTGCAATTGTTAACTGTGCGCGTTGC
>JBPCQW010000584.1:0-12586 GCA_050997715.1 Hassallia sp.
GTATCAGGGTTTGGCAGCTTTATTAAGACGCGAAGGGGCAATTGATTGGTGTACTGGAGAGGAAATCAATGATGTTATTTATTTTGAAGAACAGATAGATTCGCACCACATCTTTCCAGTCGCATGGTGTCGCAAGCAGGGCATTGAACCCAAAAAATATAACTGCTTGATTAATCGCACACCTTTAAGTGCCAAAACAAACAAGAAGATTGGTAGTAAAGCACCTTCCGTTTATTTAGAGGAGTTTGAACTTTCTGAGACATCAGCTAGAAGGCTGGATGAAATGTTGCGATCGCAAAAACTTACTCTGCCGACAGCATTGTTTTACCCAAACTCGGCGATATGCGAGAAATTATTCAAAGCGAAGTTCAAGCAAAAGCAGAGAAAAAAATTCCAGGTTACAAGGAAGGTCAACAAAACTATGCCAAAGATTATCGTATCAGCGTCCACCGTTGGAGCTATGGTCGATTAATCGAGAGTATTCAAATCCAAGCTGGGAAAAGTGGAATATCTATCGAAAGCGGATCACAGCCAATTAGAGACAGCCAACAGGAACAAGCCAGAGATTTAGCTTTGTTTGCTTATCAAGAGCGCCAAGTGAAGTTGCTTTAGTTTAGCTAAAAAATTCTGTACCTTGAAAATATTATAATAGAAAAATAACAGCGCCGCAGTTCATGTTCTTTCGAGCCAATGTATTGTGAAAAATCTGGGTTAGTTTGACGGCTGCAAAACCGTTTTGCTTTCTGACCCTAGTAGCTGCCCGCTCTTGATGCTGCTGTCGTAAAACAGGATAGGTGCGCTCCCAGCAATAAAGAGTAAGGCTTGAAAAAGCAATAGCCGTTGTTAGCAACGGTGCGGATTACCGCAGTGGTGGCTACTGAATCACCCCCTTCGTCGGGGGAACCCTCTCAAATATTTTTTTGGCATGTCGAAGCGGGGGCAAAATCCCTGGAGTCCTGCCAAAATCTTAAAACCCTTGTAATGTCTTAATTTCAGAAACTACTATGTCAGTTGATTTAGTTTTTTGATGTGAGACAAAGGAAGCTTTTTTAGAGATATGTCAAATTTGTACCTGGAAAGCTCTATTTGCAAGGGGTCTAGGCGGCGGGGTTTCAACAACCATTCCGGCTAGGGGTGGGTTGAAAGTAGTAGAATCCATCCAGAATTTAGCGCAGATACGTTTCAACAACCATTCCGGCTAGGGGTGGGTTGAAAGCAAGCAAATCATTGATACCGTGTTTATGCTCTCTGTTTCAACAACCATTCCGGCTAGGGGTGGGTTGAAAGGAAAATCCTAGTGTTCGCCCAAACGCAACGTAGTGCGTTTCAACAACCATTCCGGCTAGGGGTGGGTTGAAAGTAAATCTGGAAGACACCAAACCGATAAAGCAAAACGTGTTTCAACAACCATTCCGGCTAGGGGTGGGTTGAAAGTAGTTAAGCTGCCTTTTGACAATCTTGCTAATAGTTTCAACAACCATTCCGGCTAGGGGTGGGTTGAAAGATAGACGAGCGGCAAGCAGCAAAGTTTGCCAGAGATGTTTCAACAACCATTCCGGCTAGGGGTGGGTTGAAAGGCAGCAATTAAGGGGAAAATGGGGGATTTGACTGAGTTTCAACAACCATTCCGGCTAGGGGTGGGTTGAAAGACTGATGAGCGGCAAGCAGCAAAGTTTGCCAGAGATTGTTTCAACAACCATTCCGGCTAGGGGTGGGTTGAAAGTTACAATCAGAACCAAACTGAATATAGTTAGATTTATGTTTCAACAACCATTCCGGCTAGGGGTGGGTTGAAAGTTCTAGCTAGTCCAGGTGTCGAGAATCCTGTTGCGAGTTTCAACAACCATTCCGGCTAGGGGTGGGTTGAAAGACTACGAGTTGGTTGCTGGGGAGCGGCGTTATCGAGTTTCAACAACCATTCCGGCTAGGAGTGGATTAAGAAAAACATTTGAAGCATTAAAATTTTTTGAGAGGGTTGAAAGGCGCACTTCGTTCGGGAATATTCCAACATTTGTGAGTATATTAGAGATGTGCTGGACTCAACTCCACCTAAAAGGTCGGCGACATTAATTTGTTAACGGATGTCTGGGGTAAATCAGCGACATTAATTTGTTAAGACGACGTTTAAATCGTTAACAACGACATCAATTTGTTAACGACGACAAATAAAGTGTTATTCGACACCAAAAATCGGGATGACTGGATTCGAACCAGCGACCCCTTCGTCCCGAACGAAGTGCGCTACCAAGCTGCGCTACATCCCGATAATGTCTTGTTACAACTATAAAATTACCACAAGTAAAACTTATTGACAACGCTGCATCTATAAATACATCCAACAAGCATGAAGCTTGCTACCATAAACGAATGTATATCTCAAGTGATGAAAGCGGATTGTGACTGTTAAACCAGACTGGTTGCGGGTAAAAGCCCCTCAATGGGAGCGTGTCGGTAACGTTAAAGAAATTTTGCGGGATTTAGCCCTGAATACGGTTTGCGAAGAAGCATCCTGTCCGAATATTGGTGAGTGCTTCAATGCTGGTACTGCCACGTTTTTGATTATGGGACCCGCTTGTACACGCGCTTGTCCCTATTGTGATATTGATTTTGAGAAAGAACCCCAAGCACTAGACCCCACTGAACCCGCACGATTAGCAGAAGCAGTAAGACGCATGAAATTAAATCATGTGGTGATCACTTCTGTAAACCGCGATGATTTACCCGATGGTGGTGCTTCTCAATTTGTTGGTTGTATTGAAGGAATTCGCACCGTCTCACCTCACACCACAATTGAGGTGCTAATTCCTGACTTGTGTGCTAATTGGGATGCTCTAGCGGTAATTTTGCAAGCTGCCCCAGAAGTTCTCAACCACAACACCGAAACGATTTCGCGTCTGTATCGTCGAGTGCGTCCCCAAGGTAATTATGAACGGACGTTGGAATTAATCAGGCGATCGCGTCAACTTGCACCTCAAATTTACACCAAATCCGGTATCATGGTTGGACTCGGTGAAACCGACGAGGAAATCCGCGCTTGTATGCAAGATTTACGCGCTGTAGATTGCGATATCTTGACAATTGGACAATATCTCCAACCCAGTCAAAAGCATCTGAAAGTCGATAACTTCATCAATCCAGAACAATTCGCAGCTTGGAAAGCTTTCGGCGAAGAAATCGGATTTTTACAAGTTGTTTCCTCACCCTTGACAAGAAGCTCATATCATGCTGAACAGGTAAGGGAATTGATGCAACGATATCCAAAGGGTGAGGAGTGAGGATTTAGTGAGCGTTTTTGGGTATGGGGCGATCGCGCTTTATAACGGCTCGGTTGAGCGGCGGCAAGTAACCTTGAACTCCCACTGACAACCTCTATTCCGTCCGCAGAATACGCATTGTTAGATAGCCGTTAGCCTATCTGTACTGTTTAAACTCAAAGTGGTAGACTTGACCTTTATCTATATCTATATCTAAGAGTAATCTGTATTCCCGATACCCAAAATGCGGCAATTGTCTCTTGCTCTGGAACTACCAAACTCTGAACCAGCTAATACAAATTGGTTTCAAGATATCTTAACTACTCTTAAGGTGAGGCAAGAGACTGTATGGACTGATAATTTCGGCAAGTCTCTTCGTAAATGGTTGCGGCAACAGGGCATTGCTCCGGTTAAAACACTTAGCTTGTTTTCTGGGGGTGGTGGACTAGATATTGCATTTCACGATTCTGGATTTGAAATAGTCCAGATGATTGAATTGGAAGCCAAATATATTCAGACACTACAAAAAAATTCTCAACCAGGGAAATGGTTAGAAGGTTCTAAACCGATTTGCACTGACATCAGAGACTATTCACCTGATTTTGATCTCAAAGTAGACTTCATTATTGGAGGTCCACCATGTCAAACCTTTTCTGCGGCAGGACGTAGAGCGGCTGGGGTATCTGGAACAACAGAAGCTAGGGGAACACTATTTAAAGAATATGTTCGCATTCTAAAACTGCTTCAACCTAAAGGATTTCTATTTGAGAATGTATATGGAATTATTGGGGCAAATGGAGGAGAAGCATGGCAAGAAATCCAAGAAGCTTTTCGGGAAGTTGGATATAGTATTTACTTCCGCATTCTAGATGCTGCTGACTACGGTGTTCCTCAGCATCGGGAGCGTTTGTTTATTGTTGGTTTGAAACAAGGAAAATATTTATTCCCATATCCTACTCACGGTTTTGATTCCCTCGACCAGCAGCCTTATTATTCGGCAGCAAAGGCTGTAGAAGGTGCTGATATTTCAGACATAGAAGCAGGTTTAGGTGGACGATTTGGTCATTTACTTGGAGATATTCCACCTGGGCTTAACTACAGTTTTTATACAAAAGAAATGGGTTATCCCAACCCAATTTTTAGTTGGAGGTCAAAATTCTCTGATTTCCTCTACAAAGCAGATCCAAACACCCCAGTGCGAACAATCAAAGCTCAGGGTGGGCAATATACTGGTCCTTTTAGTTGGGAAAACCGTAGATTTTCTATCTCTGAATTAAAGCGTTTACAGACTATTCCTGATGACTACGAAATAGTTGGTAATAGACAAGTTGCTATTGAGCAAATTGGAAATTCGGTTCCTTCTCAATTAGGTAGAATCCTAGCCCTCAGCATTTTAGATCAAGTAATAAATGTTGAATTGCCCTTTGACCTTGCTTATTTGCCTCAAAGTAAAAAATTAGGTTTCAGACAGCGCAAAAGAAGGTTGACAGAGGTTTACCTTCAAAAAGCCCAAAATGCGATCAATGAACTGTTTAAGGAAGGGAAAATTACAGCTAAAGCTGATTCTAAGTATGAGGATAAGGGAGAGTCTACCAGATTTTTATCTATAGAAAGTTTTTCATGGACAAAAGACCCATCTCCTGAGTCTGTAAAGATTTACTTGGATTATGAATTAAATGATTCTTCTTGGACGATTACAGCAAGTACTAATGGCAATTGGGAGGAACCGGATCAATTTGTCATTGATGTATATCCCTCATGTGGTTATGATGAGTGGGTTCTTGGTACGAACTCAGTTAAGCTGTGCGCTAAACAGTTAAATGCACAAGTCTTTACATCTGTTTGGAAAGCCTTTGAAGAAAAGTTAAATGAGGCTACAGGCAAAGCAGATTTAGTGCAGTTATCTGGGTACTATCAGTACAAGGCTCGCATCAGTGGAGTAATGAACTTTTGTGCAAAGTCGAAAGTTAATTCGTTTTGGCGTGTAGTTCAATGTGTAACCAGATGTATTGGTACTGCTGCTCAACTTAAAGCAACAGGATTTTCAGAACAGTGGGGTGTCAAAGAAGAAGATATATTTTTCTACCTTCAGTCTTTAAAAGCTATCGGTTACGAAGTTAGAAGTCACAATACGAATTCGCAGATTACCGCAGGTGAGTATCTGATCCCTTATGCCTTCCCTACACTGAATCCTCATAGCGTTCAACTCCGTAAAACTTTATAGCTGCTATATGAGTGAACTGCACTTGAGAGTTTATGCAAATAGGAGTGAACTAATTCTTCCTGATGGCACAGTTGAAGCCTTTCAGGAAGGAGGAATGAATCAAGCTGCAAAGACACGATACAGAAAAATAGCAACAGAGCTTTCTAACGGTTATTTAGAAAGACAAATCTTGGCTTGTAGAGATAGATCGTCAAATCTTGACTTTTCAGAACTAACACAAGCGCACAGATACCTTTTGGACAGATTGGTTCAGTCAATAACCAGTGAAGTTGGTAGAGCCTTAGTTGGGCTGACAATACTACAATTATGCGTTAAGTCAATTGAGCCAGAACAAAATATTAGATTGCACAAAGGCAGCACAAGCACAAGAGATTTTTCTTGGTGTGATGGCATTTCTATGCGTTCTCTTGATAAACAATACATCACACCCGTTTTGCGAAGATATGAATTGCTAAGGCTAAATGCTGATGGTTTTATGATGACTCGCAGCCTAGCAGAAAATTACCCATATTCAACCGTATACAAAGCAAACATGCGAGGTGCGCGTTCTGAGTGGGTAAGCCTTGTTGAAGCTACAGAGAAAGATGAAGTAGCTGCTGATGTTGCATTACGGTATCTTCTTTCACAGTTGCTCAATCAAGCAGATAACTTTAGAAGATTAGCTTCACAAGTGATCGAGAAACTTAATTTATTTTTTGAAGCAACGGTTATTAATCAAGAAATCGCATTAAGCCTCATTCTGCGTCACATTAATCAATCTGATTATGCTGCTCGATTAATGGAGATTGCCATGCACAGTTTGATGCAGGCTATGCAAGAGTATCAAGTTTTTCCAAACAGTCTTTTGAAACCTCTTTCACAAATGCGTTCAGCCAACAAAAAGCATGGGAATATCGGTGACATTGAACTTTTAGAAGATAGACAGATTGTGGAAGCTTGGGATGCCAAATATGGTAAATCATATCTACGAGATGAGATTGAGGAATTATCAGAAAAACTGGAGGTGCATCCTGCTGTTAGACGGGCTGGTTTTGTTACAAGTTTTGAACCTGAGCGGCTTGATGAGTTGGAACCCAGATGTGAGGAGATTTCGGAAATTTACGGAATATCTTTAGAAGTCCTGACTTTTGAAGAGTGGATTGGAGAACAGTTTGAACGTGCATTGACCGAGGAAACCGCTTCGGGGCAAGAACTTGCTGTGGCTTGGCTTACAGCGTACACCGAATCTTTGGCACAGCGACGCAGAGAAATTGCTCCGATTGACGAACCTTGTTACCAATGGCTGTTAACAATAAACGAAATCTTGACCCAAGAGCTACCGGATACCGCCCGCAGTCCCCTAGATTAGAGATAATATTTTTAAAGCAATAATCCTCAAAACTCATGACTCAAGCCTTACCCAAGCTAGTAACCTTCGAGGAATTTGTCGATCGCCTACCGGAAAATTCGGGAGTACGCTACGAACTGCATAATGGGGAAGTTATCAAAATGTCACAACCAGTAGGAGAACATGAGGAAGTAACGGGTTTTTTGACGATAAAGCTTAGTGTTGCAATCGACAGATTAGACCTCCCCTACTTTATTCCCAACCAAGCTATAGTTCGACCTTTTGAAAAAGATTCTGGTTACTTCCCAGATGTGTTAGTGCTAAACCGTGCCAACCTAAATAATGAAGAGTTGTGGAAAAAAGAATCAACAGTCAGCGATAATGCCTCAATTCCTTTGATTGTCGAGGTTGTATCAACCAATTGGCGCAGCGATTACCACCTAAAGTATGCTGATTATGAGGAGATGGGCATACCTGAATACTGGATTGTGGATTATGCTGCGTTGGGTGGACGTAATTTTATCGGCAACCCCAAACAACCGACAATATCCGTCTGTAACTTAGTTGATGGAGAATATCAGATAACCAAGTTTCGAGATAGCGATCGCATTGTATCCCAAACTTTTCCCGATTTGAACCTCACCCTTCGGGTTCGTCAGTTTGACGGGACGGAAACCGACACCGCCAACTGACTCACCGCAAACCAAATTTTTCAAGCTGGTGTGGTGTAACGCACCTTATATTATTGATGGTGCGTTGCGTGTACCGCGACAACTAGAGTTAAAACTTAAAATCCAAAGTTGACTAATCTAAAATCGACTAATCCAAAATCAATTGCTGTTCTCGGTGCAGGTGCATGGGGAAATAGTCTAGCATCTATAGCCGAAGCTAACGGTCATCAGGTAAATATTTGGTCGCGTAATGGTTCCTACACTTTGGCAGAGGTTGTAGAAAATGCCGATATGATTGTTTCGGCGATTTCGATGAAAGGAGTACGCGAAGTCGCTACGCAATTACAGGGTTTACCGATTCCACCGAAAGCGGTTTTTGTGACTGCGACAAAAAGTTTAGAACCAGAAACTATAAGCACACCATCGGAAATTTGGCAAGAAACTTTCCCTAGTAATCCGGTTGTGGTGCTATCAGGACCGAATTTATCTAAAGAAATTCAACAAGAATTACCAGCCGCAACGGTAGTAGCTAGCAGAAGTAAAGATGCTGCTGAGTTTGTGCAGTTAGTATTTTCCTCTAGTCGTTTCCGGGTTTATACCAATTCCGACCCCTTGGGAGTAGAACTGGGGGGTACATTAAAGAATGTGATAGCGATCGCATCTGGTGTCTGTGACGGCTTACAATTGGGAACCAACGCCAAAGCCGCTTTAGTCACTCGTGGTTTAACAGAAATGGTTCGCATCGGCAATTTATGGGGTGCGAAAACAGAAACATTTTATGGTTTATCTGGTTTAGGTGATTTGCTCGCAACTTGTAATAGCCCTCTAAGTCGTAATTATCAAGTTGGCTACCAAATGGCTTGTGGTAAAACCCTGACAGAAATACTCGCTCATTTAGAAGGAACCGCAGAGGGAGTCAACACTTGCCGAGTTTTGATGCAACGAGCCAAACAGCGAAATATATCCATGCCGATTACCGAACAAGTTTATCGCTTACTTCAAGGTGAAGTCACGCCCCAACAAGCGCTTGATGAACTGATGCTGCGAGATATCAAGCCAGAATACAGTTATTAACCTCTTAAAATTGCCAATCGAAAATAGGTAATTGGTAAAGACGCATTACCCATCAGTAATTACCCATTACGAATATTCCCTGTTGAAAAATTAGTAAATCATCAGGAAATCACTCAGATACCTATGTAGATAGGACTATGCGTATGATAAACGTAATTTTGAGTTGTCTATGTTTATACCACGTTACAAAAGTCACAGTCAAGATAAATTACGGTGGAAATCTTAACTAAGTAATTCCTAGTTTAACAACCAGCTGAGGATTTGAATAGCTATTGGTTCAATGAGATTTCAGCTGCCGAAAAAGTTACAATATAAGGTATCAAAGAAAATCAGTACAGTTTTTTCTAAAAAAATTGATAACTGAACCTTTAACCGTGTTAGTTCACCTAAAATCACGGGAACAATAGCAACAGTTGATTAGCTGACCGAAATCTATTGTTACCTGGAGCCATTGAGACGATCCTTATGCCAGCAACATCTTTTTATGCAGATGCAGCCTACGAAACCCAACAGTCCTCTCAGGTTTTTGACCCAGAGCTTACAATTGATGAGACTGAGTTGCCAATAGAAGAACTGGAAGAACTGGAAGAACTGGAAATGGCTGCTGTTGAGCCTGCTAGCTTTTCTAGCAACCGTCGCAGCACAGACTTAGTACGTCTGTATCTTCAAGAAATTGGTCGGGTTCGGTTGTTAGGTCGGGATGAAGAGGTTTCAGAAGCTCAAAAAGTTCAGCGCTACTTGCGGATGCGGACAGTACTTGCTAGTGCTGCCAAGCAAGGGGATGCAATAATTTCGCCATATCTCCGGTTAATCGAAGTTCAGGAACGTTTGACAGCTGAACTAGGACATCGCCCGTCCTTAGAAAGATGGGCAGCCACTGCTGGTATAATCTTGTCGGATCTCAAGCCGACTTTAGCAGAGGGCAAACGTCGGTGGGCAGAAATTGCCAAGATCACAGTGGAAGAACTGGAGCAAATTAAGACCCAAGGACTCCAGGCAAAAGAACACATGATCAAGGCTAATCTTCGTCTAGTGGTGTCTGTAGCGAAGAAATATCAAAATCGCGGCTTGGAATTGTTGGATTTAGTCCAAGAAGGCACACTAGGCTTAGAGCGAGCAGTTGAGAAGTTTGATCCTACTAAAGGTTATCGCTTTAGCACCTACGCTTACTGGTGGATTCGTCAAGGAATTACACGAGCGATCGCAACCTCTAGCCGCACAATCCGTCTACCTGTCCACATCACCGAAAAGCTGAACAAAATCAAAAAAGCTCAACGCAAAATTGCCCAAGAAAAAGGTCGCACTCCGACTTTGGAAGATTTAGCTGTAGAGTTAGAAATGACACCGACTCAAGTTCGGGAAGTTTTGTTACGCGTACCTCGCTCCGTTTCTCTAGAAACTAAGGTTGGTAAAGATAAAGACACCGAGTTAGGGGAATTGCTCGAAACCGACGGTGTTACCCCAGAACAAATGTTAATGCGAGAATCTTTACAAAGAGACTTGCAGCATCTTTTGTCAGATTTAACCACCCGCGAGCGCGATGTGATTCTCATGCGCTTTGGTTTAGCTGATGGTCATGCTTACTCATTAGCCGAAATTGGACGCGCTCTTGACTTATCCCGCGAACGAGTACGGCAAATTGAATCCAAAGCTTTGCAAAAGCTGCGCCAACCCAAGCGCCGCAATTTGATCCGCGACTACTTAGAATCTCTAACTTAAGGGCTAATGCGTAATTGGTAATGGGTAATTAGTAATAATCTTTACTTTTTATCCGTTGCAAATTACTTATCTACCATGATCACTTCCCCTTATAAAAAATTATTTGCATTTGAGTCAGCCCAACTTGCTCCAACTTTTTTGTTACAAGTCCTTTGGCATGGGGATCGCTGATTAGATTGATTTTCATCAAGATCCCATGACTTGTGTTTGAGCATCTAGTAATTATTCGCAATAAGCCATGATTGTTGCAAATTGCTCGAAAATTTTGTTATATTCTCAACTAACAAGCTTTGTTGAGAAACATTAGTATGACTATCTACTCAGCTACGTCACTCAGGGCAGAACTAAACGAACGCGGATGGCGTTTAACTCCGCAACGTGAAACAATTCTACACATTTTTCAGGAACTTCCGCAAGGGGAACATCTCAGTGCGGAGGATCTTTACCATAGATTAGAAGTCGATAAAGAAGGAATCAGCTTATCAACTATTTATCGCACCTTGAAGTTGATGGCACGGATGGGAATTTTACGGGAATTAGAATTGGGAGAGGGACATAAACATTATGAACTCAACCAGCCTTACCCGCATCATCACCATCACCTGATTTGTGTAAGATGCAACGCGACTATTGAGTTCAAAAATGACTCTATTTTAAAAATAGGTGCAAAAACTGCTCAAAAAGAAGGCTATCAGTTGCTTGACTGTCAACTAGCAATCCATGCGGTTTGTCCCAAGTGCCAGCGGGCACTGATGCCACTTTAGCACTTGGGGGTTATCAGGGCGCTACACAACCTTCACGAAATTTTTAGGTAATTTCCAATTGCTGTGATGGAGGGTAAGCAACCGATTGGGGACTTATATTGACAACACCAAAGCGGATGCTAGTAGCGTCCGCTTTTAACGTCATTGAGACTGATGCCGTAAAACTGTTGTGCCAGTCTAATCGCTTTTTTCGTGTCATTCCCCATCACACCGTTGAGAGTACCTTTATAAAAACCTTTTTCATGTAGTCGTCGTTGAATTTCCAACACATTAAACTCATTCTTGGAACCAGAGCTAACTAAACTATATAATTTGGCTCTGGTGGTGGGACCTGCCACACCACTTGATGCCAAATAGTTAGCGGTTTGAAACCTGCGAACAGCATCTGCTGTATAGGGACCGTAGTAGCCATTTGGCTCTCCCTCTAGATATCCGGCTTTGATTAACTGTTCTTGAACAACTCGAACTGACTCACCGCGATCGCCGATTTGCAGTTTCCCATCATTACTGCGTTTGGGAGTATCTTCTCCATAACCAATGCCACTTGCTGGCAATCTGCGTTGTGTTTCAGATCCAACAACACCATCAGCATCTAATTTATAAGCTTGTTGGAAGCGTTTGACAGCTTCTTCGGTAATCGGACCAAATACGCCGGTTGAGTTACCGTAATAATAGCCTGCCACTCGCAACTGTTCTTGCAAAACTCTCACCTCTTCACCTTCGTCACCTTTAGCGAGTAAGTTGGGATTACTACGCTTGGTGGCAACTGTAGTTGAAGTGGTTTTTTTGGCTTGCGTAGTTTGAGTGGGTTTTGTTGCTTGTGTAGTTGGTGGTTTTTTGACTTCTGTATTTTGAGCGGGTTTTTTCGTTTCTGTTTGTGTATTAACAACAACAGGTTTGTTGGCTTGTCTACCCACAGATGAAGCACGCCAACTCTCTAATTTTTGTAAAGTAGTTGTGCTGGCAACGCCATCAACTGGTATACCAGCAGATTTTTGAAAGCGTCTTACAGCATCTTCTGTGGGAAAGTCAAATACTTGACTTACAGGAGCTTGATAAAATCCTGTCCGTTGTAATTGTTGTTGCAGGTTCCTGACAGAAGGTCCTTGATCGCCTCTTTCTAGCGCCAGAGCGCTGCTAACAACAGAAAGAACAGATAAGGTAACGGCAAGGGGTAGCATGTATCCCCAAGCCTTGCTAGAAAGCCGTTTCCAGTCGGGTGTTGCTGCTTTGTTTAATAAACCGCTAAGGGAAACTAATTCACTGGATGGGCTTTCCTCGTAGACAAACGCTAAGTGCAAATACGCAAGATTTTCCATATTTGTTTCCTACACCTGTATTTCCTTATTTTTCTTCAATTGCTGCTTCAGCTTGATGAACTAAGTTTCGCAAATTTTCTACTGTTTGTATATTTACATCCTGCCATAAACCGCGCTTATGTGCTTCTAACATTCTCTCAGCAATATCACGCAATGCCCACGGATTCTTTTCTTGGATAAATTCACAAACTGTGCGATCGCCTAAATAAGCATCGACAATCCCCTGATACATAT
>JBPCQW010000506.1:0-2864 GCA_050997715.1 Hassallia sp.
TCCTTACACATACCTGATGCCTTTACAGACACCTTTTGCCTGAACGTTCAGCACCATGACTTTTGATCACAGCACCTTCAGGTGGTTTGCATACTCCGTCTGCACAGCGTATGCGGTAGGCCTACTACCATCTTCTATACAACATTGAAAAGAGTTATCCACTCCTTTCATTCGTGACACACCCAACAACGGCGTTGAGGAACCGCATGTTGTACTAAACCTTCGGTAGTTTGTAAGCCACTTCAGAAATAAAGCGGCTTTGTTTTGCATGAATAATAAAATACATTTTATGCAAACAACAAAACGTGCTACCGGGCTGCGTACCGCGGCTACAGATTACGTAACAATCGTACAACAAGCCATTAACAAAGTAAGTGGATTTGATCTTCTTTACAAAGAGCTTGAGCGAGCTATCAATGTTTCAGGTAAAAGCAAAAGCACGCTTACTAATTACTCCCGGCAGTTAGCTCACCTGGCGCTGCATTACAACCAACTGCCTACAGAGCTTGACAGCGAACAGGTAATGGATTACCTGCATTTAGTAAAGAGTAAAGGTTCACCTTCGTCTACCTTTTTCAAGTTCACGGTGTATGGTATGCGCTATGCGTGTAAGCTACGTGGGTTGCCCTATCAGCAGTTCAGCCTTCCTTCTATTGAGCGTACCGATAAACTTCCTGTGGTACTCAATGCTTCTGAAGTAAAGGCATTGATTAAAGTATGCGATCTTCTAAAACATAAGTTGCTCATTAGCCTTTGTTATGGTTGCGGGCTGCGCTGCGCCGAAGTACGAACACTTACCATTGCTGATGTAGATACCGAAAGAGCCATGATACATGTACGGCAGGGCAAAGGGAAAAAAGACCGTATGTTGCCCATGGGTACGATGCTGGCAAGAGGCATCAGCGCCTACATAGCTGCAGAGAAGCCACGAACTTATTTGTTTGAAGGCAGTGATGGCAACGTGTATTCCCAGCGTGGCGCACAGTGGGCTATATCGCAGGCGGTAAAGAAAGCGGGCATTCCAAAAGAAGTATCGCTGCATACCCTCCGGCATACGTATACCACGCACTTGCTGGAGCAGGGCGTAAACATTCTTACTATAAAAGAATTGCTGGGTCATGCGCATATAGACACCACAATGGTGTACCTGCATTTGGCACGTCCATCTGCAAACATGGCATTCAGCCCAATGGATACGCTCTATACCCAGGGAAAATAATGCAGCCCGCTTTTGAAGTGGCAGATGTGTTGAATGCACATTGGTCAGCGGTGCAGGATCGTTCAGGCTACAACACCTGGCAGCTTCGTACAATGGATGCGGTAAGGCGCTGTCGCAGTGCATCGCTGGGCGCTCATGTAGATGGCTGCACGGCTTGCGGTCATTTGCGTATCAGTTATAATAGTTGCCGTAACAGGCACTGTCCTAAGTGCCAGGGCAGGCAGCGTGAAGAATGGATACAGGCAAGACAGCAGGAGTTGTTGCCGGTGCCTTACTTCCATGTAGTGTTTACATTGCCTGATACGCTGAACAAGCTATGCCTGCACAAGCCTGCCGTATTGTACAACCTGTTGTTTACCGCAGCCTGGAGTGTGCTTAACTCTTTTGGCAACGACCCTAAATGGCTGGGTGCGCAAACGGGCATGATCGCTATACTGCACACCTGGGGACAAACAATGACCCTTCATCCGCACCTGCATTGCATAGTGCCGGGTGGCGGACTTACAAAGCAAAGCAAATGGAAGACAGCGAAGAGCAACGGCAGGTATCTCTTTAATGTAAAAGCGATGAGCGCTGTTTTCAGAGGAAAGTTCATTGCCGCGCTCAAAGAACAATTGCCTGCAGAGATGACCAAACAATTTGTGAATGCTTTATATAAACATAATTGGGTAGTGTATGCCAAACGTCCTTTTGCCGGTGCCGGCAGTGTAGTGGAATATTTAGGTCGTTACACACACAAGATAGCCATCAGCAACCACCGCATTAAAAATGTGGATGCGGGCAGTGTACGCTTTAGTTATAAAGATTATAAGCACGGTGGTGTACAAAAAGAGATGACGCTTGCGGCAACGGAATTTATCCGCAGGTACAGCCTGCATATATTACCCAAAGGGCTGGTGCGCATACGGCACTACGGCATCTTAAGCAGCACCAGCAAAAAGGAAGCAGCCATCACTATAAAAGAGCAGGTTGCCCAAGCCGTAAAACCTTTAATTACCAAGCCTGCCACACAACCTTACAATGTAAAGCAATGCCCTTGCTGCAAAAAAGAAACCATGGAAACGCTCCTGCGTTTTACCGGCAGAGGCCCTCCTGCACACTGGCAGCAACTGGTAAAAGATTTATTGGAGTGCATTATAAACAGCGCAGAGCCATTAAAAAAAGAAGCCGCATAAAAGCGGCAGGGCAGCGCTATGCCGCCAAAGTAAAAAAGCAGTAAAAAAGCAGTAGAAAATCGTATGAAACCGCATGAACCAAGACCCAAAAACGAAACACTAAAAGAGATCAGCATACAATTGCAGTAACCATTACAAAGCAAGCTGTCCAACGCTACCTCAACGCTCCTGGGCAAAAGTGCTTCCCTACCAACGCAATCCCCATAACACAAGCAACAAACTACCGAAGCTTCCGTACAACTGCAGCTTCATCGTTGGTGCTGCGCACCCGACGAAGCCTTGTTTGTTACCTGCTGGCATTTGTCACTTAGGAACTCTGTATTTGTTTGCAAAGTAAAGTCCTAATGCAAGTCCGATTTGTAATAAAAAGTTTGCAATATAATTCCATGTCCAACTGCCAAATAAACGGTCTGGAATTAATTTGTCGAATAGCCAATAATTAAACCATGATGTAAAAAGCATTACAAAAA
>JBPCQW010000337.1:0-23438 GCA_050997715.1 Hassallia sp.
ACCAGCCCGTTAATTTCACCCATCGATGCGGTAGAATTGCTAGGCACGATGATCGGCGGTTACAACGTGCGATCGCTCATCGATTTGCTGCAAGTTGCCACCGTATCCTTCTCCACATCCTCCGAAACACCCCTAGTTATGGGGGGACAAGGAACCGAACCCATAGCCGCATACGCCGCATCTGCCCTGAGCAAAACTCTGTTAGTGTACGATGCTTTTCACGATGTCTTAGAATTATCGAAAACTAATCCTTTCGCCAAGCGCGTGGTAGACTCTTGGGCAGAAGCGGAATGGTTTACGATTCGTCCAGAAGTAGCAGAATCTATTACCGTCACAGTATTCAAAGTAGTCGGCGAAACCAACACCGACGACTTATCCCCGGCTCAAAGCGCCACAACTCGCCCGGATATTCCTTTACATGCTTTGGTGATGTTAGAATCACGGATGCCTGGAAGTATACAAACAATTACTGAGTTAAAGAAAAAAGGGCATCCTGTCGCTTACGTTGGGGATGTAGTGGGTACAGGTTCTTCACGCAAATCGGCAATTAACTCAGTATTGTGGCACATGGGAAATGATATACCTTATGTACCCAACAAACGTGCGGGAGGATATATATTAGGAAGTGCGATCGCGCCAATTTTCTTCAACACCGCTGAAGATTCCGGTGCTTTACCCATAGAGTGCGATGTCAGCAAATTAGAAACCGGCATGGTGATTACCATCCATCCCTACAAAGGGGAAATCACCAACGAAACTGGCGAAGTTATTTCTACCTTCACCCTCAAACCAGATACAATCTTAGATGAAGTCCGCGCTGGTGGACGGATTCCCCTACTAATTGGACGCACCCTTACCGATAAAATTCGCGCTGCACTTAATTTAGAACCCAGCACCGTCTTTAGGCGTCCCCACCAACCAGCCAACACAAACAAAGGCTACACCTTAGCACAGAAAATGGTCGGTAAAGCTTGCGGCTTAATCGGTGTGCGTCCCGGCACATCGTGCGAACCGATTATCACCACCGTTGGCTCTCAGGATACCACAGGTCCAATGACTCGCGACGAATTAAAAGAACTCGCTTGTCTCGGTTTCAGTGCAGACTTAGTGATGCAGAGTTTCTGCCATACCGCTGCTTATCCCAAACCAGTTGACATCAAAACTCATCAAGAATTGCCTGATTTCTTTGCCTCTCGTGGCGGTGTCGCCTTGCGTCCCGGTGATGGTATCATTCACTCTTGGCTCAATCGGATGCTGTTACCCGACACCGTAGGCACAGGTGGCGATTCTCACACCCGCTTTCCCTTAGGAATTTCCTTCCCCGCCGGTTCGGGGTTAGTTGCGTTTGCAGCAGCGTTGGGTGCAATGCCCTTAGATATGCCAGAATCTGTTTTGGTACGTTTTAAAGGAGAATTGCAACCCGGTATCACCCTGCGAGATGTCGTGAATGCAATTCCCTACGTCGCAATTCAAAAAGGCTTGCTGACAGTAGACAAGAAAAATAAGAAAAACGTCTTCTCTGGACGGATAATGGAAATTGAAGGCTTGCCAGATTTGAAAGTTGAGCAAGCTTTTGAACTTACCGACGCTTCCGCAGAACGTTCTTGTGCAGGTTGCACGATTAAGTTGAGTGTAGAGACAGTTGCTGAATATCTGCGTTCCAACGTGGCGCTGTTAAAGAACATGGTAGCACGCGGTTACGCCGATGCTCGTACCATCATGCGCCGCGTCATTAAAATGGAAGAATGGTTAGCAAATCCCGTTTTGATGTCAGCAGATGCAGATGCAGAGTATGCAGAAATCATTGAAATTGATTTGAACGAAATCAAAGAACCAATTGTAGCTGCACCGAATGATCCTGATAATATTAAGTTATTATCAGAAGTTATGAATGACCCAGTACAAGAAGTATTTGTTGGTTCTTGTATGACAAATATCGGTCATTATCGCGCTACAGCGAAAGTGTTAGAAGGTGCAGGAACTGTAAATACTCGCTTGTGGATTTGTCCCCCCACGCGCATGGATGAATACCAATTAAAAGAAGAAGGTATTTACAACATTTTTAATGCGGCAAATGCGCGAACAGAAATGCCTGGTTGTAGTTTATGTATGGGTAATCAAGCGCGAGTTGAAGATGGGACAACGGTATTTTCAACCTCTACCCGCAACTTCAATAATCGCATGGGTAAAGACGCACGAGTTTACCTTGGTTCAGCGGAATTAGCCGCAGTTTGTGCGCTGCTAGGACGTATTCCTACAGTGCAGGAATATATGGACATTGTAGCGAAGAGAATCCATCCTTTTGCTGATGATTTGTATCGGTATTTAAACTTCGATCAAATTACAGGTTTTGAGGATGAAGGTAGAGTGATTTCTAAGGAGGAGGAGGCTTTGTTGGTCTAAGCTAGATTAGGGTGGGCTTTTTTAGCTCACCTTAATTTTAAATATAAAAATTTGAAAAACTAAAAATCATTAGGAGTAATCATTAATTATGGAATATCAAGAAATTTTTGATAAAGTTAGAGATATTGTTGCTGAAGTTATAAAAATTGATCGACAAGAAATTACCTTAGATTTTTCCTTGTTTCAGCCAGAAATTTATGATAAGCGACTGTATTGGTCTAGTAGTGGTAATCCTGCCAATGTTATTAATTTTAAGGTAGAGGATAGTCAATATTATTTTTGGGAACCAGTAATGGTAGGAGAACCAGATGGATTAAATCCTAATGCAATATGTTGTGAATTGATGACAATATTTGAAGATATTGACTTTCCTGATGATGTTTTTTTAGAATTTTCTACAGTTAAACTTGCTGTTGATTACATTTATGATAAAATAAACCAACGTTAATTTGTATCGTGAATTTAACTTTATTTTGTTATCAAATCACCGTTTATGAGTATAAAGTATACGTGATTTCGTTGGAATAAATGCTGTAACTTGAAGATGTTTTGGGTATGCAGGCAGTTGCGAGATAATTAAAGTAGGGTGGGCATTGCCCACCTTGCATTACAACTTTATTAGGTAAACATAAATGGACTTTTACACAGTAGTATGTAGGCAAAGTACAGGTTATTGGGTCGCTTTATGTTTAGAAAATGGGATTATTGGACAAGGAAATACTCAAGAAACTGCTATTAACAAGTTAAAAGAAGCTATTGAGTCTTTTGAAGATGTTTATAAATCTGATACTAATATTTATAAATCTCCTATTTCTATCGAAGAACTGCACGAGTTTTTATTGCTAGAAGAACAAGATTCTGATATATATGAATTAAGAAAAATTTATGCCTATTGACACTTCCTCAACCTTCATAGACAACCTGAAATTGCCAGTTCATCGCTGGTTTAGATACAGTGCGGGATTTTCTGCACAATGGGTTGAGACTGTCATTACTCAAGCCAAAGAACAGGGAGAAGTTACTCTACTCGATCCATTTGCCGGTTCGGGAACAACCTTGCTTGCATCTGAAAAGCTGGGAATTGAATGTTATGGAATTGAGGCTCATCCCTTCGTCGTGCGTGTAGCAAAAGCAAAGCTGTTATATCGAACTTGTCCCGATACTTATCTTGAACACATAAACAAGATTATAAGATGTGCCGAAAATTTGCAAGGTTGTGTAGATGAATATCCAAGTTTAATTCGTGAATGTTTCAGCGATTCCTCTCTTGAATGTCTAGATAAATTGAGAAAAAGTTGGGATAAATTTGCCGCTGATTCATCACAATCTCAGTTAGCTTGGTTAACCCTGATAGCTATCCTTCGTTCTGTTTCTCACGCTGGCACTGCACCTTGGCAGTACATCTTACCTAGCAAAAGGAAACAATCCCCGCTACAGCCTATCTCAGCTTTTCAGTTAATGGCAGAAATTATTGCTACAGACATGAAAATTGCAGCAAAAACAGCAGGAACTCAGGCTAAAATCATTCAATCTGATGCTCGTACTTGTAACGGTGTACCTGATAATTTTGCTTCTTTGATAATCACTTCTCCACCTTATGCAAATAACTATGATTATGCCGATGCTACCCGCTTAGAAATGTGCTTCATGAGAGAAATTGAAGGTTGGGGCGATCTGCAAAAAACTGTACGGCAACACTTAATTCGTTCATGTTCGCAGCACGTTACAAATAAGAATGTAAATCTTGATGAAGTGTTAGCATCTCCTGAATTAGAGCCAATCAAACCTAATATAATTGAAATTTGTCACCATTTGTCCCAAGAGCGACATTTACATGGTGGCAAAAAAAATTATCATCTGATGATTGCCTGCTACTTTTTGGACATGGCTAAAGTTTGGAAAACACTCTACCGAGTCTGCAAACAACCTGCAACAGTTTGCTTTGTAATTGGCGATTCTGCTCCCTATGGTATTTATGTTCCGGTAATTGAATGGGTGGGTTTGTTAGCTTTGGCAGCAGGGTTTAAATCCTTCGAGTTTAATAAAATTCGCGATCGCAACGTAAAGTGGAAAAACCGCAAGCACCAAGTACCTCTTTGCGAAGGCTGTTTGTGGGTTCGTGGATAAGCGCATGAAAAAACAAATTTCTTTTAATATATGTAATGGCAGAGTCATTTTCACATAAATGGGGTCAGATTATCGGGAATCTCATTCAAGAATTTATTCGTGAGACACTTCAGCAAGTTGCTGATGAGCATGGTTTTTACTTGGATTATCAGAAGAAGCGCAAGGCACGAATCAGCAAAAAGGTATCGTGGCAGGATCGCTACGGTAACTATCACGATCTTGATTATGTGATGGAACGGGCAGGTACAGAAGATACTCTGGGTCTTCCAGTAGCATTTATTGAGACTGCATGGCGGCGTTACACTAAGCATTCTAGAAACAAAGTTCAAGAAATTGAAGGAGCGCTGATCCCTTTGGCAGATACATATAGTCATCTTAACCCGTTTTTAGGTGCTATCTTAGCAGGTGTATTTACACAAGGAGCGCTTGGACAATTAGAGTCTAAAGGCTTTAAAATCCTTTATCTTGAGTATGACAACATAGTTAAATCATTTTCGTCTGTTGGTATAAATGCTTCTTTCAACGAAAGCACACCAGAAGTAGAGTTTCAAAATAAGATAACTCAATTGAATAAATTGTCAAT
This sequence comes from Hassallia sp., assembly GCA_050997715.1. Lineage (GTDB taxonomy): Bacteria > Cyanobacteriota > Cyanobacteriia > Cyanobacteriales > Nostocaceae > Hassallia. Next base: position 5,114 of record JBPCQW010000337.1, read on the forward strand.
CGAGAATATTACTAGCATTAAGAATAAACTTTTGAACCTTGAAAAAGTTAAGATAAATAACTTTATCAATACCTTACAACATTCATTTAGCAGACTGATTCAGCAGGTAAATGTAATTGTTCTACACGGACTATCTCAGCAAGTTGCCACTATCGAGAATGCCATTGAATATATCCATAATTATTTGGATACTCAATCTACTTCTGCGCCAGCATTGAAATATGAAATTGACATTCGTTACAATAATGGTGATGTAATTCATGCAATATTTCAAAATAAGACCGAAGCGCTCAAATTTTTGAGAACATTTGTTTAAAGTGGTAACTATACCAGGAAAATGCTAGATGGTGTGTGATATTTGTGGAAGCGAAAAAGCAAGAATCCGCATTCCTTACTAGCCCTAGGCTTCCAGCCTGAGGGCAATGTTCCGCGCTCAACCCGACAACAAATCTGTAATCGAATATAACCGTTGCCGGTCTAATTCCTGAATTCGCAGGTTTTCCGCATAGAAGGCATCACAATATGATTGATATCGCTCTGGTTCTGCTTCTGGATCGGTTTGCTTCCACAATTCCAAGTAGTGACGACAGCGCTTTTCTCGCAACACTCGCTCCATACAAGCAGTCGTAACTAAAATCACTTGCGGAGTACGCAAAATTTCTTGTTGTTCTTTCTCGCTCACATGAAACAGATGCGAAACTAACTTCATTTCCTCCGAAAACTCCAAATATCTATCTTGCAAAGTTGAGACTAAATTGGCATCTATGTCAACAGTCATCTCTAAAATCTTTTGCCATAAAAATCGGTGATGCGAAAGGCTAAATTGTAAATCTCGCTCCTCTAAAGCTTCAATAATGCAGTAGCGCTGTTCGGGACAATGCAAATAAATCCGCAGCAATAAAGCCTCTGCTTGATCTAAAAGACCGCGATCGCTATTATCTATTACAGATGCCTTTTGTATACGAGCTTTTTGTTTCTTGTATTGTGGCGTTGGCTGACGCTGCGCTGTAGAGAAAGGTGCAATCTGCGTTAAAAGATTCTCAACTCGCAAAGGTATAAGTCTCGTATCTCCCAAGCTAAGTATTTCAGCACAATAGGAAACGTAATAATTTCGCGTATCTTTATTTTCTATTCTTTTAAGTAATTTTACTATTTCTTGCGAAACTTGCTGAAAATCTGTAGCCTGTTTCAAGTCGCGGTCTGAAGTAATTTGCTCAATCTGCCAATTCAGCCACAGTGGGGCATTGAGGAGCAATTCTCGATAATCTTCTGGCTTATATTCGCGCAAATATTCATCAGCATCTTTCCCATTCGGCAAGTTGAGAATCTTTAGTTGAACTTCCCCTTTATACGCGAGTTCGGCAATTTCTCCAATGGCTCGTTCTGCGGCATTTGTCCCAGCTTTATCAGCATCAAAGTTGAGTATCAACTGTTTAGAATCACAGTAGCGCAATACTAAGCGTACTTGCTCTAAACTTAATGCTGTACCGAGAGAAGCAACGACGTTAGTAATACCAGCAGCATGGAGAGCGATCGCATCAAAATATCCCTCCACCACCACAGCTGAATCAGCTTGCGAAATCCCCGTTTTAGCTTGATCGAGAGCGAATAAAGTTTTACCCTTACTAAAAAGCTCGGTTTCTGGTGAATTTAAATACTTTGGCTGTTCATCAGTAAGCGTTCTCCCACCAAAGCCTATCACCCGTCCTTGCACATCCCGGATGGGAATTATCAGGCGATCGCGAAAAACATCATAATAACCCCCTCCCTCCTTACGCGGTTTAATCAAACCCGCTTTTTCCGCCAATTGCACTGGATAATGTTTATCTTGCACCAGATAGCGATAAAGGGTTTCCCAACCACCGGGAGCGTAACCTAAGCCAAATTGCTGAATAGTTTCTTTGTTGATTTGGCGATCGCCTAAATATTCAATAGCCTTTTCCCCTGCGGCTTGTCTCAAGGCATGTTGATAAAATTGTGCCGTCGAAGCCAAAACTTCATATAACTGCTCGCGCAAAGACAACTGACGCTGCAATTCTTGCCGTTGTTCTGGTTCCAGGGTTTGCACCGGCACTTGATAACGCCGTGCTAAATCTAACACCACCTCTGCAAAAGAGTGCTTGCCCAATTCCATCAAAAACTTAATGGCATTTCCCCCGGCATTACAGCCAAAACAGTAGTACATCTGCTTGGTTTGGCTAACTGTGAAACTAGGAGTTTTCTCATCGTGGAAGGGACACAAGCCGACAAAATCCTTACCTCGCTTACGTAAAACTACGTATTCGGAGACGACATCCACAATGTCAGCCCGTTGTTTAATTTCTTCAATTGTGTCTGGATGTAAGCGGGGTATTTGCATGGTTGGTCAAGAGTCAATAGTCAAGAGTCAAGAGTCATTAGCAAATGACTAAGGACGACTGATCGCTATTATATTCTTGTTCCAAAGCCAAGAAAGATGTATAGAATCACTAATGCTTAATTTTCTCAGAGGAAATACTGAAAATGGGACGTATTTTTATTTCGGCTGCTCACGGAGGCAAAGAAGCAACACGAATCGATCCCGGTTCAATCGCAGGTGGTACAACCGAAGCTAGGGAGATGATACTGCTGCGAGATTTGATTGTGACAGAATTGCGATCGCGTAATTTTGAAGTTTTGGCAGTTCCGGATGACTTAAGCGCAGCGCAAACTATCAACTGGATCAATTCTCGCGCACGCGATCGCGACGTCGCGTTAGAAATTCATGCTGATGCTGCTAGCAATCCTTCTGTGCGTGGAGCTAGCGTATTCTACATTGCCAACAATGATGAGCGTAGAAGTAATGCTGAACTGCTGCTGGTGGGGTTATTGCGTCGTGTACCCCAACTACCAAATCGGGGAGTCAAGCCAGATACAGATAGTGGATTGGGTAGTTTGGCATTTTGTCGGCAAACAGCGATCGCTTCAATGATAATGCAAGTTGGCTTTCTTAGCAGTCCAGATGATCGCGCTTTATTACAAAATCGCCGTCGCGACTTTGCCTTAGGAATCGCCGATGGACTTGCATCTTGGAGTGGTACAATTGATCCTGGTTCTGCTCCTACCCCAGATCCAAATTATCCGCCAATCAACATCAAAATCAACGGTCAAAATTACTCAGAGAAAGGAATACTAATTAACGGTAATGCATACATCCCCATTGATTTAGTAGATCGCTTGCGAATCGATTTATCAAAAGCACCTAATGTGCGCCGTATTACCTATCGCAAAGTTGTTTATGTCAAAGCAGTTGAATTGCGAGATTTTAACGTTTCAATTAGCTGGGATAGTACCAGTCGCACTATTTCTTTACGCTCCAACTTGGTAATTAATCCTAATCAGATTGACCAAATTATTGCGCGTGGTTATACCTCAGAAGTGCAGTTACAGCTATTCCTAAAAAACAACAACGAAAGCGCTTTGGCGAAGTTTCCCGACTTACCAAAACTTTATCGAGAAGAAGCAACTGTAGAAGGGGTAAACTATGATATCGGCTTCTGTCAAATGTGTTTAGAAACGGGATTTTTACGCTTTGGTGGGGATGTTAAACCAGAGCAAAATAACTTTGCAGGTTTAGGCACAATTGGTGGTAGTTTAGAAGCGGCGAAGTTTGATAGTGCTAGAACTGGAGTACGAGCGCACATTCAACATTTAAAAGCTTACGCCAGCTTAGAACCTTTAGTTAATGAAATAGTAGATCCTCGATTTCGTTTTGTGACTCGTGGTGTAGCACCAACGATAGATAAATTATCAGGACGTTGGTCAGCAGATTCGCAATATGGTGCCAAAATTACAGCGATGCTTAAACGGCTATATGAATCAGCAGGACTCTTATGAGTGCTGAGTATCAGTATGAGATGTGAGTTAAATAGACTTCTTGCCAAAGTCCTTATTTTTGCATACTTGCTACGAGTGCGTAAGCTTTTCATTCCATAATAAGAATGAGCGCAAAAACTCTCTTAAACTCTTATTTCTCCGCGTCCTAGTCAGGTTTGTTTTCCATTTCTTTGCGTAAGTCCTGCATAAATTAGCATCGCCGAATTTTCAATCTAGTCCTACCCCCTAAATCCCATTGAATAACTGCGCCAAACTGGTTTAGAATCCTTGCTATCCTTTTGCGGAAGGAGCAATCGCCAAGTTTTGCCTTCTTTTTGAAGTTGTAAATAAACTTCAAAAGGTTTTTGAGGTTGCGTTAACTTTCGTTCTGGTAGTTTGAAGACGAGATTGTAAGTTCCGCTAATGCGAAAAACTGGTAAATTTTGAATCGTTAGGGATTTTTCCTGAGTAATTTTTAGTCGATTGATTTCAAAGCCGCTAAAATCCAGATTTAGCTGTCCCTCAAGTTGCTGTTGGGTTTGCTCAAGTTGAATTGCGATCGCTTTTTCTACCAATCGGCTAGTTGGCAAAAATCCACCACCACATGCTGTCAATAGTAACAGCAAAATCGCTGTCAAAATCAGCCGCACCATATCATTTCTTCTCTAATAGTCAAAGCACGATACTATCACGGCGGGTAAGTTCAATTCTCTAAGTACATTGATAAAATTATTATACCTGTTTATCAAACTTTACTCAATGTATTTATTTAGATAATAAAGTATTAAAATTAACTTTAATAGCCCTTAGTCCACATTTACCAGAAAAGAATACTTCTAATTTATAAAGTTACCGTAATGCATTACCGGATTTTATAAAGGAATTTTAAATTTCTCTGAAACTATACATAAATAATTGGACATTTTTCGTGTTTATACTTATAATTTGTGATAAGTAGAAGCACATTAAAAGCAAAAAAAATAATATTTTCGACTTTTACAGATGACTGTTCGGAAAAATTAATAAGCTTTCATTTGGGCAGAATCTACCTCAATTTAATTATTAAGCAACCAAAGAAAAAACTTGTGCCAAATTACCTGTTTTTTCTCCTAAAAACCTACGCTGGGCGGAAATTATCGTGTAAATAGTTTCGGATTGCATCATCATAGCTCCGATAATTTTTCTCTGATTATTGCATATTAGAGATAGCAATAAATCTCTTAGGAAAAAGATAAAAAATCGGCAAGTTTAATTGATTTGGTAGTGTTAACCGAGTTGACACTTATTGAGATGTTCGCTCACAATATATAGGGTTGTCCATACTTGCCAATATTTAAGCATTAATACTTAAGTAATGATTGCAACTACCATTTTTTTAAAGCACTAATGAATAAATGTTGACTAATTTTTATAAATATTGAGCTTAAGTTTACTATTTACAAAAATATTTATTTTTATTAAAAGTATATGTTTATACTCAAAAATTATGTAATTATAAAATTATGTACAATCGAACAAAGTAACTTTATGTACACATTAGTTCAAAAAGCGAGTAATAAAATATTTGGTAATTTTGACCAAATACCATTTTTGCAAAATCAAGCTAAAGTTGCTTATCAAGCAGCGCTGGAAAAACATGTTGTTAATCTACCTGTTCTTTCAACGACTGACGAGAGTTTGGTTGAGGGTATTAAACGTGAAGGAGTTGCGATCACTTCACTAGAATCGTTGGGAATTACTTCTACTCCTCGCTTTTTCGAGGCTGCGAAAAATCTCATGCAGGAAATACCAAAAAGTATTTCTGGTCAGAAAAATGAATTTGTTGTTCATGCTACTTCTCAACAAATGATGGAGTATCCAGAGATTTTCTTGTGGGGACTCGAACAACGTTTACTCAATATTGTTGAGAATTATATTGGTCTACCAGTAGCCTATCATGGTGCCTATTTTCGCAGAGATATTGCCAATGAGGTAGCGATAAAGTCAAGACTGTGGCATATAGATAAGGAAGACCGAAAAGTGCTGAAAATTATTGTTTATTTAAATAATGTAAGTGATGATGGCGGTCCGTTTCAATATATTCCCCAGTCTTTCACTTCAAAAGCAGCTAGCTTTCTAAGATATAACTACGAATATATTCAAGATAAAACTATGCAGCGGGTTATACCCCCATCAGATTGGAAATCATGCACAGGACTGTCTGGCACAGTAGTGTTTGCTGCTACTAGTAGCATATTCCATCGGGGAAAGTTACCTTTAGCCTCAGATAGATTGGCAGTGTTTTTTGATTACACTTCTAGACAACCGCAACATCCATTTTATTGCAAATCTTCCCTTCCTCAGCAAGATTTACTATTAATGGCGAAAAAGCTTTCAAAACCGCAAAAAAATTGTGTGTTTTGGCAACAACATTCCTAGATTTCAGTAACTGGGCTGTGTTCCCTTTTTTTCAAGCTTTTTTAGGCGTAAATAGATTCACTCAGACAACAGTAGTGTAAAGTAAGTAAAGTTTCTTTTATTACCGCAAATAGAATAACAAGGCAATTCCAGCGATCGCAATTCCCACACCAGCGATCGCTCTCAAGCTGACTTTTTCACCCATGCAAATTGTCAAAGGCATGATAAACAGTGGGCTAGTCTGCAATAAAGTTAAAGCGATTCCAGCCTCAGTAAATTTAATTGCCGTCTGCTGTAACCAAATACCTAAATAAGTTCCGCAAAAGGCAGCAAAACAAGTTGCCATAATTACTCGCGTTGATTGCAACTCCGACAAAATTATCCTACCCCGACGCCAAGATAACCATACTAAGGGTAAGAGAATCAACACCCCTGCAATCAACCGAAACAATGATGCCCACAAAGGTGGAATGCTGGTATTAGCAAGTGCTGCACGAGAAAGAACACCCCCAATTGCATTGGCGATCGCTGCTAATAAACCAAAGCCGATTCCTCTTAATAGTTGCGTTGAGGAACTACCGCACTTATCCGGTAATCTTTCAGTTACCACCCAAGCAACTCCCACAATAGTAACCAAAATGCCGCACCAAGCATTCACATTCAGTTTTTCTTGAAGAAAAATCTGCGCGATTATTGCCGTCATTGGTGGTGCAAGAGTTCCCATGAGTAAGGTACGACGCGCACCGAAAGAATTTATCGCCGCGAGAAAAGCTAAATCGCCCAAACCAATACCAATCACCCCGCTGAGTAACAGCAGACAAAGGGGAACAATTGTTACAGTTGGGAAAAATTCCCTCCGCACAAAAATGGTGATTGTCAGCAAAGCGATCGCAATTATCCCTTTGAGCAAGTTCAGTTGCAATGGCGGAATACGTTGCCCCAAACGCCCATACACCACCGAAGCTACAGCCCACAAACCAGCCGCCAACAAAGCCGCCACTTCACCTTTAAAATCTGTGAATGGGATATTTAAAAAAATATTAAAAATAATCTGCACCCCTTTGTTTAATGCCTAAAACTATTTAATAATACCTCAAATAATTTTCTACACATTAGCACTCATCAGCTTTAAGTGCTAATTTACGAAGTAATTTTAATACTTTAGATATAGAGAAATATTTAACTGTTTTCAGCGATAATATTTTGTATCCTCAAAATAATAAACACCGGGACAACTGCAATGAAGTACTCTTTTGATATTGTAGGTGTATCTCCTGTTTTGCAATTTTTTAATCATCAACAGATTTGCCAAAAACCAGAACACCAAGGGGTAGAATATATAGGAACGCATAAATGTACCCTTGATGCATTGATCGAGTCTGTAGAACCAGTTCCGCCTAAATGGAATTGGGATTTGGATCAAGTAGTAGATACGGTGATTCAATTTTGGTTGAACAATTCAGACAGTATTGGCTATTGGAAATCACGTTTAACTGATGCCGGCACCGATAATTTACTAGTGGCAAGAGTTGCCGATATCAAAGCTTTACAATCTGAATTTGAATCTTTGCTAGGTAAAAATTGGTAATCATAGCGTTGTTGAACAAAACGCTCTTAATTCTCATTATGACAATGTAGGGTGCCCTGCGGCTTGCTATAGCGCACCCTACGCAGGTTTGATGTTTAAATTGCTTGACTTTGATTGAAAGCCGCACCTCGATGTTAAAGTTTTCGCTTTCATCAATAATTAAAGTGGCGAGGACACCGTTGACAATCTAGAATTCCTGTGATATCCCAGTGGGAGAATCATTAAAAAAGGCGTTAGTCCATCCCCGCCAAGATACTTACTAACACCCTTGACTCAAACACATAAGGATAGCATATATCATGTCACAAAATACAGATTACAGCGATTCCGTCTCTGCAACTGGAGCGATCACTTACAAAAAACGTCTTAGTTCTTGGGCTGTTGCTCGTTTACTTCCGAATACGCAACAAGAAATTATCGCTCGATTCCGCAATAAGTCTGATGCAGAAGGACATTTGCGGCTTTTACGCCAACTGACACCTAATGTCAGCCTGATGGTAGTTTTTGATTGTCAGAAAAACGAAGCTGTAGCTTGAACTTTTGTGTAACAACGTACATCTACTGATTTGTAATAAAACGTAACAATAAGTTATTTGAAATATCTATCCCTGGATGTTTGACAAAAAACTAGTGTCTGGAAAAAGACAACCAAGAATGTAAGGGAATTTACCATACACTTTGCTGTTATCAAAGTGGCTGAGAACTACGTTAGACTTTTGTTGAAACTTGCCTGCTAAAAGTAGTCTGAGGGTCCACGAAGGGGCAGGGGGCAGGGCTTGGGGGGGAGATGGGGAGCAAAACGCGAGTTTCCACGAATAAATCGTTCGCATTCTTAGCATGAGTGGCTGGGGAATCCGCTCATCCTCCCCCTTACTCCCTGCTCCCCTGCTCCCCTGCCTTTTTGGTCAGTTGACCCTCACGACGCACGTTTGTATTAACTTTTACGAACAAAACAAAGTATCGCGGGTATTCCGTCCCGTTGTGGGATTTGTACCTTTGGCGATTTTGCAAAGTTTGTTTTGCTCATCCCGACGCAGCAGCACATCAGTAAAATCTGCCCCGTCAATAATCGCACCATCAAACCTAGCGCTAGCGGCAAACGCACCTTCTAACACCGCATTTGTTAAATTCGCTTTTATCAAACGAGCTGAGTCTAGAGTCGCATTTGTGAGATCGGCACCCTCTAAATTTGCCGACTCTAGATTTGCCGCAAAAAAGCTGACACCGCGCAAATTAGAATGGCTAAAGTTGCTAGAGCGAAGATTAGCTTTAGTAAAGCTTGAATCTGTTAAATCACGTTTTGAGAAATCAGCTTCGATCAGAATTTCTTTGTTATATTCCAGCGCAAATGCGTTTTGCACAGAATAGAAAGATGCTGTAATCAAAACTGATAGCCAAAGCAATAAACTGAGTATGCTTGCCCAAATGCGATTTCCTGTTTTACCCTGCAACCCTAGCTGAGTTGAAGATTTGGTAAAAGCAATTGTTATGCGATCGCTATCTATAGAATTCATGCTATTTTTAGTCAATGGCGAATCTCCCTTCATCTCATTATCCCGATATCGGTACTTTAGGAGAAGACCTGGTAGCACAATGGTTACAATCTACAGGTTGGATCATTCTCCACCGTCGCTTTTGTTGTCGTTGGGGAGAAATTGACATCATTGCCCAATTTGACGACGGGAAACCAGATAACTTGATGCTCGCATTTGTTGAAGTCAAAACTCGCAGTTCTGGTAATTGGGATGCAGGGGGAAGAAGCGCTATAACCCGACAAAAGCAAGCAAAACTCTGTAGTACAGCGCAGATGTTTTTATCCGAGTATCCTGACAAAGCAGATTATCCTTGCCGATTTGATGTCGCGATAGTATTTTGTCAACGAATCTCAAAAAAGCTCCGGGATTCAGCTATAGCTAGCCAAGAAGTTTTAGCTATAACCGAAAATGGGGTACATCAATTAAAGCTGCAAGAATACATTCCCGCAGCTTTTGATTTAAATAGTACGCATTACAATAACTAATGGCTAACAGCTTTTCCCCCGATCAGCTATTAGCCACAATCATTCGCTTGGGTTAATTTAATAATGTGGAATTACGCTAACGTTTCAGGACAGTAGCCCAGTCCCCGGACAAACTGTTGTCGAAACGCTTCAATTTCCTCTTTCTCTGGATTTCCATGAGAAACTATCGCTACCTGATAGCGACGCATCACATCAACAGGACACTGCCCTGCTTCCAAACTCCAAAGTGCCATTTGCACTCGCATTGGTGGCTCGTAACTAATTCCTAATTCATTGAAGTAAGCGCGAAAATCGCCATCTTCCTGGGGTGTAACATTACCTTTTAGTTTGACCCTAACCACCCAGCCATCAATCTGATGAATTACGGTGACGAATGAAACAGGTGTCTGGGGTCTGCCGTGTAGGTGTTGAACCACCCTTAAAGTTAGACTGGCATTTGCCAGGTAATACAAATATTCCATCTTAGTGCTTGGGATCAAAGCCAATCCTACATTTCTATATTTATATATAGACCTCACTATTGGCTAGGGTAAAAGCCCCCCTTTTTCGATGGGGAGGTTTACCCAATTTTTATATTCTTGTTTACGTGTTACCTAATAATATCCATCGTAAAATCTAGGGATGAAATTAAGCGATCGCCTTTGAAAAAATAAAATTAAATCCAGCTTTTTATTTAAAACTAGCTTCAGATAGATGCACCCCATACCCGCACTAATCAACATGAATTCAACTTTTAGCCAGGAACCACAAAACATTGACTTAGATCGTTCATTAGCTGGGTATGACTATGAATTACCTCAAGAACTGATTGCTCAAAATCCAGCACTTCCTAGAGATACCTCCCGGCTTTTATTAGTAAATTCTCCTAACACAGGCAAATATTCAGCACCCTTAGACCACATATTCCGCGATTTACCGGAGCTATTACACTCAGGGGATTTGCTGATAATGAATAATACGCGGGTTCTGTCAGCGCGGTTGTATGGTCGGAAATCCACTGGCGCAGAAATAGAAGTATTGTTATTAGAAGAACGACGCCACAACTGTTGGTTAGCTTTAGTCAAGCCAGGAAAACGCTTCAAAGTGGGTGCTTCGATTGTTTTTGGAGCCAGGGGAGTGGGGGAGCGGGGGAGTGGGGGACAAGGGGGACAAGAAGAAATTTCTTCCCCATCCTCCCCCTCTCCCTCTCCCCCCCTCCTCCCCTCCTCTTCCCTCACTGCTACCGTTCTAGAGACGGATGAAGCAACTGGGGGACGTTTGTTGCAATTTGATTTGCCAGAGGAAGTTTCTTTAGTGGATTTGTTGGATGTGTATGGTGAAGTACCTTTGCCACCTTACATTACACAATCCAAAGCTGAAAGCGAACAATATCAAACAGTTTATGCTCAACATCCGGGAGCGATCGCAGCTCCAACAGCTGGGCTACATTTTACACCGGAATTATTGCAGCGTTTGCGCGATCGCGGCATCAATCAAGCTTTTGTGACTTTGCATGTAGGTGTAGGTACATTTCGCCCACTGGAAGTGGAGAATGTTAGTACTCACAAAATGCATGAAGAATGGATTTCAGTCCCCCCGGAAACAGTAGAGCAAATTCGCGCTACAAAAGCATCTGGCGGACGAATTATTGCTGTGGGAACAACGGTAACGCGTGCTTTAGAAGGAGCGGCTAAATCTGGGAATTTGCAACCATTTTGTGGTAAGACAGACTTATTTATTTATCCAGGCTATGAATGGCAAGTAGTTGATGGTTTGATTACCAATTTTCATTTGCCGCGTTCTAGTTTGCTGATGCTGGTGAGTGCTTTAATTGGTCGGGAAAGATTGTTAAATATATATCAGCAAGCGATCGCTTCTCAATATCGCTTTTATTCCTTCGGTGATGCAATGCTCATTTTGCCAGAAGCAAGAGATTAGGGAGTCAGGAGTCAGGAGTCAGGAGTTATTACTCCCCCTTGTCCCCCTTGTCCCCTTGTCTCCCCCTCCCCCACTCCCCCTACATGCAAATAAAATACGGAACAGCTTAATTTTCTCTTTCATGGTGGGTACTCTGACTTATAAGCCTTTAACAATAAGTGCAGGTATACCATTCATGTTTAAAAAATATCAACTTTGTCAGTGGTTTTTTTGCACCTCCAAGATCGTGCTGTTTTCTTCCTCTGCGTTTTTGCTGCTTATGACATCAACGTTTAGTGAGTTACCAGGAAGCAGGCTACTTGCCCAGGAAAATGTTGTCACTCAAGATTTAGAAGCAGCTAGTTATTATCAGCAGGGAGTGATGCGCTATAACCGCAATGATTTCGTGAGTGCTGAATATGCCTTTCGGCAAGCCTTGGAGCGAGATCCAAATCTTGGGCTGGCACGGAATTATCTGGGTAATATTTTTTTACAGCAAAATCGCTTAGAGGCAGCGGTGCAAGAGTATGCAGAAGCGATTAGGATGAATCCTAATTTGGGGGAGGCATATTATAATTTAGCTTTAGCCTTGCAAAAACAAGGACAAAAAGAAGCGGCAATTACTGCTTATCGCCAAGCGTTGGTGATAGAACCAACAATGGTTGCAGCGCATTATAACTTGGGCTTGACACTGTATGAACAAGGTCAACTAAAAGAAGCGATCGCCGAATATCAGCAAGCAATAAATCTTGATAGTAGTAATGCCAATGCATATTATAACTTAGCGATCGCCTTACAACAGCAAGGTGAAATACCCCAAGCGATCGCTGCTTATCGTCAAGCCGTGCAGCTAAATCCTAACAATGCGATCGCTTACTCTAACTTAGGCAGTCTGCTAGCTAGTCAAGGTCAAGCATCAGAGGCTGTTACCGCTTACAAGCAAGCACTGAGTCAAAATCCTAAGAATGCCTTAGCTTATTACAACTTGGGAGTAACTTTCTACAATCAAGGCGAAATGAACAAAGCTAATGCTGCATTTAAACGCGCTCGCAATGAATACCGCGAATTGGGAAATCTTCCAGAGGCTAATAAGGTTGAACAACTGATGCTGCAAATTGCCCAAAAGAAAAGCCAACCTGAAGTTACTCAAACCTCAATTCCCTCGGAAACACCAACTTCTACTAACAATCAAGAAACACCAAATCAACCAGAAACTCCTGCAACCGAAACACAAAGCAATCCTGGGGATGTCCCAGTTTCAGTTGAACAACAGCCCACCTTGCAGCCAGAAATGCCAAATCTACCAGAAACACCTCTAAAAACTCCTCTTAACCTTCGTGAGAAGGGGTAATCGGAAATGGGGCATTGGGCACGCTCGCATCGGACATAGAAAGAATCTTATTAGAATAGAACGAGCATTACTTTATTAAGCGTCTTTAATTCCCATTAAACAATTGCCCAATGCCCAATTCCTAAATTGGCAGACGATTAATATCTCTGTTGCAGCCAATAACTACTATTGCCGAACCGCGCTCTAGATACTTACTTGGGTCAGGATTAATGATAAATTTATCATCGCGACTCATTGCCAGTAAATTCAACCCATAGCGGTTACGAAGTTGAAGTTCGGCGATAGTTTTACCATGAAATTCATCAGGTACAATAATTTCGACAATGCTGTTATCTGGGTCAAGGTCAAATCTATCTAAAATAGAAGGTTTGGTGAGCGATCGCGCTAATGCAGAACCTGCCTCAAACTCTGGAAATACAACGTGATCTGCCCCTACACGTCGCAACAGCTTGCAATGAACTTCACTAGAGGCTTTAGCTACTACATGAGGTACACCACCCTCCTTCACGTTTAAGGTGGTGATGATACTTTCTTGAATGTAGTTTCCAATTGCCACAATTACCGTATCAAATTCAAAAATTCCAGCTTCTTTCAATGCTGCTGGTTCTGTTGAGTCTAATTGCAAAGCATGACCAACTAGCTGCTCTGACAATGCGTCGGATACCCGCTTTTCATTAGTATCTATTGCCAGTACTTGGTAGCCTAGTTTATGTAGCGTAGAACATACCGACCGACCAAAGCGACCTAAGCCAATTACCGCAAATTGGCGGTTATCGTGACGTAGACTGCGAAAAAAACCTAACGATGACAGATTCACACTTCTTTTCCTTATTTTCCCTGTCTGTATCTAAAACAAAAATTAGACCTAAAAACTTAAATTTTTTTTGTGACTAATGAGTTATATTTTATCATTCTCTATACATAGACTGATGATTTATTATTTATTATCTTGATTTTTCTGATTACCCCACAAGTAAATTTTCTTCTGGATAGTGAATTCTGCTGGGACGGGGGTTTCCTAATGCAGCTGACATTAATAATAAAACACCCACTCTTCCAACATACATTGTCATAATTAAAATTAGTTTGCCTGCGATAGTTACATTTGCGGTAATTCCAGTAGATAGACCCACTGTAGCAAAGGCTGATACTACTTCAAACAGAATCTGAATAAAATCTAATTCTGGATCAGTGAGGCTGATTAAAAGGGTACAAATAATCACGGTTATTATTGAACCTACTAACACAGCAACCGCTTTCAAAATTAAAGATGTTGCTATTTTACGTTCATATAATAAAACTTCTTCTTTTCCCTGGAGAATGGTTTTTGTACAACTGGTAAGAACTCGCAAAGTAGTTGTTTTTATACCACCTCCTGTACCACCGGGACTTGCACCAATAAACATCATTGCAATCGTAATAAACAAACCAGCATTTGTCATATTGCTAATATCAATGGTATTAAAACCCGCAGTTCTGGAAGTCACTGATTGAAACCAAGCAACTAATAATTGGTTAATAGCGCTGAGATTACCAAAAGTTTGAGGATTTCTAATTTCTATAGCCCAAAATATGATTGTTCCTAGTAATAAAAGGATAATTGTAGTCCTTGTAGCAACTTTAAAATCTAAAGAAAATACTAGATTGAGTGTTTTTTTTGTTAGGCGATCGCGTAACCAAATGTACATTTCCATAATTACTTGATAACCAATTCCGCCAAAGATAATCAAACCTGTAATAGTAAAGACTACTAAAAAAGATGATTGATACCCAATCAAGCTATCTTTAAACAAACTAAAACCAGCATTATTCCAAGCATTTATACTATGAAAAATCGCTAGCCAAAGTCCTTGGCTCCATCCATACTTGGGAACAAAAGCTGGTAAAAGTAAAAATGCCCCAATAATTTCAAAAATCAAAGTTGTGGTAATGATTGAGCGAATAACTTGTCTGCTACCACTCATTCCCGGTCTATCTAAAGCTTGTTGAATCGCTATTTTGTGTCGCAAATCAAACTTACGTCCAACTAGTAAAATGAGAAAAGTTGTGGTTGTCATATAGCCCAATCCACCAATTTGAGCTAACAACAAAATAAACAACTGTCCCCAAAAAGAGAAATATGTACCGATATCGACTACGGATAAACCTGTAACGCAGACTGCGGATGTGGAAGTAAATAATGCCACAATTAAGTCATCCCACGTACCATTGCTGGTAGAAAAAGGCATCATCAGTAAAATGGTTCCCACAGCAATCACAGCCAAAAATCCCAAGCAAATTGTGCGAGCAACAGTCATATCAAGGTAAGATTTATAAATTTAAATTTTTACAACAAGGATAATAGCATTGACCCCGCCTGAAAACAAAAACACTCTTATCTAATTAAAAACACACATGGTAGCCTAGCAGTATGTTTGATTAGGGAGACAAGGAGGACAGAGGTAAATTTTGACTTTTAACTCCTAACTCTTAACTCTTAACTCCCCATTCCCCAATGCCCATTCCCCAATAAATTCATGAGTGCAACACTTTACCAACAAATTCAGCAGTTTTACGATGCTTCCTCCGGTCTGTGGGAAGAAATTTGGGGTGAACATATGCACCACGGCTACTATGGTGCAGATGGAAAGCTGAAAAAAGACCGACGTCAAGCGCAAATAGACTTAATCGAAGAAATACTCAAGTGGTCGGGGGTGCAGCAAGTAGAGAATATCCTCGATGTGGGTTGTGGAATTGGTGGTAGTTCTTTATACTTGGCAGAAAAGTTTAATGCCTCTGCAACAGGTATTACTCTGAGTCCCGTGCAAGCCGCTAGAGCCACTGAACGCGCTCAAGAGGCTGGTTTGAGTGGTAGATGTCATTTCCAGGTGGCAAATGCTCAAGAAATGCCCTTTGCTGACAATTCTTTTGACTTGGTTTGGTCACTGGAAAGTGGCGAGCATATGCCGGATAAAGCCAAGTTTATACAAGAGTGTTATCGGGTGCTAAAACCTGGTGGAACTTTGATTATGGTGACTTGGTGTCATCGTCCAATTGATGAGTCACCGCTGAGTGAAGATGAACAAAAGCATTTGCAGGATATTTACCGGGTGTATTGTTTGCCTTATGTGATTTCTTTGCCTGAGTATAAAGCGATCGCTTGCGAACTCCCATTACAAAATATCCGCACTGCTGATTGGTCTATTGCTGTTGCCCCATTTTGGAATATCGTAATTGATTCGGCGTTCACTCCCCAAGCAATTTTCGGATTACTGCGATCGGGTTGGAGTACTATTGTTGGAGCGCTCTCGCTGGGGTTAATGCGTCGTGGTTATGAACGTGGTTTAATTCGATTTGGGTTGTTATGTGGAAATAAATGAGGGATTGGGGAATGGGGTTAGGAGTTAGGAGTTAGGAGAATAATCAACAATTATCAACTATTAACTAACAATTGGAATTTAAAATCAAAACTTATTATGGGTCAGATTTCTAAGCAAGGGTCTTTTAATTTTGTGGGTAAGTGGTTGTATGCTTTTTGGAAGTTTTCCCGTCCACATACGATTATTGGCACTACTTTGAGTGTGTTGGGTTTGTATTTGATTGCTAGCGCTACGTCATCTTCTTTTCCTAGTTTAGGTCAAGTTTTTGCAGCATGGATTGCTTGTCTATGTGGCAATGTTTATATTGTCGGTTTGAATCAATTAGAAGATGTGGAAATTGACAAAATCAATAAGCCTCATTTACCAATAGCATCGGGTGAATTTTCGCCCCGCACAGGACAATTAATTGTAGGTATTGCTGGTCTTCTCGCACTAGTTATAGCGTGGTTGGGGGGACCGTTTTTATTAGGTTTGGTAACTATTAGTTTGGGAATTGGGACGGCTTATTCTTTACCGCCAATTCGTTTAAAGCAGTTTCCTTTTTGGGCGGCTTTGTGTATTTTTAGTGTGCGCGGGGCTATTGTGAATTTGGGGCTGTTTTTGCACTTTAATTGGCTGTTGCAAACAAATAAAGGAATTCCGTCTGCGGTGTGGGTTTTGACGATGTTTATTGTGGTGTTTAGCTTTGCGATCGCTATCTTTAAAGATATCCCCGATATGGAAGGCGATCGCCTCTACAATATCAGTACTTTCACTCTCCAGCTCGGTCAAAAAGCCGTGTTTAATCTGGCTCTTTGGGTGTTAACTATTTGCTATGTTAGTATGATTTTAGTGGGTATGCTAAGTCTTGCAGAAGTTAATCCAGTTTTTATGGTGATTACTCATCTTGTAGCGCTGGGTTTAATGTGGTTTAAAAGTAAGTCGGTAGACTTGCAAGATAAAAGCGCGATCGCCAATTTTTATCAATTTATTTGGAAACTATTTTTCGTCGAATATCTGATTTTCCCTATTGCTTGTCTTTTAGCTTAAAATCATGTTAGAAATTCCCTCAAGTTCAATTTTTGCTATTGTTGTAGTTATCCTCGCTATCGGCATTTTAATTTATTTTTCTGTAAAAACGTTGATTACTTCAAATTTATTTCAAGAAGGAGTAAATCTTTATCAAAAAGAAGATTATCCAGGTGCAGAAGCAGTTTTTCGGAAAGTAATCTCGATTAACTCTACTAATGATGTGGTTCGCTTGCTGTTGGGAGATGTCCTGACGCAACAAGGTAATTTAGAATCAGCAGCGGAAATCTTTGGTGAAGTGATTAATCACAGTCCGAAATATGCTGATGCTTACTTGCGTCTGTCTAATGTTCTCATGCAGCAAGAAAAGCGAGAAGAAGCGATAAAAAACTTGCAATTAGCTAAAGATTTATTGCAAAAACAACGACAAACCGAAAAAGTTGAGAGAATAACTCAATTATTAGATAAAATGACAGCTAGATCGAGTAAATTATCAGAGATGCAGTAAAAGACAAAGTAAGCATTTAAACCAAATGTAGATATTTTAGTAAAAATGCTGAAAACAAACTTGCTGACAGCAACTATTATCGGCTTATGTTTGACAAATATTAATACTGCCTTCGGTGTGATTGTCAGCGTAGGTGAACAAAACAAACCAGATTCAGAGACAATAACACCTTCAAACAAAAACGCAGTTGCTAGCTTTGAAGAAGGTGTAAATCTTTATGAACAAGGAGATTTAAAAGGAGCGGAAGCAGCTTTTAGGAAAGCAATCGAGTTGCAACCAAATTTTGCTAAAGCTTACATTGGTTTGGGAAATACTCTTGACGATCAAGGTAAACCAACTGAAGCGATCGCTCAATACAAAAAAG
>JBPCQW010000558.1:0-4646 GCA_050997715.1 Hassallia sp.
GCACTGGACAATTAGGCACCACTTTATTAGGACTGAAGCGGGGGGCAGAAACACTTGGATTTAATGCCCGTTCGGTGAAAACTTCACCAGACCTATTGAACCGGATGAAGGAAGCACCTCTACCGGCAATTATTCACTGGAAAGGGCATCACTGGGTTGTTTTATACGGTAATAAAGGTAAAAAATGTGTCGTTGCCGATCCAGCAGTCGGCATCCGTTATCTCTCTAAAGAAGATTTAGCAGAGAATTGGGCAGATTGGTTGATGCTATTGGTGGAACCAGATCCAGTCCGCTTTTTTGCTCAAAAGGACGATAGCATTGGTGGCTTTTCGCGTTTCTTCAAGCGTGTCTGGGCTTTTCGCGGAATACTTCTGCAAGCGTTACCCTTAAACGTCGTCTTAGGGCTGATGTCTTTAGCTTCGCCTTTTCTGCTGCAAATCCTAACTGATGATGTACTGGTTAGAGGTGATACCAAGCTGCTCACGACTGTAGCGATCGTTGTGGTAGTGATGAATTTTATTTCCCGCAGCCTTTCATTTATCCAATCTCACCTAATCGCTCACTTTGCACAACGCCTGCAATTAGGTCTAGTCTTAGAATTTGCCAGGACTATTCTCCGGTTACCTCTTTCTTATTACGAAGCACGTCGCAGCGGAGAAATTGTGAGTCGCTTGCGAGATATTGACCAGATTAATCAGTTAGTTGCTCAAGTCGTTGTTGGTTTACCCAGCCAATTTTTTATTGCGCTGGTTTCGTTTAGTTTCATGATTTTTTATAGCTGGAAGCTTACCGCAGTAGCTGTATTTATCTCGGTAGTAATGACTTTATCTACGATAGTTTTCCAGCCGACTTTGCAGCAAAAAACTCGTGAGCTTTTAGTTCAAGAAGCAGAAACCCAAGGCGTTTTAGTAGAAACCTTTAAAGGCGCACTTACCATCAAAACTACCACGGCTGAACCGCAATTTTGGGATGAGTTACAAACCCGGTTTGGTCGTCTTGCTAACGTCACATTCAGCACAATTCAAATCGGTATTATTAATAATACCTTCTCTGGCTTGATTTCTGCTACTGGCGGCATTGTTTTACTCTGGGTTGGTGGCAATTTGGTAATTAACCCGGCAGAAAACTTAAGTATTGGGCAGTTATTGGCATTTAACTCGATGAATGGCAATTATCTGGGCTTAATTGGTACTCTCATAGGTTTCGTAGACGAGTTTACTCGTGCCAAAACTGCTACACAACGCTTAACGGAAGTTATAGACGCGACTCAAGAAAATGAAGGCGACGAGAAAAAGCCTTTTGCTAACATCCCTGGAGATACTGACATTATTTGTACAAATGTCAACTTCCATTATGCAGGTCGAGTTGAACTTATAGAAGACTTTTCTTTAACAATACCTGGTGGTAAAGTGACTGCCCTTATCGGCAAATCAGGTTGTGGTAAAAGTACTATCGCCAAACTTATTGCTGGGTTATATCCACTGCAATCTGGAAATATTCGCATGGGACTTTATAACCTCAATGATCTTTCCCTTGATTGTCTCCGGCAACAAGTCGTTCTCGTTCCTCAAGACGCTCATTTTTGGAGTCGTTCTATTATAGAAAATTTTCGCTTAGGCGCACCTCAGGTTACGTTTGAACAGATTGTGAGAGCTTGCCAAATTGCTGAAGCAGATGAGTTTATCACTAAACTTCCAAATAAATATCAAACTATTTTAGGAGAATTTGGTGCAAATATTTCTGGTGGTCAACGTCAGCGACTCGCAATAGCACGAGCGATTGTCACAGATCCACCAATCCTCATTTTAGATGAATCCACTGGTGGACTTGATCCAGTCAGTGAAGCGCAAGTTTTAGATCAACTCTTCCACCATCGTCGCGGTAAAAGCACAATCTTGATTACCCACCGTCCTAAAGTTATTAATCGAGCTGATTGGATCGTGTTGCTGGATGGGGGTAAGCTGAAACTTCAAGGTTCTTTGGAGGATTTGTACTCCAAACCAGGAGACCATTTAAATTTTTTAATCCCATAAAATTGTTATTTTTTAATTTTTATTGGTTATTAGTTATTAAATTTCAAAAAATATCACTATCTACTAATAATAGCCAAATAACAACTAACAAATAGTTATTAATAACTAACAATCAATACATTACTATGCTCTACACTCCCAGTCAAAAATTCCTTCCCACATTTAAAACTGACGAGTTTCTTCCTCCTATTAGTCCTTGGACATCTTTAGCCGGAATATTTCTTGTTGCAACTGTTGGGACTGCGATTGGTGTATCTTCGTGGGTTAAATACAATGTGACGGTGAAAGCTCCGGCTACTGTGCGTCCTATCGGAGACACGCGAGTGGTGCAACCGGAAATGGAAGGCACCGTCACAAGTATTTTGGTTAAAGAAAATCAGATTGTCAAGCATGGGGATGCGATCGCCCGTCTTGATGACGAGCAACTGCAAATCAAAAAGAGCCAGTTACAAGGTAATATTGAGCAGAGCAGGTTACAGCTTGTTCAAATGTATGCTCAAATTAAGAGTTTAGAGGTTCAAATCGTTGCTGAAAAAACAGTCGTAGATCGAACGATCGCTTCTGCTAGGGCAGATTTAGCACGCAATCAACGAGAATATCAAGATCGAAGAATTATAACAACAAGCGAATTGCTAGAAGCAAAAGCCAGCTTGCAAAAAGCTTTTACTGATTTGCAAAAATCTCAGGCTGATTTAAAGTTTGCTAAGGTG
Source organism: Hassallia sp. (assembly GCA_050997715.1). Classification (GTDB taxonomy): domain Bacteria; phylum Cyanobacteriota; class Cyanobacteriia; order Cyanobacteriales; family Nostocaceae; genus Hassallia. Next base: position 2,744 of record JBPCQW010000558.1, read on the forward strand.
GATAGCGATCGCTATAAGCAACTTTCAGAAAGCGGAGCAGTAAGTCGGCGCGATTATGATGGAAAACAATTAGTTGTTCAACAGTCACAATCAACACTTGAAGGTCAACGAAAAGCTATTGAAATTGCCCAAGCAAAAGTTTTAACGGCTCAAGCAGCAGTCAATCCCAGTCAAGCAACAGTAGCGATCGCTTCTGAACGTATTGCCCAAGAAATTGCTAAAGGTGAAGCAACTATCGCCACTTTGGATAAAGAAAAACAAGCTTTAATTCAGCGGCAAGTTGAAGTCCAAAACCAACTCAACCAATATAGACAAGATATCCAACAACTGAATACTCAACTGCACAATAGCATTGTTCGCGCTACCAGTGATGGCATCATCCTGAAGATGAATTTACGTAACCCCGGTCAAGTTGTGCGAGTGGGAGATGCTATTGCCGAAATTGTGCCGCAAAATTCTCCTTTAGTTATTAAAGCAATGGTTCCTGCTGGAGAAGTTAAAAAAGTTGAAGTTGGTCAAAAGGTACAATTGCGAGTTGATGGCTGTCCCTATCCTGATTACGGTATCCTCGAAGGTACTGTCAGCACTATTTCTCCTGATGCCATTACACCTCAAACTAGCAATACAGGTTCTACAACACCTGCTGCCAGTTATTTTGAAGCAACAGTAAAACCGGATACGTTGAAATTCGGACACGGTGTTCATCAATGCTCTATTCAAGCCGGAATGGGTGCCACAGCTGATATTATTTCTAAAGAAGAGACAGCACTGCAATTCATGTTGAGAAAAGCAAGGTTAATTACGGATGTATAAGGGGGACAAGGGGACAAGGGGGAGTTTGTCTTTTCGTCTTCCTTGTCTCCCCATCCCCCATCTCCCTATTCCCTATGACCATGTATTTTTAGGAAATTAAAAAAGTACATTTATGCCAAGTATACTGTCGGAAATAGACAGTATATTTGGCATAAATAGGCATTGTTTTACCTAGCCTTTTACTCATAAAATCGGAGAATAACTACCTATAATAATGCTTTGCAATCTACTTAATGTGTTTACCAATTGTAGTTCTAACTATTTACATCTTAACCTTTATCTGGTTTCTGAGATATTTTTATGGAACTAAGCAAGCATTACAGTGGTGGTCTTCCAGACAGTCCCTCAGGCTTTCGTTAGAAGCTGAGAATATTAGAGATAGTTTATTGCAAGAATCTTTCACAATGCGCCGCAGTTTAGAGCTGTTGCCTGTAGATAGCATGGGGTTATCACCCACAAGTGAAGAACATTTACAGAGAATTAATAGTTTTCATCAATCCTTGACGCAATTAAGCGATCGCCTTTCTCCCGCATACATACAAGATAGCTTACCTTTAGCAATTCAATCCTTATTAAAACTATGGGTAGAATCTCATCCAAATCTAGATTTCTGTATCGACATGCCAAATTACTGGCTACATGAACCAGCAGAACGCAGTCTTGTCGTTTTAAAGGCTCTAGATGAGTTGCTAAGAATAAGTTTGCCTGAGTTGGTACAACTATCTGTTTATATTAGCTTAAAACAACACGGAAATATAAGTCAGCTTGTAGTGCAAATTACTTATCCAGATATATCTGCACTTATCTTTGACTCTCATAAATCGGAGTTAAACTATCTTTGCAAAAGTTTTCGATTTTTAACATCAGGTAAATGCTTTTATCGCAGTCAAAAACCTAGTGTGGCTTGGTATTTTTACTGGTAATATCAAATTAATTGTTAACTGTTAACATTTGACAGTCAACAATGTTATGTTCAGAGAATAGTGTAAATTAAAAAACAAGCTGATAATTACGTACTACCAGGTGCATCCCAAGGCGTGTAAGTATAAACCCACAGGCTGGAAGCCTGAAGCTGGACATATATAAACGC
>JBPCQW010000560.1:0-8554 GCA_050997715.1 Hassallia sp.
TCTTTCTACTCTTGACAAAAGCGCAGTTTTCTGAATTTATCACGAGTTGTTGGAGGTTAAAATCGCCAACTAATTCCCCATTTTTGTTTGCAACTTATTGCTTAATTTTTGAAAATGACTGTAGAAATAAAAATATTAAAAAATGTTTAGTATCTACTGTGATAGCAAAAAAAAATGCATAATTGAAAATTGTATAAATTAACTCAACAAGTCAAATGACAAAAGTCGCATTAGTCAGCCATTGGGAACAGCAGATTCAAGACAATATCACTAGTAATTTCTCTCAAGATTCTTTACCATTGCTCTATCAAAAGTTTAAGCGAGAGGGATTTATCAAAGTTCCGGAAATTATGCCTCTCAACATTCGGCAAGAGATGAAACAAGAAGCTCTAAGGCTATTAGAAATATACGCCGAACGGCGTGATTTGAAGTTGGCAACCACAGGAAATACTCCCAGGAAAATGAGTGTAGTTTCCAGTGAATGCATTGCTGCCAACAGCGAGTTTATTAACACTATATATAGATCAAAATCACTGCTAAAGTTTCTGGAAAAACTTGCTGGTGAACCTTTCTTACCTTGCCCATCAAAGGACGAGGAATTTTTGATTACCAGACAGGAAAAGATTGGTGACACCCACGGATGGCACTGGGGAGATTATCGTTATGCTCTGATTTGGATTCTGGAAACCCCACCCATTGAATATGGTGGTATGTTGCAATGTGTTCCTCATACCACTTGGGACAAGTCTAATCCTAGAATTCATGAGTATCTGTGTGAAAATCCTATCCGTACTTATGGTTTTGTTAGCAGTGATATTTACTTATTAAAATCAGATACAACTCTTCATCGCACAGTACCCCTAAATCGTGATGCTACTCGCATTATGATCAACATGACTTGGGGATGTCTTGATGATGAGAAAAGAAATCTTAATGGCAACGATCGCTGGTGGGCAGAAGAAGAAGTAGAAGCAGGGACTTATAGCTAAAATTTTGTTTAATTGTTCTATCGTTTTTTGAATGATTTGCTAATAACAAATCAATTAGTATTATTGGCTGTGGTTCTTGCTAGAATTGATTTTTCCGGTCTTGAAGCTTGCCGATAAAACTTTGATTTTAATGGTATATCATAAGGAAAACGGTAGAACAGTTTATCGTGCGATCGTCAAAATATCCGCATGATAAAAAACGAAAAGATAGTTTGCAAATATCTAACCCCAAAAGGAGATTCTAAATGACAGTTTTAAAAGTTCAAAAGTTTGAAGAAATACAAGAACCTGATGTTCGTCAACGCTTGGAGGTGAATGACCAAGAAGTAAAAAATTATCTCAATGAGAAGATGGAGTATATTCTCAATCACCGAGCAGTAGAACATCCTCTTCTCAACTACTACCGGCAAAACAAGTTCACCAAGGAACAAGAAAAGAAATTTTATCTGGAGTGCTGGTATTATTTTCAATACGAGCCATTCTACATTGCAGGAATAGCAATGATTACTCGTGATTATAATATTTTGCGAGAAGTAGTACTCAACGTTTATGATGAAGTTGCAGGTAAGGTAACTCATGAGACGCTTTTCCGTCAGCAAATCAACGATCTTGGGATTAGCGATGAAGAAATTGACAATTACAAGTGTTTGCCGACAACCACAGCGATCAATACTGGAACAATGAAGCTTTATACTGAACCCCCAATTGAAAAGTGCTTGGGGGCATTGTATGCTGATGAAACTATGTCCGCAGTGTTGGCAACTCAGCTTAATGATGGGTTAAAGAACCAAGGCTATGACAAGAATGTTAGGAAGCATTGGTTAATGCACTTGAATGTGGAAATTGGACATAGCAACAATGCGTTTAATGCGATCGCACCTTACGTTATCCATCAGCAGGGACGGGAATTATTTGAAGCAGGTTTAAATAAATACTTGGAACTGCTAGAAGCGTATTGGGATGGAGTTGATTCAATTGTCAGAGGAGAAGGTGCTACAAATTAACTCCAAAAACCACCACTAATTGACGTAACTGCTCTTCTATTTTTTAATCAGGAGAGCTTTTATATATGTATAGAATTTCAAAGGATAATTCATATCATGTTTGTCAAAATATCCACAATTAAAGAACCTCACCAGGGGTGAGGTTTGATGAAAATTATGGTTGATTGACCGGACATGATATCAGTTTATAATCACCAGGTATATTGACAAAACTGAAATCTTACCTGATTAATTTTTTAAGTAAACTTAGTTCCAATGGTCATAAATTCGACTACTAAATAAGAAAAATCTTCTCTATCTAGAATATATTCACTTGAATTGGAATCGAAAAAAGATTCAAGTTGAGATACTTCTGATTTACTTAAATAAGGAAAAGCCGTTTTGATAAACCACTGACTCTCTTCAGTAATGTAGTTCTTTTGATGGGATGACAAAGGTGAAAACATCTGAATCGGGTAAGGTATAGTAACAATATTGTTTAATTGACTATCCAAGAATAATTTACGTATTTTCCGAGCGACATACTCATCATAATATTCTTCTAATGGTCTTTTTGATAAAACTTGAGCAACAGCATTTTTAAGTTTTAACCATAATTCTTCCATAATTGGGTAAATAATGATTGTTTCACCATCATATTCTTTAGATACAATTCTTCCCCCTTTTTTAACAACTCGCTTTTGTTCTTTCAGAAGTTGTTCTTTCTGGGAATCGGTGAAATACATCAAACTATTACTGCAAAAAACAACATCGAACGTTTCATCAGGGTAAGGAATATTAAAAAAATCAGCTTGTGAGTATTCTATAATATCTTTATAGGGATAGCTTTCTAAATTCCTCTGGGCACAACTAATAGCATCAATAGAATAATCAATGCCTATAATACGACCATTTGGAGCAACTTTTTCAGCTAAATTATTTGACCATAAACCTGGACCTGAGCCTACATCTAGCACAATATCACCAGATTTTAAATCTAAATCCTTAACCATTTCGTGACGGTACTTTTCTTTAGCTTTATAATGATCGATAAGCCATCTGGTACTGGACATTATCAATCCTGTATCTGCTTTATTCTTAAAGTCCTCGTCAGAAATATAAATTTCCGATTTCATTGTTTTAACTCCTCCAAATTTCAATTATTAATACACTTAAAATTCTCCCATAATATTTAACTTGTGAAAATTAAATATTATTGAGGATAGTATAGATTTCATTCGACTATTAATTTGATGTTAATTTTTAATAACTTCACTCGATTGAGCGATCGCTTCATCCGAGTGAGCGATCGCTTCACTCGATTGAGCGAGATAAATGCCCAATAAAACGATAAAAAACGCTATCCAGTTCAGCAAATTTAACGGTTCTTTAAAGACGAACCAGGCAAGCACAGCCGTCAAAATAGGTTGTAATAACATGAACAGAGAAACAAATGCTGAAGAAAATTGCTTAAGTTGATAGATAAAAATAACAGAGGCAATCACTTGGCAAAGAACACTTAGACAAATGACGTTTACCCATCCCAACAGTGTAGTTGGAAAAACTTGATTTTCAAAAAAGAGTACAAATGGAAGGAGTATAATACTTGAAAGGATACAATACCACAGTGATATTGTAAGTGCTGAAAATTGAGCTCGGAGTTTTTCTATAGTCAAAAAGTACCCCGCATAAATCACAGCAGAAAATAAAGCCCAACCATCACCTACAAGGTTTTCGGGAGAAACTTGTAAATCTTGAATTCCAATGACAATCACACCACTTAAAGCAACAGTCATCCCCATGATAAACTTCCCGTCAAAGCGTTGACCTAAAAATAGCCATCCTCCAATAACAGCAAAAACTGAGGGTAAGTTATGGAGTAAATTAGAATTGGCAACAGTGGTTTGAGTCAAAGAGAAAGCCCAAGTGACTAAGCACACTTCTCCAAAAAAAACTACGGCTAATAAAAGAGCTATAGTGCTAATAGTAATTGGCTCTGACTCTTTCGGGGATGAAAAATCGCTCTTACGTCTGTCCAATATTACTTTTATTCCTTGCCAAAATAAAAATACTATACTGGCTATTAATTCCCGATTGAAAACTGTTGCATTAGCTCCAAGCTCGTTTTCAGTCAATTTCGTAAAGATTGGATCTAAAGATACCAGCAATACTGCTATCAATAACAAAACCAAATCCCGAATAGCTGGAGTGGATTCTATTTTATCTTGTGAATTATCAAGAACATTAGTCATTTCAGGCTGAATAATTAGAATAAGTTTGGTTGAGCGGAGGTTATTAGAGTGGAATATCTTACGTTATTGTTGTTATTCTTCTACTGGTCTAGTTAAGACTTGTATCTGCTTTCTTCTCAAATGAAGTCCGAAGAATACGTAGGAATTTCCTGTTTTCTTTTTCAGCCCTGAGAATTTAAATTAATTAATACATTACCATATATAACCCAGATTCCGCTTTCCGTTTCGTTTCCCTGTGGGTGTTCTGAATCTTTGTCTGCTGTTTTTTTGTCGCAAAAGTTGTCTGACGATGGTGGTAGCGAGCTATTGCTTGAGTAGCGTTAACTGCACAAATTTCTGTTTGTCTGTGAGATTGGAAGTAGTCAAGGGTTCATTTGCGCTCTTGTCGTCTTCACGAGCGTCGCATCAACTCTTGGAAGCACGTATTTTTTCTCACATTACCATACGGGTGTTACCTGAACTTCATTCCCTGACAGAAACTTGACAATAGGGAAGAGTGAAAAGTTACTCAAGAGGAGCATTTTCATTTGGGAAAATTACTGACCTGAATTATTTTGACAAAAGAATCCATTTAATTGTATACCTTGATTGTGTGTTTCACAATACCACAAACAAAAGCGATCGCTTTTCTTGGATGGTCTCTCAAACTTGTACTTTGTTCTTAAATTTACCTTAACATGGAGCCGAATCACAGTTCGCAATTAACAAAAACCACAACACCTGTTGTCAACTCATTCAATGAATGGGACCCTCTAGAGGAAGTGATTGTTGGTCGATTGGATGGTGCAGTAGTACCACCTTGGCATCTAACAATCAAGGCAACGATGCCACAGCGTTATTGGGATTTTTTTCGGTGCAAAGGTGGTCAATTATTCCCAGAAGAGCAAGTAAAAGCCGGAGAAAAAGACCTTGAAGAACTCGTTCACATTTTGGAATCAGAAGGTGTAACAGTTCGTCGTCCTGATGCTATAAATTATACTGTTCCTTATGCAACCCCCGACTGGCAAAGTCCAAGTGGTCTCTACGGAGCAATGCCAAGAGATGTCATGATGGTAATTGGTGATAAGCTGATTGAAGCTCCAATGCCTTGGCGATCTAGATACTTTGAAATTAATGCTTATCGCTCACTGATCAAAGAGTATTTTCATCACGGTGCCCAATGGATTCCAGCACCCAAACCGCAATTGTGCGATGAACTATACAACTATCAATATCAAGAAGCAGGTGAGGATGAAGAATTTAACTCTTCACTGACTGAATTTGAACCAGTATTTGATGCAGCTGAGTTTACCAAATGTGGTAGAGACATCTTTGTGCAACAAAGTCAAGTTACTAATCGTTTTGGCATAGAGTGGGTACGAAGATGTTTGGGAAATGAGTACAGAATCCATGAACTAAAGTTTAAAGATCAATCAGCAATGCACATTGATGCAACTTTTGTGCTTCTAGCTCCTGGTAAAGTCTTAATACATCCCAAAAAAGTGGATAAAATTCCGGAAATGTTTAAAAGTTGGGATGTCCTAAAAGCTCCTGAATCCTGTATTCCTGACAGTCATCCTCTTTATATGAGCAGTAAGGGAGTAGGTATGAATCTTTTGACCCTCGATGAGAAAAGAGTCATCGTTGAAAAGCAAGACGAAGCAATGATTAAACTTATGAAAGATTTCGGATTTGAGCCAATTACTTGCAATTTTCGCAATTTTAATACCTTTGGCGGTTCTTTTCATTGTGCAACCCTAGATATAAGAAGAAGGGGAACACTTCAATCGTATTTTTAATCTCAGTTTGGAAATTTCTCTTTCATTCTAAGTCTGCAATCATGCACTTAGTATAAATATTCTCAACAAAAATATGACGCAGTGATTCAAATCGCTGTGTTATATACATAAAATTAAATATAAAAAAGGACAATATTTAAATGGAAGATTTGCTAATTCGCATTGCCGAACTTAGGGATTTAGATGTCTTGGTTGAGTTCAATCGAGCATTAGTATCTGAAACTGAAGGTAAAGAACTTCCATTAGATATTGTAACTGCGGGTGTAGAAACTTTATTGACTAGATTGAATTTAGGGTTTTATTTACTAGCAGAAAAAAATGGAAAGGTCGCTGGTTCTGTAATGATAACCACTGAGTGGAGTGACTGGCGCAATGGTTTATATTGGTGGATACAAAGTGTCTACGTTCGTCCAGAATTTCGTCGTCAAGGAATTTATCGAAAACTCTATGAGTTTGTCAAACAAAAAGCAGAACAAGAGCAAAATGGATTGAGAGTATGCGGATTTAGACTTTACGTGGAACGTGAGAATAATGTTGCTCAAAAGACTTACAAAGCTCTGGGAATGAAGGAAAGTTACTATGATATTTATGAAGAAGTCTAATATGGGTCGTATGTTAATCTGTTCTTAACGCACCGGGCAAAAAGAGCGATCGCACTCTTCATCAGCGTTCAAATTTTTTCAGTTCCTCCCGTCCCGGTTAGCTAATTAACATTAGATGTCAATGTCAAAAAAAGCAAGTTATCTGGTAAACTCAATATGTTTTTTATTATACGCTTGATATGTTCGCTATTTTACATGTAGTTAAAGCGAAACAATCAAGCCATATAGCAAGATTGAGGATAAATATATGCTTGCAAAATCTTTAAGATTTGTCAGAGCGACTATTCCAAAGCTAAGTGTGGTGATTTTTCTTACCCTACTTTCGCTTTTAGGTGGAGCTTGGTTCGGCTCGACAGAAGCTAACAGCGCACCAGCAGAATTATCAGCCGGCTGTCAAGCCGTAGTTCCAGACAAAATTTACCGCTTCATTGCGGGGTTGGATACCTGCCTGACACCCCTGAGCGACTCAGACATTGAGAAGCTCAACGATCCTTTTGCCAAAGGTGTGCTACGTCAGGGAGGAGAATTGCCGAATGGCGTCCAAGGCATAAATCAGGCGATCGCAGACAAATTAAACTATAAGCCGACGATTTACTTTGCCGGGGAAGGGTCACAAATCCCGACAACCGTTGCTTCGAGGGATTTGCCTCGCGGTCTTCGCTATAACATAACTTGGGGAGCGAATGAAAACGAGAGCAAAATTATGCTCGCCAAGCTTTCCCCTGCCACTCCCAAGACTAAGGCTCTGGGATTGATTGAGGTTCTGTCTTTTGACGACCAAAGCAAAGAATACGACTACTATTTGCTAACACCCCAAGTGGGATTTAGTTATGATTCTTCTCCTTATGTATGGGCTTGGACGGGGAAGACTTCTCTAGCACAAAAACCGCAAACCATAGGACAAGGTTGTTTTGCCTGTCATCATAACGGCATTCCGATTATGAGGGAGATTGAGCTTCCTTGGAGTAATTGGCAATCTCAGCGAGCCAATATTTCCGCACAATTGCTTCCAGAGGAAGTTGCCAGCGAGAACTTCTTTCTGCAACGACGCGGTGCTGAAGTCTTTGAACAGGTTATCAGAAGCAACTTTCAAAACCACTACACCAATTGGCTCAAACAGAGCATCCGTAAAGAAGGCAGCACTATTAATATCAGTGATGTCGATGAAATGTTGCGCCATTTGACCACCAATACCACCATCAACTTTAAGTCTAGTGACGTTCAGAGCGATGGAAAAAATACAAGTCCAGCAGACTCTGATATTACTGGCATTCCTCCTAACGACACTTTTCTAGCAGATACGCTTTTGCAGACAACCTTGAAGTTGGACTACTCACCTCTTTCGGTGAAGTTGCCTCGCAAAGACTATGATGAATATCTGAAAAACCATGAATTCAAGTTGGTAGGCACGAAAGGGTTCCTGCGCGATAGCGAGAAGGCATATGAGTCTCCAGGCTCGACCTATTTTGCCTTCTACGTGCCGCAGATGGGGGCTGAAGACATTTACGTGACCCAAAAATTGCTGCAATCGAAGATTTTGACGGACAAATTTGTAGCCTCCCTATTGATGGTGGACTTCAAAAATCCGTTGTTTTCCAAAAAACGTGCTTCTCTTCAGAAATACGCTAAGGAAATAACTACCGGCAAGATAGTCGGTGGAGTCAGCAGCGTTCCCGCAGACTTTGCTGCCAAGATTAAGGAAACAAAGCCAGATGCTTGCAATGCGAATAATTTTGACACTTGCTCTGCCGAGTCGCAGTTCCTTTCTACCTGGGAGTTGCCCGACGACCAATGGAAACAGGCAACGACAGACCGACTGAAAGCTCATGTGAAATCGGTTGAGAGTCTCGAACCGAACCAACGCTTGTATCGCGTGATGGGGTGGAGTATCAAGCAGCGTGAGCGCTTTGCCTCGACCCCACCTTTGTGCAACTTTTTCGAGTCCAGACT
>JBPCQW010000597.1:0-8873 GCA_050997715.1 Hassallia sp.
ACATCAAGGTTATTAGATTTGCCAGTGATGCGTATATCATCAGCTTCAAATACCGGATCGGCAAGAATAGCTAAAGTTTTTGGTGCGGTTTTGCGTCCTTTGAGTTCTTGTCTTTGAGTTGCAATTGTTGTAACCGAAGGTAAATTAACTATTTCATGATTGACTATCAGAGGTTGATAAACCTCTGTGTTGGAAATAGCGCGTTTTGTAGAGACGTTCCGCTGTCCCGTCTCTACGTCATTTAATGCCGCAAAAGGAATTGTTTGCAAAGCACCATCAGCGACAATCACCAAACGCTTTTGCCCCAACTTGTCAGCCACAGGTGCGAGGATAATTTTACTAAGCTTACTTGCAGATAAAGCCGTATTTTTCAGAGCTTGAGCTTTTTCTTCTGGGGAGAATTGGTTACATATTCCTAATTTCTGACATTTAATTAAAGTTTCTCTAAATTCCGTGACTACTTTCTCTATCTCTTCGCGTTTGGGGAGTTCGTAGGTGTCGATGGAGTTGGGAGTTACAGCCCAAAGATAACTGTGTTCTTCACCCAAGGAATACTCTAACAACAGTGTGTCTTTATCGAGTTGTTGCTGAATTTGCGATAACTTCAGAGGTTCGGGATATTGCAGCGCTGCGTATTTCGGGCTAGAAGTGCGGATTTTAGTTTGCAGTTCTTTTTGTTGGCTGAGGATGTCTGAGACTTCTTTTTTAAGCTTTGCTGTTTCGGTTTCTGGTTTGCCAGATGAATCTTGTAGTAGTTTTCCTCTAGCATCAATTAACTGTTGTAAGCGCTTTTCTTCTACTAAAAGTTTCGGGTCCACACCTTTACGGATATTTGCTCTAGCTTCGGTTACTAGTTCAATTAAACTGCGGGCGCGGGAGCGTTCGCTGATATGGAGTGCTTCGGCATTGTATCCTTTTGAAGGGTCTTTTTTGTGCAGTTGCATCAACAAATCGATGTAGAATTTGTAATAATCCTGCACTGTAGCAAAGTAGGAAGAACGTAAGTCTTGGCTGTTGACTTTGCTGCGTGTATTCTCAACAATGCCGATGAGTGTTTCTATGTGCGTCTTGGCTTGGTTGAAATTGCCTCTATCGCGCTCAATGACGGCTATTTTATAGAGTGGAAAAGTTTGGTTGGATGTATCGCCTATTTGCTTTGCTAACTTTAGTTGTTGATTGTAAGCCTCTATCGCCTGCTGCGGCTGTTTCATAGAGGTGTAAATTATACCTTGAACTTTGTAAGTGGTGGCAAGTGATGGTAAATCTCTGAGTTTTTGGGATAGTAACAAAGATTGCTTGCTGTAATCAAGAGCCTTTTCATAATTTCCTACATCTTTGTAGGCAGCGCTTAAATTAAGAAGGGTATCATTTTCTGCACCTTTAAGGTTATGTTGGCGAGATAATTCTAAAGCTCGTTCGCCATAAGTAATTGCTTGCTGATAATCATTCAATAAGTCATAAGCCTTGGATATATTACCACGGATGGAAATTTCGTTAGAAACAGAACCTTGTTCATCGGCGTACTTTAAAGCCTGGTTGTAATAGTCCAATGATTGATGACAATCTTCTGGCTTTTGTTGATGAAAGCAGCTTCCTAGATAAGAAGTTCCTATACTAAAGAGAGTAATTCCTACTAGAGAGGGATTGCTTTTCTGATGTATTGCCAAAACTTCTTCGCTCTTTTTGATACTTAATTCATAAGCCCCTAAATCTTGGTAAACATTGCTCATCCTAGAGAGAATCCCTCCTTCTAGAAGGGAGTTTTGTTTTTGCTTAGAAATCTCCAGTGCTTGGTTGAGTATATCTAGAGCTTGTTGAAATTCTCCTGATTTTCTATAAATAGAGGCAATGCTTTCAAGTGTCTTAGCTTCTCCTTGAGAGTCTTTAATTTCACGTTGCAGCTTTAGGGCTTGATTGAGATTCTCAAGGGCTTTTTGAGTCTCACCTAGATCATAGTAAACCCCACCAATTCTGGAAATCAACTGTGCTTCATCCTGGGTTCTACCTAACTCATGGGCAATAGTTTGTGCTTGTTTTAAGTAGACGATTTGCTGCTGTATATCACCCAACCCAAAATAGCTGCTGGCAATCTCCTGGAGAATAAGGATTTGATTTCTTTGATATTTTACGTCCTGTTGCAATTGGCTTTGGATTGTTTTTTGTAACTCTAAACCCTGCTGGATATATTTTTCTGCTGAAGGGCGATCGCCCCTTGAACTATAAACGACGCCTATGATACTGAGTGTATTTGCTTCTTCAAATAAATCTTTTGTTTGGCGATAGATTTCTAGTGCTTGTTCGAGATAATTAAGGGCTTTCTCTGTTTCACCCAAATTTTGGTACTTTAATGCGATGGATGTCAGTGTACTGGCTTGTTCTGGTAAATCGTTATTTGCCTTGTGAATCGCTAAGGCTTTATCTAAATACTCAAGCTCCTTTTTCGGTTCGCCGAATTTACCATATACTCCAACAAGTCCAGATAGTGCTTGAGCCTCTTCTTTTGGTTTGTTTTCAGCATGATACAGTGACTGGGCTTGCTTGTAAGCATCAATCGCTTTTTGCTTTTCCCCTAATTGTCGGTAAAATCCACCAAGTAGTATGAGCGTTACACCTTGCGGGGAGCGAGCCTTTGGTTCTTTGGATTCCCGCAAGATAGCTAATGCTTGTTCCAGATATCCCACAGCTTTTGTGTATTCAGTCAGGTTGATGCCGTAGATATTGCCGAACGCCAAAAGTATACGAGCTTCACCAAGACGATCCTTTATTTCCCGCGAAATAGCTAATGCTTGCTCCAAATATCCCAGAGCTTTAGTGTTTTCATTCAGGGTACTGTAGGTATTGGCGATCGCATAAAGTGTAAAAGCTTCGTTGGATCGAGCTTCTTGAGGTATTACGGCACGTATTTCTGGTAATCTCAAGATTTTTAGCACCTCTTCTAATTTTGTAATTGCTTGTCGCTGTGATGCTGCTGATCGTTCGTTTTCCAGTTGGCTCGCTTCTTTCAAAAGTTGGAGTGCTTTATCCTTCAGTGGCTTTATTTTCGCTTCTTCCGGACTTGGCGCAGGTTTTGTGGTTGGCGACTGGGCTATTTGCAGTTGTAAGCTTGTAATGTTGACACTAGCGGAGGCTTTCCCAGCTATATTTTGGGAAAATGAATCTGAATACGCTCGTTTCGCTTGCTGTGCTATTTGCAACCTTCTTTCAGGTGTTGCCCCCACCGACTCAGATAAGAAAACGCCACTGAGTAACAAAATTAAACTGTAGCGGGTAAAACTGGGCAGCAAGCACCAGAAAGTCCGCTGAGACTTTGCACGTTTCTTCATCCTTACGCCTCAACAAGTTATTAGTTACAGCAAGAATCCCGCCGGCACGAATCCTGCTATGAGAAAACGATTTAATTTACTTCAGTCATTTCTCTGAAGTTTCATTGTTATCTTACGGGTATTGCTGGTAAAAATCTACTTGTGTTTCGGTTTTTGTAACAGTTTGCCCTCAAAGAGGGATGCGATGGCATTGTATCGAGTCACAATCGAATTGTATTGGGAAGCGATCGCATTGTATCGAGTCACAATCGAATTGTATCGGGAAACAATGGCATTGTATCGAGTCACAATCGAATTGTATTGGGAAACAATGGCATTGTATCGGGAAACAATGCCATTGCATCGAGTAACAATGGCATTGCACTCTTATTGCAAAATTTAATCTGCTACGAATTAATGAAATGCTGTACTTAGTCAGCCTGCGCGGACTTTGTTAGTATAGCCGCACCCTTCCTTTGTTGTAGGTTATCAGCGAAAACACGTCCTAAGCTGTGTTTTCGCTTTTTGATTAGGCAAATAAGTGCAATAAGTCTAACGTAAAAGATTACAATGTTGACACACTAAATTATCTCGTGGCTATTGTTAGCGCTTATGTGAGTTAAAGAATAAATGACCAGATTTCCCTACGACCAGTTTGCTAAAGATTATCTCCAAGAATTGTTATTGCCATTAGGAAAAGTGGAAACAAGCCGTCAGGTTGCGGCAGAAGTGCGGGAGATTGATGTTTATTTTGCACCCAAGCTCAACCTTCCAGCAACACAACGCTGCTAGGATTATTAGGGCGATTTGCTGCTACAGCAGCACTGTTTGAACCGTTTAGAAATGCCGCAACCAAGAGTGAAATTCGCGGTTGTATACACAAATTATTTGATGTTTTTGCTGATTTGGAACGTCAGGCTAAACGTAATAATACTCGCGTTTCTGAGATTGAATTACCGCGTTTGTGGATTTTATCGCCTACCGCTTCTGTGTCGCTTTTAGATGGATTTGGAGCTAGAATTGATGAAGATAACTGGGGTGCTGGAGTTTATTTTTTAGCAGACTTTCTCAAAACAGCTATTGTCGCAATTCACCAGCTACCCTGTACCGAAGAAACTCTCTGGTTGAGAATTCTAGGTAAAGGGAGAGTTCAGCAACAAGCAATCGATGAACTAGAGGCACTTCCAGAAAATAATCCTTTACGTTCCAAAGCTATAGATTTGTTAGTTAATTTGAAGACTACCTTAGAAGTCGGTCAAAATGTAGATCAAGAGGATAGGGATTTAATTATGCGGTTATCACCCATTTATGAGCAACGGCTAGCAGAGGCAAGACAAGAAGGTATCCAGCAGGGTATCCAGATTTATCAAGAACGGCTAGCAGAGGCAAGACAAGAAGGACAACAGCAAGGTATTCAGACGGAACGTCGCATCACAATAGAAAACTTGCTGCGTGTCCGCTTTGGGACATTGGATGAGGAGTTAGTAGCAATTATAGAGCCAATGGTTGTATTACCACCAGAAGAGTTTACTCGTTTGTTGCTGCAATCATCTCGTGAGGAGTTGTTCGCAAGATTTCGTCAGACTTGAGATTGTGTCAAGCCAAGCGATCGCACATACAATGGCATAATTGTTTTAACTACAACTTAACCTTTAATATGCTTTAAACTATTAAAATCATCAGCAGTTATTTGATAAGCCGCACCAAAGCCAACCACAAACCGTCCTTCATGAGGTGTAAGCTTAAATATGCGGAAATCAGCCAACCCACGAAACACTTGGATCATGTCTCCAAAACGTTCTTCAAAGCTATTAGCAATTTGATTCCATTCTGCGGTTTCCCTTTCAATTAAACTTGCAGAACAATCAAAAGTTAGACGACGACGGGCAAAGATTTGCTCGGTTTTCGATTCGTCGTCAATAAACAGAATGCAAGCTTGAGAATTAGCATACAAGTTACGGGTGTGAGGTGAAAGACCGCTAACAAATATATAAAAGTTTTTTGCCTCATCCATGACAAAAGGTGCATAACTAGCGTTAGGTTGATTTTCTTGGTTAACGCTGCTGAGGATAAGACTTTGAAATTCATTTGTAAAATTTTGATACGCAGCTTGTGCTTCTTCAATTTTGCTCATGGTTGATTATAGTTTGTAATTAGCGCTTCAGCGCTATTTATTCGTGAGGCACTATGCTATTTATTTGTGACGCATCGTGCTATTTGAGCGCTGAAGCGCTCACTACGAGAAAAACTATTCCCAGGTGGAAATAGAGCGCAGTGCGTCGGGAATTTCACCTTGAGATAAAGGAAATTCGAGCATAGTTTCTTTTAAGCCTAAATAACCGGATTCGGTAAAGGATAAAAGCATCCGCGATAGGGCTATCCAAACTTCTGATTCATATTCCCAATCACGATAACGTGTAGCACGACCAGCAATTGAACGCAATGCCCAAAAGTATGAATTCCTCACCACGGAACCGCCTTTTTTAAATTCTGGTAAGTCCTCGTGGTGCAAGAAAAGTACGCTGTTTTCAATTCTGGCTCTCATAGAGTTGCTTAATTAAAAACTTGACGATACACCAATTTTAAAGGTGCGTCCGGGTTGATAAATGCGATTGGCTTTTTCATACTGAACATCAGCCAAGTTTTCGATAAAAACATTTAGCCCTAAAGTTTTCGTTGTATATTGCAAAATTATCCCCTAAAGGAAGCAACGCCCGATTTATAATTGCTAGATTTAAATCCGATTTAAGAAATTGGCTCAAATACCATTGTGGGAATCAATACATCAGCTTCGGCTTGGGCTATTCCTAAAAAAAGCCCGTCTTCATGGTAAACTCGCACTGTGTCGGCAATATGCATGAAAGCAATGCGCTGTCCTTGACACCATTTTTGAGCAGATGTTGCTGGTAAGGTGACAGATGGTAGATGCTGCAAAGGTGCATCCGGGGGAGTTGGCTGAAAGGTTTCTGCTTCTAAGTCGGTAAAGGTGAGACTGTCTGCTAGGTGAAAACCGCTGCTTTGGGTGCGTGTTAAGGCAGCGAGAGTACCGCCAGTTTGTAAAATGATACCTAAATCGCGTGCGATCGCTCGAATATATGTACCAGATCCACAGGCGATCGCTACATCCAATTCCGGAAAATCCCCAGTTCGCAAATCCAAAATTTCAATCTGAAAAATCTCCACTGTTCGCGTCGGCGCTTCTATGGCTTCACCTTTACGTGCTAAATCATACAAGCGTTTCCCCTCAACTTGAATTGCACTGTAACTTGGAGGAATTTGCTGAATTTTTCCCTCAAATTGTTTAAGTGCAGTTTCCACATCTGCTAAATTCACTGCACAGATTTGAGAAGCAATAATTTCACCTTCTAAATCATCAGTTGTAGTACGCACACCCAAGCGAATTGTCGCTTTATAAGCTTTGTTTCCTGGTAGATATTGCAATAATCTTGTGGCTTTACCAAGTGCGATTGGTAACACCCCCGTAGCGGCTGGATCTAATGTTCCTGCGTGTCCCACGCGCTTGAGACGCAAGAGTTTGCGCGTCTTGGCTACGCAGTCGTGAGATGTCCAGTCAAATGGTTTGTTGAGATTTAGAAAGCCTTGCACAGATTTTGGAATTGGTTAGTAGTTAGTTGTTAGTGGTTAGGAATTTGAGTAATCATAGTTTAGTCCCAACAACCACCAAGGATTAAAATACGAAAGCTAATAGCAAAAGTCCTCTTTAGAGGACTAAAAACTTACTTTCTAATTTCAGTCCATTTTAATGGACTTTGGCTATTAGCCAGGAATTTAAATTCCTGGCGGGTGAGAAGACTAATTCATAGTGCCAGAATATGTCAGTCAACCAACAACCAACAACTACCATTTTTTTACGGCTTAACTTCTTTCACTTCACCATTCACCGCTTGCGCCAATTCGGTTTTCGTCAAAGATTGGACAAGACTTAAACCGACAGGCTGACTGGAAATGGTTTTCACGTAAGCAGCGTTGAGGTAAGGTATGTATTTTGAGGTTCCTGTCACGTAAGTTTCAAAGAATGGTAAACTCAAAGTACTTATGTAACGACGCGCTTGGGCTGGATTATCGCCAACTATCTCCGAAGGTAATCCTACTTGTTCAGTGGCGTTTTTGCTTTCGCCAATCGTAGAAAAGTGGGTTCCACCTTCAAGCACAACTAGATACTTTTGGGTATTGGCAATCCAGGAAAAGGGCAGAATTTGTTCGTATAAAGCTGGGGCAATGGTATCATCACTGCTGCCAACAATCATTACGGGAGTTTGAATTTCCTTTAAACCAGCTTCTCCGAAGATACTGCTAGTGATTGGATTAATGGCGATCGCTGCTTTAACTCTCTCATCCCGCAACTTATAGTCTTGGTTCTTTGGCAATTGCAAAGCTTGACACTGAAGCAATAAAGACAGATTCCAAGTATCTTTAAGTGCCTGTTTGCTACAGTCTTTTCCTAGTTGCTGAAAGTTGATTTTAGCACCTGCCAAGGCTAAAGCTGTGTAACCACCAAAGGATTGACCAATTACGCCAACTTGTTGCAGATTTAGGCGTCCTTTAAATCGAGAATCGGATTTGTTACGCATCTCCAATTCATCAAGTACATGTTTGACATCTAAAGGACGATCAACAAATTCCTGTGGTTTTGCGGCTTCACTAGCGCGTCCATCCAAAAGCGATCGCAGTTGTTTCGCATCGCTACCCGGATGATTGGGAACGATGACGGCAAATCCGTAGGAGGCTAAGTGATTCGCTAAATATTCAAAATTCCCGCTGTCTGAACCGACACCATGAGAAATCACAATTACGGGTGCGGGTGTGGAAACATTGGGAAGGTAAATATCTGTCAGTAAAAGCCGATTGCGTGCTAAGTCAAAAATCTTTAGTGTCTCTTTATTCTTGACAACAAACTGTCCTTTACGGCGTAAATCTGGCAATTGCGAGAGATTTAGCGACGGTTGGATAGTAGCGGCTTCTGTATTAGACTTTTGGGAAACTGCGGCGATCGCTCGATTAGTTTCACTAACAAGTTTTTCCAGTTCTCCGGCTATCCCCAAGCTACGCGCTAAATCAATGTGAATGCTACGGCTGGGATACTTTCGTAACAAATTTAATAACGTTAAGCCGGACGGTTCCGCAGAAGCTAAAATCAGCGCTGAACGTAAAGCATGAAAACTTGGTTTGGCTTCACGAGATTCAGTTTTAATTACTTCTCCCAACCTTTCTAGAAGAAATTTTCCTTGGGGTGTGTAGAGAAATTGCGAAACCGCTACCGAGTTAACTTTGATTGGTGTGAGTAAAACTCGTCGCAAGTCTTGCAGCTGTTGTGGTTGCACATATTGCTGATAAACTGCCAAGTCGTCGTCAATTACATTCTTTTTCGCGTAATCTTCTAAAGCATTGATGGAAATAGAACGCTCTAGAGCCGAGTAAGATGCATAAATTCGCTCTGCTGCCCGTGCTGAATTAGTCATCCCAAGTGTAGGCAGCAGCGTTGAGAGAACCAGCCATAGAAAGTTTTTTCTCAGGGTGCTGGTCCAATTACCAAACAAGCTGTTCATCGAT
>JBPCQW010000004.1:0-3335 GCA_050997715.1 Hassallia sp.
ATCCCAACCCGACGCGGTTTGTGTTTTGGGCATCTTATAGTTTTGCACCAGAATATCAAGCTGCAGTAGTTTACAGTTGGTTAAGCGATCGCAAAGTTTGGGGAACTGACATTTCTCAACAGCTACATCAAGGAAAGTTAAACGAAGTTTTGCGCCGGCTTTCCCCCACTTGGACAAGTCTCGGATATGGCATAGAAACAAATTCCGTCAGCCGATATCTACCCAAGATTTATCAGAAAAACTTGCAAGAAGAATTAAAAACTGTGAAAAATTGATTCGTAGTAAGCGTTTCAACGCTTCTTTTCCTAAACCCTATAAATATAACTTCAAATCTCAATCAAAAACTTCCTCACATTTTGCACAAATGCAAAAGTGTTGTCCAAATGTATATTATGCCCCGAATTACTAATTATTGTTAATTGGGCAGATTCACATATTTTCGCCATTTTTTTATTAATAACGATAAATTTTTCATCGTATTCCCCAACTAAGAACAGCAAGGGGTTTGTATTATCTTTAAGTTTTTCCCACAAACAAGGTTGGCATCCAGTACCCATAAAGCGCAATGATTTCGCCAACTCTAAAGGATTATTCTGTAACCGACTTTCTATCATGTCCTCAAATTCAGGATGATTTTTTATATAACCAAAAATCGGCTGATTGTACCAATTTAATAAAAAAGCTCTAAAATCACTTTCATCAACACATCTTGTTAATTTTCTCGCTATTTGCTCATCAGATTTCACTCGTTGTAATCTTTCACCTTCTGTTATTAAACCAGGAGAAGCTGATTCTAAGATAACTTGAGAAAAACGTTGACTAAAATGCAAACTTAGGTATAAAGCCAATCTTCCACCCATTGAATAACCAACTAAAAAGCACTCAGCTATTTTGAGCTTATCTAGTAAGTTAATCAATGCTTCTGCCGTGTTTGCCATTGTATAACAATCATCGCCACCAACAACTTGAGTTTTTCCATGTCCAGGAAGGTCAATCGTCAGACAATAATAATCATCAGATAGTAATTTTATTGCTTCGTCAAATTCCTGACAATTACCCATAAATCCATGTACAAAAACAATAGGCGTTTTTTGAGAATTGCCCGTAAAAGAATAGTGAAATTGGTAATCCAGGGACATATTATATATGTAGCGCCGATAGTACGACACTTAAACTTTCATGCACCAAGGTGCGCTATAGCGAAGCCATAACACAACGAACCCTATTGCAGGAGGAATATCCACACTGCAATAAGCCGAACCTTACTTTTGATTCTTTAAGGTAAAAACCGATCCAAAGCAGCTTTGAGTTGTTGAATTTCAACTTCAATATTGCCTTCTTTGCAGGCTCTACCAATACACTCATTTAAATGTTCATCGAGAACAATTCGCGCCACTTTATCTATAGCACCTCTAACAGCGGCAATTTGCAATAAAACATCAGGACAAGGACTATTTTGTTGCACCATTGTTTTGATGCCGCGAACGTGTCCTTCTATACGCGACAGCCGATTAACAATTCGCCGCAATGACTCTTCGCTATGGACGTGTGGATGAGCCGACTGTCCATGCCCATGAGGATGATCTGTGTTGCTGTGGTCTGTATCGTTTTGGGAATGTTCTGCTGGTGTTATGGACAAGGTTTCTTCAGCTAATCGGTTTAATCCATTCATAGGTTCTCAAAGTTTTGGCAGTATTCAGATCCTAGCCTAGAGGGGAGATGGGGGGACAAGGGGACAAGGGGACAAGGAGGCAGGGGAAGAATTTTTATAACTCCTGACTCCTGACTTCTAACTCCCCCTCCCCCCCTCAACAAAATTGCCCAATGCCCAAAACAAACGTCAATACACAGGAATTTCTATCAAACCTGTAAAAATAGCTGTAGATGAAGAAGTTTGAGTAGCGGTTTTCGTAGTTCGACACTTCTGATATTAATCAAAATTAAACAACAATTACGCTGATACATTCTTGTATGGTTATGCGATTTTCTCAAGTACCCCGGTCTATACGCCAACTTAGTACGCGTGTGTTAGCGATATTTCTAGGAGTTTTGCTCACAGTTAGCAGCCTGCAAGTGTTACCTTCGCAAGCGGAACCGGCGCCAAATCCTCTAAGTACGGATTTGTCACAATTAGTTGCTCAACGACAATCACCGGCTACGGCTGCGATCGTTAGTAGTAGTTTTGTCACAGCTGCGGTGAATCGTGTGGGATCGGCTGTTGTCAGAATTGATATTGAGCGCACAATTACTCGTCGCGTAGATCCGATGTATGACGATCCACTTTTTCGCAGGTTTTTCGGTGAGAGTTTACCCCAAAGGTCGCCTTCGGAACAATTACGCGGTTTAGGATCTGGTTTCATTATTGACAAGAGTGGCTTGGTTCTTACCAATGCCCACGTAGTCGATAAAGCTGATAAAGTGACAGTCCGCCTTAAAGACGGACGCAGTTTTGAAGGAAAAGTGCAGGGCGTTGACGAAGTGACAGATTTAGCAGTGGTTAAAATTAATGCTGGTGGAGATTTACCAACTGCGCCCTTGGGTTCTTCAGCTAATGTACAAGTGGGAGACTGGGCGATCGCTGTCGGTAATCCTTTAGGATTCGATAATACTGTGACTTTGGGAATCGTCAGCACTCTCAGACGTTCTAGCGCTCAAGTAGGAATTCCCGACAAACGCTTGGAGTTTATTCAAACCGATGCAGCAATTAACCCTGGTAACTCCGGGGGACCGCTGTTAAATGACCGAGGTGAGGTGATTGGAATCAATACAGCGATTCGTGCTGACGCTATGGGAATTGGGTTTGCGATTCCTATAGATAAAGCCAAAGCGATCGCCTTTCAACTCGAACGTGGTGGAAAAGTTGCTCACCCCTATTTAGGTGTGCAAATGCTAACTTTAACTGCTGATGCTGCAAGACAAAATAACAATGACCCCAATTCACCACTGCAAGTAGCAGAAGTTAATGGTGTTTTGGTGATGCGAGTTTTACCGAATTCTCCTGCTGCTGCTGCGGGGATGCGTCTGGGTGATGTGATTGTGCAAATTGATGGACAAGCGGTTACGACAGCCGAAGACTTACAAAATATTGTCGAAAATAGTCGCCTCGGTCAAACTTTACAGGTAAAAATACAACGGGGGAATCAGACACAGCTACTATCTGTACGCACGGCTGAGTTGCAAAATGCTTCTTCATAGAGTTAGGAGTTAGGAGGCAGGAGTTAGGAGGCAGGAGTTAGGAGTTATAAAAATTCTTCCCCCACTTCCCTGTCCCCCTTGTCTCCCTTGTCTCCCTTGTCCCCCTTGTCTCCCTTGTCTCCCTTGTCTCCCCTGATCCC
>JBPCQW010000043.1:0-9543 GCA_050997715.1 Hassallia sp.
TCACTGCTGGGGCTTTATTAGCTCATAAAGGTTACAGCGTCTTAATTTTGGATCAAGCGCTGGTACCGGGAGGCTGTGCTTCTACCTTCAAACGCAAAGGATTTACCTTTGATGTGGGAGCAACTCAAGTAGCGGGGTTGGAACCAGGAGGTATTCACCACCGTATTTTCTCAGAATTAGAAATCGAGCTTCCCGAAGCAACTCCTTGCGATCCCGCTTGTGCGGTGTATCTTCCTGGGGAGAAAACAGCGATTAACGTTTGGCATGATTTAGAAAAATGGCAAGAAGAACGGCAACGACAGTTTCCTGGTAGTGAACCATTCTGGCAATTAATGGCAGCTTTATTTAAAGCTAGTTGGAAATTTCAAGGACGCGATCCAGTGCTACCACCACGTAACATCTGGGACTTGTGGCAGTTGACTAAGGCGGTTCGCTCAGGTACATTGATTACCGTGCCTTACACTTTGTTTACTGTGGGCGATGCTTTACGAGCTTATAAATTAGGAAGCGATCGCCGTTTAAGGACATTTTTGGATCTGCAATTAAAGCTGTATTCTCAGGTAAATGCAGAAGAGACAGCATTACTTTATGCAGCCACAGCGTTGAGTGTATCACAACTACCGCAAGGATTGTTTCATCTTCAAGGTAGTATGCAAGTATTGAGCGATCGCTTAGTTTCAGCTTTAGAAAGAGACAATGGTAAGTTGTTGATGCGCCATACTGTAGAACATATCCAAGTAAAGCATAACAAAGTTGCCGCCGTCGTCATTAAAAATCAGAAAACTGGCGAAGTGTGGACAGAATCAGCCGATCATATAGTTGCAAACGTCACCGTACAGAATTTAGTGCAACTATTAGGTGAAAATGCTCCTCGTGGGTATAAAAAACGAACAGAAAAACTACCACCTGCATCTGGTGCGTTTGTCGTTTATTTGGGTGTAGACGCAAGCGCTATTCCTCCAGGATGCCCGCCACACCTGCAATTTATGTATAATGCTAATGGTGAGATTGGCGAGAATAATTCGCTATTTGTCTCCGTTAGCCATCCGGGAGATGGTCGGGCATCTGAAGGGAAAGCAACAATTATTGCTTCTTCCTTTGTCGATCCGTTACCGTGGTGGCAAACTGAGGATTATGAAGGCTTAAAACAAAAGTATACAGAAGAAGTGATCGCTCGTCTTTCGCAATACTTCTACTTGAAACCAGAAACGATTATTCATGTAGAAGCCGCAACACCGCGCACCTTTGCTAATTATACAGCACGCGATCGCGGCATTGTTGGCGGTATTGGTCAAAGAATATCTACTTTCGGTCCCTTTGGTTTTGCCAATCGCACACCAATCAAAGATTTATGGTTAGTGGGAGACTGTACCCATCCTGGGGAAGGTACTGCTGGGGTGAGTTATTCAGCGCTGACTGTAGTTAAGCAAATTGAAGCTAGGAAGTAATAATTAACTCTATTCAAGGTAAAATACAAAAATTCCGAATGGGTGCAGCGAATACTAAATAGTAGGTAATTGAGGTATATCGGCTATGCATGTATTGATAAACGCTGATAAGCTAAATGTCGGATTAGAGTCAACTTTGCATAAATTACAACTTTGGGAAGTTGATATTGAGTTCGATTGCCCCGGAAATGATTTGTTTAAGCTTTTTGAGCAAGACCCTTTGCTGCCTGGAATTATCATAACTAAAAATCAAGAATATCTTGGGATGATTTCCCGGCAGAAATTTTTTGAGAAAATGAGTACTCGTTATAGTTTGGAGCTATATTCCCAACGACCAATCGAAGTTCTTTATAACATGTTGAAACCCACAGCATTTATACTTCCTGAAGACACAATGATTATAGAAGCTACGCAGAAGGCTTTAGAGCGATCGCCTCAATTTGTGTATGAGCCAATTTTAGTAGAATATATGTCTGGAAGACATAAGGTAGCCGATTTTCAACACCTACTCTTAGCCTACTCGCAAATTCATATCTCAACCGTTGCTCAACTACAGCAGATAGAGAAAAAATCTAAAATAGTTGAAACCATGTTACCTCAATTACTACAAAAAGAGAAAATAGCTGCTTTGGAAAAATTCGTTGTTGATGTTCACCAAAAAATCAACAACCCTGTCAACTTTATTAGCGGAAGCCTTATCCACGCGACTCGCTATACTCAGGACTTACTTGAGCTAATCAGTCTGTATCAAAGATACTATCCTAATGCGCCGACAGAAATTCAAAATACAATTAATCAAATTAAACTAGACTTTTTAACTACTGATGTTATTAAAATTTTTACTTCTATGAAGGTTGTTAGCAAACAAATACAACAGATTGTTCGCTCCTTAAAAAATTACCCTCACCTTCATGAGGTTGAGTAACTTGAAAAATTGAAGCTGATGGGTAGAAGACATTGATGAACCAGGTATCGGGATGTTGTCTGTTAAATTAACATTAATAAAAATACCACAACGGTTGTAGAGACATTCCAGCCGAACGTCTCTACAAAATCCGTTAAGTCCTAAATTCTTGTGTTTACAGGATGTAAACAATAATTGAGTTTGAGGCAGATGCTTCCTAACCCCTACATTTTATTTTTTATCGCCAATCGGATTAAGTTCTCCGACAAATTTTAACAAGTCTGCCATTGTAAATGTACCGGGATTTTGGGCAGGTAGTATCGGCTTCCAATCTGGGCAACGTCCTAAAAAGCAGCTGCTATCTGCTTCCAGAAGACCGACAAAGACCTCAGCAAGAATGCGACTTCCTACTTGACCTAAGCGCTTTCCTTGACCCTGGACTTGCGCTTCTTTGAGGATGTAATACCACAGTGGTGACTCAATATGAAAGTTATGCTTGACGGCAATTGCTCCATCAGTTCCTGTGGAGATTTCAGCCTTAGTTAACGGCTGGAGTTTCATAAACCGAGCGACACTTTGACCGGATGGTAAGCCGAGACTGCGACCGCGTAGCAGGTTTCTCACTGCCAATGAATTAGGAAGTGGAACATTCGGCAAATTCTTCAACGGGTCAACGAGGAATGGATCTAGCTTGCGGCTCAAACCAACTTGGACATTGGGATCGATTTGAAAGAACCTTCTCCAGTCAATAATCCAGTCACTGGGAATAGGAACATCAGCAAAGTCACCAAACTTACCTGATTTGGCAGTGAAAAGAAACAGCAGTTCCAAAGTTGCAGGAGTGACTCCCCCAGGAAGAGGAGTGAAAACTCGGTTGTAGTTATAAGCCGCACGCACCATACTGTGACCGAGACGATATGCGGCTACTGAAAACTCAACCGGGATGAATGGCTCTTCCTTAAATTTGTAAAAGCGTCTGCCTTTAGTCAACACCGTCTCTAGCTGATCCTTGTCAAGAATGCGAGTCAAAAAATCGTGAAGTACAATCCACTGATAGTGCCAAATCACCAATTCTCTGGCTTGTATAAAAACCGATTTGTCAGTAGAATTCTTTGGTTTAATGCTTCCATCCCTAATGCCTGCAACTATTTTGTTGTGAAACTTCAAAAAAGCTACGTGCAGTTGTGCAACAATTAAGTTTTCGTCGTTGCGCGAGTCGCCAAGAATACCCAAAGTACTTTGGGCACGAGGCAGGTCGTTGGGCAATTTAGTCGGAACCGATGGATCTCCCCTTCCGGCTTTTTCGTTCGTTGTCCCAATTAAAAATAGATCCGGGTCATCGAGTTGGTAGAGATACGGTTGCACATCAGGTCCTGAGCCATAGAGACTATCAAGGTCAAGCCTTGGTGTCCGGAAATTTTGCACAGCCAATGGATCGACAAGAGTATCTTGCAGAGCAGTGGTATCAAGAGTTATGTCATGATCGACAAATTGACCAAGATAAGTAAACCCCGCAGGGACATTTAAATTATCACCGTCAGGAGTATTAGGGCTTGGATCGTTCATTGCCTCGCCCAATTCAGTCAAACTTTGTTGTGATGGAGTAAAACTCGGCAATTTAGGAAACATTCTGCCGAACTTTCCAGTTTCTGTAAATTCACCCAGCGGTTGATTCTCACCTGTACGAGGGGTAAATCCATGACGTCTACGCATATTTATTGCCTTCCTATTGTTGGAGTTCGTTGTCCAATTGAAAAGAATTCAATTTGTATCTATCTGTAGTATGGTTTGGATAACTAAGCTCTGACAGTACCCTTGAGGGTACTATTTTTGAAGAGCAAAACACTTTGGAGAGTTTTACCATGTCTTATACTCAGCCGAACTACAAGTGCGATCGCCTAGTTGAATCTGAAAATATTTCTCAACAGTAATACTTAATATTTTCTAAAATATATACCATATTGACTTGTGAAGTTTCATTACCAAGACTGAGGTGATTGGCAACGTCCTGTCCTACCACTTGCCACTCTTGGGGAGCAGATCGACTCTTTATGCGATCGCATCCTAGGCAGCCGCAGCAAGCGGGTTTGCTTATAGGTTATAAAATTACTTTGTATAATTACAGACACTTTCGCGTTTCCCCTCTAAACATAGGACGTGTACTTTAGGAAGGTTTTTTATGAAGAGCTTGGATAAGGCAAAACGAATCGTATCTCCCTGGTGGCGCTGGCCTCTTGAAGCTTTATTCCCGGATAAAAAATTTGATGGACAATTTCAAAATCCAGGTAGCGAAGAGGTTTTTGATTTTGACTCGGTGATGGCATCTCCTAACCCAATCGCCAGGATTGCATTTGAAATCGCCTATTATCCAGAAAACGATAAGCGTGAACTTTTTGCAATATTTATCTCTGGGCTGGGACAAAGTGAGTCAGAGTCTTCAAAAAGGAGCCGTAGGTATGCTACTACTCTCTTAACTGGCATCGCTAATATGAATAATTCCACTTTTCTTAAACAACATCCAATTATCGCTTTCATTAACCGATACCTTGACTGGATTAATGCAGCTTTTGACTATGTTGGTTTATCTGGTAGTCCAGTTATTGAAAATGCGGCAAGTTTGATTACTTATGCCGTAACCAACTCGAAAACTCTCAATTTATCAGGCGATAGTCTGGGAACAATTTTTTTGGCTAGAGCTATTAAGCTTGCGAAAAGAAACTTTATCTGTAGACACGCTAGGGTGTTTGACTTTGCAGAACGACGAATTCAAGAACAGAAGTGGAACCAGCGCACTAGTCAGCTCATCAATGTTTTCACCTTCGGTAACGGCTATCGAAAATGGGTACTAGGTCCAAACTACATTATGGTTTTCATTCAAGGCGATCCATTATCAGAGAAATATGGAATTACACCCCAAATAGCTATTAAGCAAAAACGACACGATATAAAATTTTTGATATTTCCGCGTTTGTTTCCTGAAGGCAGCTTTGAAGCTCATAACATGATGTTTACAATCGAACTTCTTCGCCAAACCTTTGAAAAAAATCAGATTGAAGTTGGTGATTTTGTGGGCTTATATAACAAACTCAATTCCAGCACCCTAGAAATTGCCACACCCGATGAAGTATCATGGCCCAGCGACATGAAAAAGTACGCATGGAATCAAGACAGCCTGAAGTCAATTCCATCTTTATCGTGACACAAATTGCTGCATTTTTTACATATCATGTCTCGCTCACAAAGCATTCGTTGCATGGAAGCCTCCCCTCCAACTTCTCTTCTACCGGACTTGATATGATTCCTAATACCATAAAACTGGATTTATGTAAAAGATTTAATAATTTGGAACTTTGTATTTGACAACTTGGTCAACTTACATTTGACCCAAATTGCTATTAGATGAGCCGTCCTATGAAGCAACTGTTGGTTATTACTGCTTTAATTTCACCACTTTGCTTAATTGTATCAACACGAGTGCTTGCTCAAACGCAGCCAACAGATGCGGAAATTCAACAAGCTTGTGCCAATAGGCAGATTGACAAACTGCCTACGCCGTTTTCTGATGTGCCTTCATATCACTGGGCATCTGAAGCTGTAGCGAATCTATATTATTGTAAATCAGCAGGGCAAAATGCGTCTACTAACAAACTAAAAGCCGCGCCTGACAAGGTAACAATAAATGGACGTTCCTACGGAATTGATACTTACTTGTGGCGTAATTTTATGCCAAGTACCACTGCAAATAATAAGGGAATCATGGCGAGTGTCCGCTTGAAAGCGCAGGATGGAAAACCAGTAGCATCGACATTAACTACTGATAAATTGTGGCTAATTAAAAGCAATGGTGAAACGATTTGGGAAACTACCTTTTCTGAACAACCAAGAATTTCTAACTCCGGAGTCGAGATGGTAGCTAGGGGTGGACCCAATTTGGAACCTGGTAGCGTGGTTGATGTGGTGGTTCGTTTACGGAATGGGAATAAGACTTATTTAGTGCGATCGCATAACCAAAAAATTCAACGCACATATTAAAATTACTGAGGGCTACCCTACGGGAAAGCTCCGCTAACAGCCCTCATATTTAACCAGTGAAGCTTACTACTGCTTAACTCGAACTACTTCAAAATCGAAAGCAGCAATACGTCGATTATCAATGTAAACTTCTATGCGATGTTTACCACTCGGATCGCCAGGAGCAATAGTCCAGAAGTTTTCAATCATACCATTTTGACTTTTTTGTGTACGATTAGTGACACCTTCAGTACCATTTGCAGATAGGGAGAAGTTTTCACCATTATCTGTACCCCAGTTTTCTGGTTGTTTTGGCAATTTCAGAACTTCTCGCCATGTTACTTCACCCTTGTAATCTTTGAGTTGAATTCGCCATCCGTAACGCTTTTTTTCTTGAAGTGGCACTCTCGTTGTCGGAATGAAGGTAACATTACCTCTGGCACCAACTCTCTCAACTCCAAATTCAGCTTTTGTAACAGAAATCAGTTTAGAATTTCCAGACTCAGAAGCCGCAACAGCCTGATCTGCCAAAACCGAAGTTATCAATGGAGATGTCAACCAAAAAGAAGCTAGCACAAAGGTAGTCGCCCAAACTCTCAAAAACATACTTTTTCTATGAGATATTCCTAGTTATTAATAGAGGAATATCAACTCGTGTTCCGGACAGACTTTATGAAAATTGCGAGTGGGGGAGTGGAGGAGTGGGGGAGTGGAGGAGTGGGGGGAAAGAAGATTATTCTCGTTGTCTCCCTTGTCCCCCTTGTCCCCCTTGTCTCCCTTGTCTCCTTGTCTCCTTGTCCTCATTGGGGTCTATTTTAGAGAAGACGGGATATATTATCTTTCAACAGTCGTCTCGGCATTTGATATACATTTGAAGGGGTGATGTCTTCTGACGCGCCGCCATGCACTAGGCTTGTAAGGAAGCATGACAACAACGCTGCTGAACAATCGCTATCAAGTAATCGAGGTACTCGGCGCCGGTGGGTTTGGTGAAACCTTTCTGGCAGAAGATACCCATATGCCTTCTCGCCGTCGCTGTGCGATTAAGCAACTCAAACCGATCGCCGCCAATGATCCGCAAACCTACAAATTGATTCGAGAGCGGTTTGAACGAGAAGCGGCGACTTTAGAATATCTTGGCAAAAGTAGTGACCAAATTCCCGAACTCTACGCCTACTTTCCTGAGAAGGGGCAGTTTTATCTAGTTCAAGAATGGATTCACGGTCAAACCCTAACACAGATTATCGCTGCTAAAGGATTACTCAACGAAAGTACTGTTAGAGAAATTCTTTTGCATCTGCTGTCAGTTTTGGATTACGTCCATAGCAAAGGCATTATCCACAGGGATATTAAGCCGGATAATATTATTTTGCGCTCTAGCGATCGCAAGCCGATTTTAATTGATTTCGGTGCAGTCAAAGAAACGATCCGTTCGGTTGTGGGTACACCTGGATACCCAACTCAATCGCTTGTGATCGGTACCCCTGGATATATGCCGAGTGAGCAAGCTGTCGGACGCCCAGTTTATGCGACCGATATATATAGTTTAGGTTTAACGGCGATTTATTTACTGACTGGCAAACACCCGCAAGAAATAGAAACTAACCAGCAAACAGGGGAAATACTTTGGCAACAATATGCACCGAATGTATCTTCTTCTTTTGCAATAATATTAAATCAGGCGATTAAGCCGCACCCAGGCGATCGCTATTCGACTGCTAGCAAAATGCTACATGCTTTGCAGTCTGCTAGCTCTATTCCTCCACAATCTCCACTACAATCAGCCCCAACTGCTGCCACAATCGCTTTAAGTCCCGTTGCTGCCCAAAAGCAAACCTCGCCACCTGCCACGCAAATCAGCCCTAATCGAAACTGGCGAAAGCCTGCTTGGATTGTCGGTGGTTTGGTTGCGGGTGGCTTATTTGGTGCGGTAGCGATCGCTAATCTGACTCGTCAGCCTGTCTCTGAAGGCCCAATTGCGACATCTCCCGAACCAGAAACTACTCAAAAGGCGATCGTCAACATACCAACTCCTTCCCCAGAATCTCCAGTTTCCACCGACGAACCCGCCGATACACCCGTTGCTTCCCAGCCTTCACCAGCACCAATTATACGCACCTCACGCCAGCAACCAAATCCTGCACCTGTTGTGCCCCCAGCAGCCACTACACAGCCGGAAACCGAGCAACCACCTACTTCATTAGATAACAAATCAGATATACCTGTACCGATAGTACCTGATGAAACCCCCGCAACATCAGTAACTCAGCCACAAACAGAACAACCGTCTGAACTTCCTAGCCCTGATGTAAGTCCACCACCGAAGAAAAGCAAAAAACCTCGCAAAGAAGCGATCGCTACCACAAACTCACAAAGTATCCCCGCCTTTCCTACAGGTACGGCAAGAAGCAGCGTAGAAGCGACTTTGGGCAAACCAGCCAAAGATTTAAGAGGTGCTTGGAGTAATACCCGTGCTGTCACTTACACTTTAGTACCGAATCAAATCGACCTTGGTTACTTATTTGACCGCAAGTCCGGAGAACTGCGCCAAACAGAAGCCGCTTTTGCCCAATCTGTAGACCCCCAGGTAATGCAGACAACCTTAGAGGGAATGTTAGGTGGGCAAGCAACTGAAGAAATTAAGCAGGGACTGCAACAAATTCAACAACGTCAAAAAGATAATGTTACCTTTACCCAAGGCGGATTAAAAGGTCAGATTGTGCGTCAAGAATGTGATTTAATTTATATCAGCATTTGGGATGCTAACTTACATGACTTTGTGAGTGTGTCTCAAAACAGAAAGTGTTAAACCTATTACTTAGTAAAACATTGCATAAGTTCATAACGAAAATCTGAAAAAAGACTCTGCGGATCTTTGCGCTTACCTTAGCTACCTGGTGCGTTTAAAAAAGCAAAATTTAGCTTTATAATGAGCATTTATCATACACAAACTCGCAATATCTTACTGCTATCAGCAAATCCTAAAAAAACCAGCCAACTGCGTCTAGCTGAGGAAATGCGCGATATTAAGGAAGGGTTGAGACTGTCCGAGAATCGTGACCTATTTTCAATTAGTACAGCATCAGCTATACGTCCTAGAGATATACGTAGAGCTATAGGACTCCTATTTGATTTTTGAACAAGACTACAAGATAATACGTAGGGAAATGAAAGTCTAAT
>JBPCQW010000050.1:0-4757 GCA_050997715.1 Hassallia sp.
CCGCGACTACATTGAAAAAGAGTGGAAGCAACCAACCGTAGTTTCTCGTCCTTGGGGTATCAAGGGTACTGATGAGTTCTTGATGAAACTCAGCGAACTAACTGGTAAACCGATTCCTAAAGAACTAGAAATCGAACGCGGTCGCGCAGTTGATGCGATGACTGACTCTCATTCATGGCTTCACGGCAAGCGCTTCGGTATCTACGGCGATCCAGATTTAGTTTACAGCGTAGTTGGCTTCATGCTGGAAATGGGTGCTGAACCCGTGCATATCTTGGTTCACAATAGCAATGATAACTTTGACACGGAACTCAAAGAGTTGCTAGCTTCTTACGCTAACGGTAAGAGTGCTACTCTGTGGGCTGGTAAAGATTTGTGGCACATGCGTTCACTGCTATTCACCGAACTCGTAGACTTGCTCATCGGTAACTCCTATGGTAAGTACCTCTGGCGTGATTGCAAAGTTCCCCTAGTTCGCATCGGCTATCCCATCATGGATCGTCACCACATGCACCGTTACGCCACTGTTGGTTATACTGGCGTGATCAACTTGCTTAGCTGGGTTGTTAACACCGTGTTCGACGATATCGATCACAACACCAACATTCCTTCTAAAACTGATATTTCTTACGACTTAATTCGTTAGAAATTCCTCTGATTTGCGTACCACAAAAGGAAAAGAAGTAAGGTGACTGGGGGCGGTTGTACTGGTTGTGCTGGTTGTACTGGGAGAAGAATGTTTCGCTCTTCCCAGTACCTAGTACCCAATCCCCAATCCCCACTCCCTACTTTTCCTTTTTCCTTTTAGTTTTTTCTTGAGGTTTCTGTTATGAAATCTATAACTCCCGCTCACGATCACACTCACACTCATCCCCACCCTAGTTTACGTCCACCAAACTATAAGAAACCCGGCTCATTTGATATTTTATATCCTTTGCGCCGACTGGTGGATAACGCTGAAATTAAAAATGCTCGCATCGCTCATTTAATCTGCCAAATCATTCCTTGCGGTTGCCCGTTTGAACGAAGCATAAACTTATTTGGACGGACTTTACACATCCCCCCACTGTGCAAACTTAATCCTTTGTATGATGAGTTTATCGGATTGCGTTTCCGTGCGTTATCTTATCTTACTGATGTTTGTGGCGAAGATGTCACTAAATATATTTGTTAATTAGTCCAGAGTCCAAAGTCCAAAATTTTTGACTATTGACTCTTAACTAACCATTATCCATAGTTGTTTTTTATTCTGCATAAAGAGAGAGATGAAAGTTACCCAAGGAAAAATCAACGAGCTGCTCAGTGAAACGGGATGCGAACATAACAGCCAGAAACATGGGGAAAAGAAAAATAAATCTTGCACCCAACAAGCACAACCAGGAGCTGCTCAAGGGGGATGCGCTTTTGATGGTGCAATGATTGCCTTAGTGCCAATTACTGATGCTGCTCATTTAGTCCACTGTCCGATCGCCTGTGCTGGTAATTCTTGGGGAAGTCGTGGTAGTCTCTCTTCAGGTCCTCAACTTTACAAAATGGGTTTCACCACCGATTTAACCGAAAATGATGTCATCTTCGGTGGCGAAAAAAAGCTCTACAAAGCCATTTTGGAATTGCAACAACGCTACAACCCGGCGGCGATATTTGTCTATACTACTTGTGTCCCCGCTCTAACTGGCGATGATATCGATGCAGTTTGCAAAGCTGCGGCTCAAAAAACAGGAACGCCTGTTGTCCCCGTAGTTTCCCCAGGTTTCATTGGTAGCAAAAATCTCGGTAATCGCTTCGGCGGTGAAGCTTTATTAGAATACGTTGTTGGCACTCGCGAACCAGAGTATACCACACCATTCGACATTAATCTCATCGGTGAATACAATATCGCCGGAGAAATGTGGACAGTTCTGAGATTATTTGAAAAACTCGGCATCCGCGTTTTGTCAAAAATCACTGGTGATGCTCGCTACGACGAAGTTTGTCACGCTCACCGCGCTAAACTGAATGTGATGATTTGCTCGAAAGCGCTGCTCAACATGGCGAGAAAGATGCAGGAGCGCTACGGCATTCCTTACATTGAAGAGTCTTTCTACGGCATAGATGACATGAACCGCTGTCTGCGGAATGTTGCCGAAAAGCTGGGGGATGAAGATTTAAAACAACGCACCGAAAAGCTAATCGCCGAAGAAACTGCGGCTCTAGATTTAGCATTGGCTCCTTACCGCGCTCGACTCAAAGGCAAGCGAGTTGTCCTTTATACCGGAGGCGTAAAGAGTTGGTCGGTTATTTCTGCCGCTAAAGACTTGGGGATCGAAGTTGTTGCTACCAGTACTCGCAAAAGTACGGAAGAGGACAAAGCCCGAATCAGAAAGTTGATCGGCAACGATGGAATCATGATGGAAAAGGGCAACGCTAAAGAATTGTTGCAATTAGTTAAAGATACGAAAGCTGATATGTTAATTGCGGGTGGTCGCAATCAATACACCGCATTGAAAGCGCGGATTCCTTTCTTAGATATTAACCAAGAACGCCATCATCCTTACGCAGGTTATGTGGGGATGGTAGAGATGGCAAGAGAACTGTATGAGGCTCTCTACAGCCCTGTGTGGGAGCAAATCCGCAAACCTGCACCGTGGGAGACTGGAGAGATGGGGACACGGGGACACGGGGACGCGGGGACTTTCTCAACTGCTTCCTTGGCATTATTGGAGGATAGCTAATGGCGATCGTTACTGTTCCTAACAAATCACTGACAGTTAATCCTCTGAAGCAAAGCCAAGCTTTGGGTGCATCTTTAGCCTTTTTGGGCTTAAAGGGGACGATACCTTTATTCCACGGTTCCCAAGGCTGTACTGCTTTCGCTAAAGTTGTTTTGGTGCGACATTTTCGGGAAGCGATTCCCCTTGCGACGACAGCGATGACGGAAGTCACTACCATTTTGGGTGGTGAGGAGAATGTCGAACAGGCAATTTTGACGCTGGTAGAGAAGTCAAAGCCAGAAATTATCGGTTTATGTAGCACTGGTTTGACGGAAACCAGAGGTGATGATATAGAGGGTTTCCTGAAGGAAATCCGCCAACGTCATCCAGAATTGGATCATTTGGCGATCGTTTTTGCCCCGACTCCAGATTTTAAAGGTGCGCTACAAGACGGTTTTGCAGCCGCAGTTGAAAGTATAGTGAGAGAAGTTCCCCAAGAAGGTATCACCAAACCAGACCAAATCACGATTTTGGCGGGTTCTGCTTTCACACCAGGAGATGTACAGGAAGTAAAAGAGATTGTCACTGCCTTTGGACTAAAGCCTATCTTTGTGCCGGATCTTTCCGCTTCATTAGATGGTCACTTAGATGATTCTTATAGTGCCATAACAGGTGGTGGTACGACTCTGGCAGAATTGCGAGAAATAGGTAGTTCGGCGTTTACTTTGGCGCTGGGTGAGAGTATGAGGGGTGCAGCAGAGATTTTACAACAACGGTTTGCTATACCTTACGAGTTGTTTAGTGAACTGACTGGTTTGGAACCGATGGACGAGTTTTTACAAGCTTTGTCAGATATTAGTGGTGTTAGTGTACCAGAAAAATATCGTCGCCAACGCCGCCAGTTACAAGATGCAATGTTGGATACGCACTTTTATTTTGGTGCGAAGCGTGTTTCTTTGGCATTGGAACCGGATTTACTTTGGTCTATGGTGCGTTTTCTGCAATCGATGGGGACGCAAGTACATGCTGCGGTGACGACAACGCGATCGCCTTTATTAGAAAAACTCCCGGTAAAAAATGTAACTATCGGTGATTTGGAGGATTTTGAGGAATTAGCGGTAGGTTCTGATTTGCTGATGGGTAACTCTAATGTGAAGGCGATCGCTAAACGTCTCGATATTCCTCTTTATCGTCTGGGTATTCCCATTTATGACCGCTTGGGTAATGGTCAGTTTACCAAAGTTGGTTACCGAGGCACAATGGAGCTTTTGTTTGATATTGGAAATCTGTTTTTAGAGCAGGAAGAATCAACCCCCTTCTCCTTCACTTTGGGACGCTCCGCGAACGGAGATGCTTACGCGAGCGGGGGTATTCAAAATTCAAAACTCAAAATTCAAAATGAATAATTATTTTGAATTTTGAACTTGAGCATAGCGGTAATTGGTTAAGGAGAAAGGATAAATAACCATGAAAATTGCTTTCACGACTAGTGATAGAGTTCATATTAACGCTCACTTTGGTTCAACGCCGGAAATTGATGTTTATGAAATCTCTGCTGAGGGATATCAATTTGTTGAAACTCTCACATTTGCGGGTGAGTTGAAAGAAGATGGCAATGAGGATAAGTTAGCACCAAAGCTTGAGGCTTTAGCTGATTGTACGATTGTTTATGTGACGGCGATCGGTGGGAGTGCAGCCGCTCGTTTGATCAAGAAAAATGTCACACCAATTAAAGCGCGATCGGAAGAAGAAGAGATTGCTGAGGTGTTAAACAAGTTGGTAACAACTCTCAAAGGAAATCCCCCACCTTGGCTGCGTAAAGCCTTACAACAAAAAACCTCTAATTTTGAAGATGAGTTGTCAGAGGAAGCAACTGTATGACGGTAAATAATAGTCTTAATGGAACTGCTCAAACCGAGATTTTAAACGCACCTTTCCTAAAGACATTAATCAGCCAAATCCGTGGTCAAGATAGCTATGGATTTTACCGTAATTGGACTGATGAATTGATTCTTAAACCTTTTGTTGTTACTAAACAAAAGAAGCGCGAAATCTCTCTTGAGGGTG
>JBPCQW010000053.1:0-32840 GCA_050997715.1 Hassallia sp.
AGGCAAAAGCGCAGGGGGTACATACAAGTTTAGGAAATTACGAAATTTTTACTTCTTCAATTGATGTGATGAATCAAGTCCTAAAAGTCAAGGATAATTCCTTAGTGAAAAATCGCAACTTCCAAGATAGTATCGCTGCGATTCCCCAACCGAATCAAGGCTATCTTTACCTCGATTGGGCAAAGAGTCATGAGATAGTAGAACGTCAAATACCGATTCTCAAATTAGTGGAAGTAGTTGCTAAACCGTTTCTCGACAAAGTGCGATCGCTCATAGTCAGTAGTTACGGTAGCGACACCGGATTACTCAAAGGTGGCGTCTTCTTTGAACTTAACCAGTCGTGATGTAAAGGGGATAAGGGAGACAAGGAGGACAAGGGAGACAAGGACGACAAGGGAGACAAGGGAGACAAGGGGACAAGGGGACAAGGGGACAAGGAGAATAATTATTCTTTCCCCCCATCCCCCCCTCTGCCACTCCCCCCCTCTCCTTAACAAAAACCTCTATTGTGGCACATATTAAAATGGCACACATAGAAAAATATACCTGTTTATTGTTTCTAGAATAGGTATATAAAACAACCATAATCACCCTGTTGGAGGGCTAATATGAAATATTTTCGCCCCCGACTTCAGTTGCGAAGCGGCTTTATTTTAGCTGTACTTAGTGTTATTACTGCTACGCCTGTAATGGCAGAAACATCAAACTTTGGTAAGTTAAGTTTGGCACCAGGCTTTTCACCAGCACAAGGAACAGTAGAAGGCTATACTGGCGGTTCTTATTCATTGTCTGCAATTAGTAACCGCGATCGCGACAGAAATGCTTGTATTGGTTTTGCCGATCCCAAACCAGATCATCTGATGGTTTTGGAAAAAGACTTTTCGCAGTTAAATATACGAGTAAATAGTGGTGGTAAAGATACCACTTTACTCATCCAAGGACCAGACGACGGAAGTATTCGTTGCGGAGATGATACTGGTAAAAGAAAAGATGCCAGCATTCAAGGTAGTGACTGGAAAGCTGGAACTTATAAGATTTGGGTAGGTACATTTAATTCAGCAGACAAGGGCAACTACACCCTAAGAGTGGAGCAACCATAAACTAGGGACTTTTTGAAGAGGGGGAAAGGGTAAGAAAAATATAATACCTCTATTTAAATAATTATTCTTACAAACGTCAACGGGACGGTACAGTCCACCGCTGAGGCAGAGCGCTTTATTTTCATACCTTTGCCGTTTTCCCCTCTTCAAATCCCCATGCCCAATTACCAATTACGAATACCCTAAATAAGAGTGATCGCCCTTAGAACGATAAAATAGACAAGTAGCTCGTTTTGCTTTCCGAGGGTACAATCAAAGTGCTATCTACACTGCGTACAGACTTTCGCATAATTTTTGAACGTGATCCAGCCGCTCGTAACTGGTTGGAAGTATTATTTTGCTACCCCGGTTTGCAAGCTTTGCTATTCCATCGGCTGGCTCACCGACTGCATATAATTGCTATTCCCTTTTTTCCCCGGCTGATTTCCCACATTGCTCGGTTTTTGACTGGAATTGAAATCCACCCAGGTGCAACTATTGGCAAAGGTGTATTTATTGACCACGGTATGGGCGTAGTAATTGGTGAAACAGCCATTATCGGCGACTATGCGCTCATTTATCAGGGTGTCACCCTTGGTGGTACTGGTAAACAAAGTGGCAAGCGTCACCCAACTTTAGGCGAAAATGTCGTAGTTGGTGCCGGCTCGAAGGTACTGGGTAATATTCAAATTGGTAACAACGTCCGCATCGGTGCCGGCTCAGTTGTTCTAAGAGATGTCCCTTCTGATTGTACTGTGGTCGGCGTACCCGGTCGCATTATTTATCGTTCTGGAGTCAAAGTTTCTCCATTAGAACATAACAATTTACCTGATTCGGAAGCCGAAGTAATTCGCGCCTTGGTTGACCGCATAGAGTTGTTAGAACAACAAATACAACAGCTTCAACAACTCCAATCTTCTACAAAAACTCCTGTGATGGCAGGTAAATTTGCCACTAACGAAGGTGAAGAACCAGAAAATAAATTACGCTGCAACCTGAGAGATAAAGCTATTCAGCAGTTTCTCGATGGTGCGGGGATTTAGGGAGACAAGGGGACAAGGGAGACAAGGGGACAAGGGGGACAAGGAGACAAGGGGGACAAGGAGACAAGGGGGACAAGGAGACAAGGGGGAAACAACTAGTATTACTTCCTTATCTCCCCTACTCCCCTACTCCCCCACTCCCCCACTCCCCCATTTCATCAAGGATTAATTTCTTGACTAAACCACTGTTGCTGCTGATCTAAACAGTATAAATATCGGTTTTGTGGTTCACCTTTTAATTCCAGGTGGTCTACCTGTACCGGGTCAAGTAGCAGTAGGCAAAAGTTTGCTAAAGGTTGAGTAGGATCGGGTGGTGGTGGATTAAAAGCTGCTGGATCTTGAACTCTAGCTTTACCAGGATCAGCCCAAGCAAATTGTAACCGGGCTGCATCACTTAGTTCTTGCCAAGTGGTAATGCGTGCTTTGTGAAAAACAGAGTCAGAATTATCACATCCTACTAAGGTTAAGCTACCAGAGATGCGGAATTGTTCTCGCGTATTGGGGAAGTACCAGCAAGCTTCTGCCCAAGGTTGCTGCTGTATCTGGTCGGCTTTTTCGCTACGGACATCGGTGATAAATTTAAGCTGGTTGGTGTCTTCGAGAAAGCCGCGAAAGACGACGGTACGATTAGCGGGGTGATTATTTGCCCGAACTGTTGCCAGTTGCAGGTAACGAGCATAAACAAGGCTGCGGTTGCGATGAATAGCACGAGCAAGAGGCGATCGCCAAGGAGCAACAGACATACTAAAATTCAAACATAAAATTAAAACTTTACTGCAACTCAGTGCAGTCATAGAGCTAGCGCAAATCGAAAAAAATTGCAATCTTTCACGTTACATCTACTTGGCGTATAGTCATAATCTGTCGGAAAATAACCAACAATATTTGACTTATGGTTCGAGAACTTGAACTAAAACGCCTTTTGGCAAAGTTTCCAGAAACTGCCCCAGCTGCTAATCCAGTGTTTTTTAGAACTTATAGCCGTGCCTTAAAGGTCGGACAAAGGGAAACATGGGAACAAGTGTGCGATCGCACTCTCCGAGGCTTAACCAATGTCGGAAAGCTACGCTCAGAAGAGGCTGCCATACTCCAAAAAATGCAGCAAAATCTGAAAGCTTTGCCTAGTGGACGCTGGCTTTGGGTGGGTGGTGTGTGATTCGTTGAGTCGAAACGTACTCCAGGAAAGACTTTCAGTCAATCCTAGTACGGGGATGACTCGCTTGGTTGTTTATAATTCGTTACATAAATTCAATTATGAGTCATGTACGGATTACCGAACCTTGATAACTGTATAACCTTGTAGGTGAAAGCCCTACCCTCTTAGCGTGGGAGTGAAAGCATTTCCCCTATCTAGAGACTGATTATCAAAGGATAAAGCGGGGAAAAACGCTGGTAATACCGAACTATGAGGTAAATCCCAGCAAGCAAGAGTACATGGATAACGAAAGTGAAGGTATGTCTGAACGGTCGTAACCCAGTAAGCAGCGAAAAGATTAGTTGACACGCTGCGGTCAAAAAGACACTGAGACACATGGGAACCTGAAAGTACCTCCATAAAGGTCACGCCTTCCCGTCTCCGGCTGAGTAGTACCATCCTAAATGCTCAAACAATGGTTATACGGAACGAAGTAATCCTGTATCTGGCTCTCTAGAAGGTCGATTTCTAGAGAAGGTATCAACCGCAAGCCTTTACAGGAAGAGATGGAATCAGAAGCTAATGCCTACCCGTAATAGGTAGGATATGCAGACAGATTCCCGATGATTTGGAAGATGGAGTTTTAAGTAGCAATGAAGAAGACTAAAACACGGAACAATCCGATGGTGGTATGGACACAAGTCAACTGGCGTAAGCTAGAAAGAGTTGTGTACAAGTTGCAAAAAAGAATCTATCAAGCCTCTAGTCGTGGAGATGTCAAGGCAGTAAAAAAACTGCAAAAGACTCTTTTAAATTCTTGGTCAGCAAAAATGCTTGCGACTCGTAGGGTAACGCAGGATAATCAAGGTAAAAACACTGCTGGTGTAGACGGAAAAAAGGCACTATCGCCTAAAGAACGCTTAATGTTAGTCAACAGATTAAAATTAAGCAGTAAATCCAACGCAACCCGTAGAGTATGGATTCCCAAACCAGGGAAAACAGAAAAAAGACCTTTAGGTATTCCAACGATATCTGAAAGAGCAAAACAAGCACTTGTGAAGATGGCACTGGAACCCGAATGGGAAGCTAAGTTTGAACCCAATAGTTACGGATTTAGACCTGGTAGAAGTTGTATGGATGCCATAGAGGGTATCAAAGCAGCTATTAAGCAAAAGAGCAAATATGTTCTAGATGCCGATATAGCAAAATGTTTTGATAAAATTGACCATGAAAAATTGTTGAATAAAATCAACACGTTCCCCAAAATTCGTAGACAAATTAAAGCTTGGTTAAACTCAGGCGTTTACGATAATGAAAAATGGTTCCCAACAGAGGAAGGAACGCCTCAAGGTGGTGTAATATCACCGTTACTGGCAAACATCGCCCTACATGGAATGGAGAATATTGTCAAGGATTTCGCCAGAACACTTCCAGGTAAAAAGGGTAACAACGAGAAAGAAATCACTTTAGTAAGATATGCAGATGATTTCGTGATATTACATCCCAAATTGGAAGTAGTCATGAAAGCAAAAGCCTTAATAGAGGAATTTCTTAAAGGAATGAGCTTAGAACTCAAACCGGAAAAAACTCGTTTAACCCATACCTTAATAGAAGTAGGCGACGAAGCACCTGGCTTCAATTTCCTAGGTTTTAATATTCGTCAATATCCGGTAGGAAAATATGCAACTGGAAAAAACCCACATGGGAAACCACTAGGTTATAAAACCTACATAATGCCAAGTAAAGAGGCTATAAAAGCGCATTACAATAGGCTGGCTCATGAGATAGACAAATTAAAATCTTGTAAATCTCAAATAGAACTAATAAAATCATTGAATCCAATCATTACTGGATGGAGCAATTATTACTCCAAAGTAAACAGTGCTGAAAAATTCAAAGAAATTGACAACCTATTAACGCTTAAGCTAATTTCATGGGTTACAGCCAGACATCAACATAAGTCAAAAGGTAAATGGATCAAGAAATACTTCGGCACAATTGGCAAATCAAACTGGGTATTCAGAGCTACCGCAAAAGATGGTAAGAATATAATTCTTACATATCACGGAGACTTTCATATTCAGAATTATGTCAAAGTCAAAGGTAAAGTTAGCCCGTTTGATGGCAACTTAACCTATTGGCTACCCGTATGGGAAAAAGCGTCGAATTACCTACAAGAGTTGCCAAATTGCTTAAGAAGCAAAATGGAAAATGCACCGAATGTAGTATGTACTTCAGAGATGAAGACGTAATGGAAGTAGACCACATCATACCCACCTCCAAGGGCGGGAAAGATAACTACGAAAATTACCAACTATTACATCGGCACTGCCATGACATCAAAACCAAACGAGACGGTTCTTATGACAGAAGCCAAATCATTGAGGAGCCGTGTGATGCGAAAGTATCAAGCACGGTTCTGAAGCCGAGTCACGTTGGCGACAGCGTGGCTTAGGGTAATACAGACTGGATATCTAAGCCCAAAAACTTTTCTGGTGGTTATAATTGCACCTCCACTAACCTCGAAGACTGGAATGCTTTCGGATTGATGATGGATCTGGCAATGATGGGCTGCGGTACTGGTACGGT
The DNA here is from genome assembly GCA_050997715.1 of Hassallia sp. Classification (GTDB taxonomy): domain Bacteria; phylum Cyanobacteriota; class Cyanobacteriia; order Cyanobacteriales; family Nostocaceae; genus Hassallia. The sequence goes on from JBPCQW010000053.1 coordinate 5,847, forward strand.
CATCGAACCAAAATATATCAGCCAAATTCCCCCCATCCGCAATCACCTAAATGTAAGCGTACAAGGTGAAATTGGCAGTATTCCTGTTGAACAGCGTCGGGAATTTACAGAAACCAAAATAAGCGAAAATTCCGTCACCATCCACGTTGGAGATAGCCGTCAAGGTTGGGTTGAATCATATCAAACACTTTTAAAACTCTCTAGTGATGAAATATTTTCTGGAAAAGTCGAAGTTACTGTTGATATCAGTGATGTACGTAAAGCCGGAGAAACTCTCAAGGGCTTTGGTGGCGTTGCTAACCCGGTAAAATTGCCTGGACTGTATGAGCATTGTGCATCCATCCTGAATAAAGCTGTCGGACGGCAATTAAATTCAGTTGAATGCTGTTTGTTAATCGATCAAGCGGCTGTCACAATTGTGGCAGGAAATATCCGAAGAAGCGCGGGGATGCGTCAGTTTGATTCTAGCGATCGCCAAGCTGCCACCGCTAAAGATAATTTATGGCAGCAAGATGAAAATGGCAACTGGCGAATCGATCCAGATCGAGATGCTCTGAGGATGGCAAACCATACCAGAGTTTTTCACCGCAAGCCAACATTAGAAGAATGTATTGATGCTGTCCGCAAACAGTATTATAGCGGCGAGGGAGCAATTCAATGGGCTGGTGAAGCTGTAGCCAGAGCAAACTGCGATTTGCTGTCAACTCAAGCTTTGAAAACTGATTTTTTGCAAGCTTACGAACAAGGAACAGCAAAACAGTGGTTGCAGGATCGATACCCAGATATTGATGCGTCAGAGTTAGAACATCGTTTAGCTCGTTACGCATTAAATCCGTGCGGAGAAATTATAGGTGCCAATTTTCACTGTGTGAGCGGCAATACTCTACTCATCACTAGGGAAGGAATGCACAACATTAAAGATGTTGTCGGATGTGAAATTGAGATTTGGAATGCTAAAAAATGGAGCTTAGTCACGCCATTTAAGACTGGTAGTAATCAAAAGCTTTATCGAGTTCGGTTTGGAGACGGTTCTTATTTAGATGCAACTGAATATCATCGCTTTTTTGTGAAAGATAGATTCGGCAAAGTATATAAGGAAGTTCAAACCAAAGACTTGATGGATACGAGTAGATATAGCATTCACACTGAACCGTTCACAATCAATTACGAAGATGGATTAAATGTTGATTCTGGTTATGCTTATACTTTGGGGGTAGCTGTAGGCGATGGTACTACAGATCAAAAGAATAATGCCAAAGTTAGGCTGTACGAAAATAAAGCAGCGTTATCTGTAGTAGGAAATAAGTCTCCTCAAAGAACTTATGACTACTTACCTACTTTTACAGATGTTACAGATTTAGGTTTTTCTGGAGAATTTCTCAAAGCTTTAAAAACAAATTCGGAATCGCTGAATGTAATTGCTAGTTGGAACCGTCAAGCAATTTTACATTTTATCGCTGGTTTAGCTGATACAGATGGCTCGAATACGTCAAGCAACGGTATTAGGATTTATATCTCTGACTACGAGCGTGCTTACAGAATCCAGTTACTACTGACTAAATGTGGTATTCGTTCATCTCTAAATCTGTGTGCTTATAAAGGTTCGATAACTAATTTGGGTGTCAGAAGTCGAGATTTGTACTACTTGCAAATAACCGATTGTCAGCAGATTCCTTGCCAACGTTTGGATGTAAGTAAAGGAACAAATGCCAAATGCAAAGGTAAATGGCAAGTTGTGAAAAGTGTTGAACAATTGCCTGGTTTACATGATACTTACTGCTTTAATGAGTCAGAATATAATAAAGGTGTTTTTGGCAATACCTTAACTGGAAATTGTAACCTTTCAGAGGTTCACCTCAATCAAATTGACCCAACTAACTACAAAGAACAGGAGGAAGCTTTCACCGCTGGAGCGCTATCTGTAGCCGCACTTTTACATCACAAATTCATCGAGCCTCGCTATCAATATAGCCGCGAATTAGACCCGATTGTCGGGGTTTCTTTCACAGGTTTATTTGATTTCTTTGTTCATGCTTTTGGGGTTGATTGGTTGCGTTGGTGGGCAGAAGGAAGACCAGAAAATGCTCAAGGAATAGCGTTTAAACAAAAAGAAGAAGAATACTTAACTTCATGGAAAGATATTGTGCATCGCGTTGTTTGGGATTATTGCGATCGCCATAATTTCAAACGTCCAAATCGCTGCACTACAGTTCAACCTAGTGGCACTAAATCTTTATTAACTGGTGCTAGTCCCGGATGGCATCCCCCCAAAGCACAAAGATTTCTTCGTCGCATTACTTTTGGCAAAAATGACCCAGTAGCTTTAGCTTGTATAGACTACGGCTACAATGTCATTCCCTCCCAATCTGATAAAGATGAAAAGGGCAATTTGTTAAACGATCCCTTCGATCCTAAATGCTCAGAATGGCTGGTAGAAATTCCCGTCGCTGTACCTTGGGCTGATGTACCTGGAGTTGATGAAATTGATATTAGTCAATTTAGTGCGATCGCTCAAATGGATTTCTACATGCAAGTGCAGAAATTTTACGTCACACATAACACTTCTGCCACCATCGAACTACGAGAAAACGAAGTAGAACCACTATCGCATCTCATTTGGCAAGCCATACAAAATGATGAAGGTTACATTAGCGCTGCGCTTCTGGCACGCTTTGACGATCATCAAACCTTCCCGCGTTTGCCATTTGAACCTATCACCAAAGAACAGTATGAGCATCTACTTAAAGAAGTAGAAATCCGTCGTCAAACGGATGATTTTCCTGGTGTTTTAAGTCGCTACGATTCCGGTGAGTTAATGGAAGCAGGACCTGCCGGTTGCGACTCTGATAAGTGCATGATGCCCGAACAAAGTCCAATGTAAAAATAGACAATTAAGTGCGGTGGATGTAACTGCTTTGGTTACACCATCGCTTTGCGGCTAATGCCCTTAATATCACGTCTAGGAAATCATACATATTGTAGAGACGTTCCGACGGAACGTCTCTACAACAAGTTACGATAAATTAAGCTATTGCTTAACTTTACACACCAGCATTAGGAGATTCTTCATGTTCCTTGACGAATTGTCACCAATCTTTAAACAATTTACCCACCATCCAGGCTCATTTATGGGGGGGTTGTTCTCTGGTTTGCTTCGACTTCAGTTGGCTGATGATCCGGTTAAAAGCTGGCTGAATCAACAGCTACGCTCAACTAGTTACACTAATTCCATAAGTCAAGCACATAATGGCAGAACCAGCGGTCCTCAGTCAATATCTATTGACTAAATTTTTCTGTCGCTAGAAAATCTCACAAAAATGTAGAGGCGTTGAATACAACGTCTCTAATGTAAATTTTTATAAGTATATACTTACACATTGAACTGGGGACGCTTGGATTAGGAAAAGTTGGTATTTATACTTCAACCAAATCGCGACGAGTAATTTATTTTCTAGTCCAAGCAACCCGCTGAGAACAAATAACTATTTTATACCTATAAATACGTGGATTTCATGAAGAAACTCTAGAATAATAACAATAATAATTTCAATGAATTAAATATTACAATAAAACACGCAAATCAAATCAACTATTAAACATATAAGTGCAACTAATAATAAGTTGTGATGGTTTGTAAAATGTCATACTTTGAAGAATGACACAATCAGTTATTATATGAGCGTATGTCTAAGTTCAGCGCGATCGCTAATCGATTAGTAGATAATGCAACCATATCGCTTGCTAATCTATAACATCCGCGCTTTGGTAGCTCGGATGCAAAGAAAGCAATCTTTGAGATAAGTTAAATTTCTACAGTTGAACTCATCGCCTTTAGTTGAAATTTACGTGATCCCACATGACTATTTACGTTGGAAATCTCTCCTACCGCGCTAGCGAAGCCGACTTAAAAGAAGTATTTGCAGATTACGGTGAGGTAAAAAGAGTCGTCTTGCCTACAGACCGGGAAACTGGACGATTACGCGGCTTTGCTTTTGTAGAAATGTCTGAAGAAGCTCAAGAAGATGCCGCTATTACAGAGTTAGATGGGGCAGAATGGATGGGTCGTCAACTTCGAGTTAATAAAGCCAAACCACGCGAGGAGAGCCAACGAAGTAGTTGGGGTAAAAAACAAGACTATTAAAAGCAGGGACTCTTATAGTAGCAAATTGTTTTCTAGTTATGCAAGACGGAAGTCAGGAAAATTAGAAATAATTAACAATTGCGATAAATATAAAGAAGTTTCCCCGACAAGTTGTTACCCCGATAGGGAAATGTCAGCACTAGTATAAGAAGGCAGCTATGTTGAAGTCAGAAGGCTTTGTGCCTATTCTGAATGGTCGCTTCATTTTTGCCCTTACGTACTAGTCGGTTTTTTGATTATTAAGGATATAGCAAGCATCGTTCAAGTGCAGCCAACGTTAAAACAGATGGTATTTTTTGGGCAGATGTCTCAACAACTTTGCTTGCTATACATCAAGCCATCCCTATAGGGGTATTAGTATCTGTAGAGAAAAAGTCAAGAAATAGAGAAAAATGTTTACAAAAATAATTGAATTCTATAAGTTTAGGTAGATTTGCCCAAGTATGACCTGTAAGCGATCGCGCGATCGCGCTTTGGCACAGACCGAAAAAAGCTTGAAATATTTAGTTTATCTAAAATCACATTTAAGTTATCAAATTACCTTTCTAAGATAGAGGCAGCAGCTTTCATCAAGGCTGAAGGATAAAGGATAAAGAATAAAGGATGAAAAAAACAAATTAGTACAAGCGAACGTGTTAATCGGTTCAAGTTCACTTCAAACTTCATCCTCGACACTTTGTCCTTTAGCCGACCTCAACCAACCAAAGTCGTTAGGAAGGACTAAAACATGGCTCCATCGCCAGAATCTCTTGAGTTGTCTAACAACGACATCACCGACAAAAGCTTAGATCGTGATTGTACAACTTTATCCCGTCACGTCCTACAGCAATTTCAGAGCTTTTCACCCCAGGCACAGGATTTAAGTGCGCTGATGAATCGCATAGCCCTGGCTGGTAAACTAGTTGCCCGTCGTCTGAGCCAAGCTGGTTTAGTCGAAGGTGTTCTTGGATTTACAGGTGATGTCAACGTGCAAGGTGAGTCCGTCAAAAAGATGGATATGTACGCTAACGACGTATTTATCTCGGTATTCAAGCAAAGCGGCTTAGTTTGTCGTTTAGCTTCCGAGGAAATGGAAAAACCCTACTACATTCCGGAAAACTGCCCGATTGGTCGCTACACACTGTTGTACGATCCCATTGATGGCTCATCTAACACCGATACCAATCTTAGCTTGGGTTCAATCTTCGCGATTCGTCAACAAGAAGGAGACGATCTTGACGGTCAAGCAAAAGACTTACTCACCGATGGACGCAAACAAATAGCCGCCGGATACATCCTCTACGGTCCAAGCACCATGCTGGTATATACTATAGGTAAGGGAGTTCATTCTTTTACCCTTGATCCCAGCTTAGGAGAGTTTATTCTCACCGAAGAAAATATTCAAATTCCTGCCCACGGTTCAGTTTACAGCGTAAACGAGGGTAATTTTTGGCAATGGGACGAATCAATTCGCGAATACATTCGTTACGTCCATCGCACCGAAGGCTATACCGCTCGTTATAGTGGCGCAATGGTAAGTGATATACACAGAATTTTAGTTCAAGGTGGTGTATTTCTTTACCCCGGCATACTTCCCAAGCCAGAAGGTAAACTGCGCTTGCTTTATGAATCTGCTCCTTTAGCATTTGTAATAGAGCAAGCAGGTGGTCGCGCTACTACAGGACTAGTAGATATTTTGGACATAGTACCAAAAAAACTGCACCAGCGTACCCCTTTGATTATTGGCAGCAAAAAAGATGTAGCAAAGGTGGAGTCTTTTATTCAAAACGGTCACTAAAACAGCTTGACAAAAGCCTTAATGGGTGCTTTCAGCGCACCCCGGTAATTAAATTGAAATTAGTTCAGCACTGATAGTAGTTTTAGTTCGAGATTATCTCAGATGGTCGATGCAATCTGTGTATCGCCAAGTCAAAATTCAAAGCTGAGTATCAACTGATAAACACAGGCTTACACCGCTAGAACACATAATTAACCGGAGTGAAAGAAATCTATCATGACAACTAACCATTTATTAGAGATAAAAGAATACGGTCAAAGTATCTGGATGGATAACTTGACTCGTGACCTAATTCAGTCAGGCGAGTTGAAAGATATGGTGGAAAATAAAGGTATCTGTGGGATCACCTCAAATCCAGCCATATTTGAAAAAGCGATCGCCGGAAATGTCATTTATGATGCCGATATTGAAAAAGGCGTCCGTGCGGAGTTACCAACATACAAAATTTACGAATCCTTAGTTTTTGCAGATATCCGCAATGCGTGTGATATTTTACGCCCAGTTTATGAAGCCTCAGATAAATTAGACGGTTATGTGAGCATAGAAGTACCACCAACGATCGCTCATGATAGTGAGGCAACCATCGCTGAAGCTCGTCGCTATTACCAAGAAATTGGACGGGAAAATGTGATGATTAAAATTCCCGGTACAGAAGCGGGTTTGCCAGCAGTCGAACAAGTGATAGCTGACGGGATCAACGTTAACGTCACTCTATTATTTTCAGTTCAAAGCTATGTAAACTCAGCTTGGGCTTACATTCGTGGTTTAGAAGCTAGAGTCAAAGAAGGTAAAGACATCAGTAACATAGCTTGCGTAGCCAGCTTCTTTCTTAGTCGCATTGATAGCAATATTGACGGCAAGATTGATGCTAAGTTGAAGAAAGGCGTTGATGATATTGCCATAGAAGCCAAATTGAAAGCTGTGAAAGGTAAAGTAGCGATCGCAAACGCCAAGATAGCGTACCAAGAGTACAAGAAAATTAGCGAGAGCGATCGTTGGCAAGCCCTAACAGCAAAAGGTGCAAAAGTCCAGCGACTTCTATGGGCAAGCACCGGCACCAAAGACCCCAGCTACAGTGACGTGATGTATGTCGATGAGTTAGTAGGTTCCGACACCGTTAACACGCTACCACCAGCGACAATAGAAGCTTGCGCTGACCATTGTGATGTCGCAAGTCGCGTTGAGACGAATGTCGATCAAGCTTATCAACTCATCGAAAGCTTGAAAGACCCCGACATCAACATCGACATCAACCAGGTTATGGACGAACTACTCCTTGATGGGATTGATAAGTTTGTCAAGCCCTTTCAATCATTGATGGATTCCTTAGAAGACAAAATCAAGGTATTGTCACCAGTTTAGGTATTAGGGACTAGGGACTGGGGGATTTTAAGAGGGGAAAAGGTTAAAGGGTAAAGGGTAAAGGTATGGAAATAAAGAGTTATTTAAATAAAGGAATCATATTTTTTCCCCTTTTCCCTTTCCTCTTTCCCCTTGCTCAAATTGCCCCATGCCCCATGTCCTAATCACCAATCGAAAATCTAAAACCCACATCTTGCAATTATTATGGTTAGTCTGCTAGAAAATCCCTTGCGCGTAGGTCTGCAACAGCAAGGAATGCCCGAACCCCAAATTATAGTTATCTTTGGTGCTTCTGGAGACCTTACCTGGCGCAAACTCGTACCAGCACTTTACAAATTGCGAAAAGAGCGGCGCATTGCACCAGAAACCACCATTGTTGGCGTGGCGCGTCGAGATTGGAGCCACGAGTACTTTCGCGAACAAATGCGAAAGGGCATGGAAGAAGCTCATGGAGGCGTGCATCCAGAAGAACTTTGGCAAGACTTCTCCCAAGGATTATTCTACTGCTCTGGTGATATAGATAACCCAGAAAGTTACGAGAAACTGAAGAATTTATTAACCGAGTTAGACGAGAAACGGGGAACGCGGGGAAACCGGATGTTCTACCTTTCCGTGGCTCCTAACTTCTTCCCAGAAGCCATCAAGCAACTGGGCGAAAAATCAATGCTGGACGATCCCTACAAACATCGTTTGGTCATTGAAAAGCCTTTTGGTCGAGACTTGGCTTCTGCCAAGAGCTTGAACCGAGTGGTGCAGAAATATTGTAAAGAAAACCAAGTATACCGCATCGACCACTACTTGGGTAAAGACACAGTTCAAAATCTCCTCGTATTTCGCTTTGCCAACGCGATTTTTGAACCGTTGTGGAACCGTCGATTTGTTGACCACGTACAGATTACCGTAGCTGAAACCGTCGGAGTAGAAGACCGAGCGGGATATTATGAAAGCGCCGGCGCACTGCGGGATATGTTGCAAAACCACCTGATGCAACTTTATTGCCTTACCGCAATGGAAGCACCCAACGCGATGGATGCCGACAGTCTCCGCACGGAAAAAGTTAAGGTATTACAAGCGACGCGCTTGGCAGATATTCAAAATTTAGAGCGTTCCGCAGTACGCGGTCAGTATAGTGCTGGCTGGATGAAAGGTAAACAAGTACCTGGGTATCACGAAGAACCAGGAGTTGCTCCCAAATCCACAACACCTACTTACGTGGCAATGAAATTTTTGGTTGATAACTGGCGCTGGCAAGGGGTTCCTTTCTACCTGCGTACAGGTAAGCGGATGCCGAAAAAAGTTAGTGAAATTTCCATCCACTTCCGGGAAGTTCCTTCTAGGATGTTTCAATCTGCCGCACAACAAATGAACGCCAACGTTTTAACGATGCGGATTCAGCCCAATGAAGGGATTTCCCTGCGTTTTGAAGTCAAGATGCCTGGGGCAGATTTCCGCACTCGTTCGGTTGATATGGACTTTAGTTATGGTTCCTTTGGCATCGAAGCAACTTCCGATGCTTACGATCGCCTATTTCTCGATTGTATGATGGGCGACCAAACATTGTTCACACGCGCCGACGAAGTAGAAGCCGCTTGGCAAGTTGTCACACCAGCCCTTTCCGTTTGGGATGCACCCGCAGATCCAGCATCGGTTCCCAAGTACGAAGCTGGTACTTGGGAACCAAGCGAAGCCGAATTCTTAATTAATCAAGATGGTCGTCGCTGGCGCAGACTGTAAAAGGATGAAGGATTAAGGTTGAAATATTTCAACCTTAATCCTTAATCCTTCATACTTCAACCTTAATCCTTAATACTTCATACTTCATTTATTATGGTTTCCCAAGCTCCTACTATTTATTCCCTTCAAGCTCCAAAGGATATTTCGCTTTCAGACATTGAAGCGGAACTTAGTCAAATTTGGCAAAGTTACGGTATCAGTGATGAAAACGGTGCCCTTCCTGCGGCTACTCGTGCCACAACATTTTCTTTGGTGGTGTACGAACCGGAAGAAACCCAGTATTTGTTGACTGCTTCCGGATTTTACAACGGTCCGATTGATGGGATTTTAGGACCCCAAACGATCGCCGCACTACGAGAAGCGCAAAAAGCTTTTGGATTAGACCGAACCGGCAAGACAACTCCGGAAATCCTTGCCCGACTCAGAGAAGAAGTTGCCAAACGTCACAGCAACGGGGCTACTGACAATGGTAATAGTGCATCCTATACCTTAGATGCGAAAAGTCCCAGAATTGCCGATGAAATCGCTCTCCGCAACCCTTGCCGCATTATTGCCCTGTCTCCAATAGCTGGCGAAGATGAAGGCGTAAAAGCTCAAGTTTCTGCTTATTGCCCGATTCAAAAGCAGTCGTCAAGTACACTTATCTGCTGCGAATACATCACCCTTACTGGCACTGCTGCCGCTTTGGAACGAATCGGTGGGATGATTCCGGCATTGTTGATTGGTGGCTTGCCAAAGTTTCTCTGGTGGAAGGCTACCCCAGATCCTAACAATGCTTTATTTAAGCGACTAAGTGCAGTCTGTAATAATGTTATCGTCGATTCTTGTGAATTCAACCATCCAGAAAGCGATTTGCTCAGTTTGCAAGAGTTGGTAGAAATTGGCGTGCCTTTAGCTGACTTAAACTGGCGTCGTCTCTCAGCATGGCAAGAGTTAACCGCTGAAGCTTACGATCCCCCTCAGCGTCGCGCTTCTTTGAAGGAAATTGACCGAGTAACGATTGATTACGAAAAAGGTAATCCCGCACAAGCGTTAATGTTTTTAGGGTGGCTTGCAAGTCGCTTGGAATGGAGTCCAGTTTCTTATGAAAAAGAAAGCGGAGACTACCAAATTACTAAAATTAGCTTTCTTGCACAAGACCAACGCCAAGTACAAGCTGAGTTAGCTGGTGTCCCGGTGGCTGATGGAGGAGAAATTATCGGTGACTTGATTGCTTTGCGCTTGAGTTCGACCAATCCCCAAGCTGACTGCGGTACACTTATCTGTTCGGAAACTGGTGGCTGTATGCGGATGGAAACCCAAGGTGGCGCCCAATCTTCTGGTTTATTTCAACATGTGACTTCACTTTCTGAACAAAAAGCGGAAGTTTTGCTCAGTCAGCAAGTGCAACGCTGGGGTCATGAAGCACTTTTTGAAGAAAGCCTTGCGGTGATAGGTAAGTTTCTCAGATTATAAGTTATGAGTTATGAGTTATGAGTTAAAGTTCGTAACTCCTAACTCCTAACTTTTAACTCCTAACTTTTTTATGCCTTTAGTTATTGCCGGTGAACGTAGTGGGGTGGGTAAGACAACTGTCACGCTCACCCTTTTAGCATCTTTATGCCGTCGTGGTGAAATTGTCCAATCTTTCAAGGTGGGTCCAGATTATATTGACCCAATGTTTCATCAGCACGTAACTAATCGCGCTTGTCGGAATTTAGACCCTGTGCTGACTTCGGAAGCTTACGTTCAGGAATGTTTTGCGCGTCACATCCAAGAAGTAGATTTTGCCCTTGTAGAAGGGGTAATGGGGTTGTTTGATGGAATTAAAGGAACTAAGCAAGTTTCTTCCCAATCCCCAATCCCCAGTCCCCAGTCCCCAATCGCTAGTACGGCTCATGTTGCGCGACTGTTGGATTTACCTGTAGTATTGGTGATTGATTGTAGTCGATTGTCTGGTTCTGTAGCAGCGATCGCTTACGGTTATTGCTCTTTTGATCCGAGAATTAAAATTGCTGGGGTGGTACTAAATCGGGTGGGAAGCGATCGCCATTTATCTCTCCTCAAAGATTCCCTAGAACCCCTACAATTACCAATTATCGGTGTTTTGCGACGTGAAGATAACATTACCATTCCCGATCGCCATTTGGGTTTAGTTCCCACAGCAGAACTTCCTCAACTTGATGCAGTTATCGAACGACTTGCCGATTTGGGCGATACTTGCTTTGACTGGGATCGCTTGTTACCGCTTTTAGGGACAGGGGGAGAGGGAGACAAGGAGACAAGGAGACAAGGAGACAAGGAGACAGGGGGACAAGGGGACAAGGGGGATTTTTCTCAATCCAAAATCCAAAATCCAAAATCCAAAATCAGAGTCGCTGTTGCACGCGATCGCGCTTTTAATTTTTACTATCAAGATAATCTTGACTTGTTGCAAAAACTAGGTGCAGAACTAATTTTCTGGAGTCCTCTAGAAGATGCTCTACCCAAAAACGTGCAAGGTATGTATTTTGGTGGGGGATTTCCAGAAGTTTTTGCTCAACAACTTGCGGAAAATACGCTTGCTCGTGAAGCAGTAAAATGTGCAATTCTTGCCGGAATACCTACAATCGCTGAATGTGGGGGATTGATGTATTTGTGTGAGGAAATTATTGATTTTGAGGGTAAATCTTGGTCGATGGTGGGAGTTTTGCCAACAACATCTGTGATGGGTGGAGGTTTAACTTTAGGGTATCGTCGTGCAGTTGCTTTGCAAGATAATCTCTTAGTGGATGCAGGTGTAACGATTTACGGACATGAGTTTCATCGTTCCCGCTTAATACCAGAACCGAATTTACCAGCGTTTCAAACTTATCGTTGCGATTCTGAGGAAGCAACAGGTGATGAAGGATGGAGTTTACCTATGAATCTTTACGCTTCTTATATTCATATGCACTGGGGAGCGTGTCCAGAGATTCCACAACGGTTTCTCAAAAATTGTTTTCTCTATGGAATATAACCTAAGAAAAGGGGAACAATAAAATATAAAGACTGAAAAAGGTCGAATTTCACATAACAAAAAAAACAATGGACAGATGACGGATTATACTGCCATGATATAGGTGTAATATTATCAATCTGTTAATAACTCGTTTCCAAATCGGAAATGTTATAACCCCTCTCTAGTTCATCAATTAAAGTTGGGGTAATTTTTGATAATTATAAATACCTGAAATAAAAAACATGAGCAGACTTTTAGGAATTGCACTACTCGTCCTTGGCATTTACTTTTTGGGACAAAACATTATCTTTACCACTCATTACTCTCCCTATTTCTGGCGAGACATTCCGGCTGGAGCTTCAGTTATAGCAATTATGGGTGGAATTATAAGTCTGCTATTTTTCTCCAGAGAAACCGGCAATATGGGGTGGATTTTACTTGGTGTCGGTGCTGTTTTAGTCTTTTTGAGTGGTGGGATTATTTTAAAACCAACCAGCCTATGGAACTTTTTCATTGCCTTTGCTGCGTTAGCAGGTGGGTTTCAGTTGATAACACAGGGAAGACTTCGATTTTAGCGGATGAATTGGCGATCGCCAATTTTTTTGGAAAAAAAATCCGTGAAAACGCTAATTTTTTAAGGCGATCGCGTTAATTTGTTGGTTGAGTTCTCGAATGCGTGAAGATAGTTGACGAATGATGTTTACAGCTATTTCTGGAGTTTCTTCTATGGCGTCGTATAGCTGTTCTTGAGTTAGTTCTAAACATTCACAAGGTTCTAAAGTGGTTGCGGAAGCGGAACGAGGTTCGGTATCAAATACTGCCATTTCGCCAAAGTATTTTCCCTTATGAACTTCAGCTAGAAGTTTATCACCGATATGAACTTTGACTTTACCGGAAACAACAATATAAAGCGATCGCCCTTCTTCTCCCTGTTTAAAAATGGCATAATTAGCAGGAAACGACAGTTCATCCATCACCGAAGCCAGTCGAACGATAAAATCATCCCGTAATTTCTCAAAAATTGGGACTTGTCGAACAAATAATAAACGGTCAACGCTAGTTAGCATAAATGTTAGTGGATAGTTGATAGTTGTAATAACCTAAGTTGCGGGTTTCATCACAACTCCCTACTATATCAATTACTTCGATTCAGGCGATCGCTATTCAACACGCACATAGCACCCCTACCATTTTCCTTGGTTCTACTTTGCCCTCCCCAACCGCTAGATGCACCCTAAGCCTACTTGTCTGGGGTGAAGGTTGCTTAGTTGCCCGGTACAATCATCGGTTCAAAGGTGAATACATTTTGACTGCGGGGATTGACCGAAACTCTGACCCAATGAATGTTGGGATTTCCAAAGGTTTCAACACGAGTGAAGTTGTTGAGCAGGTTGTCCTGACGAATTAGCGGCTTATCCACTTTGAAGACATGGGTATCTCCATGAACCAGCACAACTTGCCCTTTGAATGCACGAGTTTCAGTCACAATGGCATCTAAGAAAGCTGTATAACCATCGGCAGAACCACCAGGTGCCCCATTCACGACACGTTCATCAACTGACTCGGTTTCAGGGATATCAAAACCTGGGTCGGCTTGGATAATCACCATCACCCCAACAGCACCCCTTTCCTTAGCCTCATTGAAAGACTCTTGCAAATAGGCGATATTAGCAGCATCACGCTCTGCATATTCCGCGTTATTGGCACTGCAATCGGCTAGAGTACGAGCGCTCAGATTAGTACATTGAGCATCACTGTTAACCTTGTTATTATTACTACCAGGTACATTGAGTCCAACGAACAGTACCTTACCGTACATCCAGCGTGTATTCTCCGAGTAAGTACCACCCAATGTCCCTTGATGTTCCAGCTCTATGCTCCGTTGACCAAAGCTAAGAGGACTATTAAACATTGTGGTGCGAATGTAATTCAGACGCTCCAGACTGTTATATCCACCATTGTTTGTACGGTGGCAATCAGTCCATTCGTTATCACCCGGAACATATATCATGGGTGATTTAAACAGGTTAAATCGAGCGATCGCATCTGAATATACAATGTTATCGCACAGCGAACTCCCACTCTTGATATCACCGTCGAATACGCTGAATGCAACATTTGCATTGTTAATATCATTGATTGCCATCGCTCTCGAAACTACTTGCCAAGATTGATTTGAAGCTCTCCTACGTTGGTTGGCTTGGAAGTAGAGAAAACCGCGAGTGTGTTTAACAGTCAACCATCAACTTTTTAACTTGAGCGATTACAAGAGGGTGTGGATCGTTTTTTAACTGGGGTAAAAGTTCTACAAGGACGCGGGGTGAAACAACACTTAAATATGCGATCACTGCTTCTCGGACAAATCCGGTAGGATGACGCAAAGTTGCCATAATTTCGGGTATTGTCAGTCGGATACAAGCAACTTGGGCAAAATGAAAACAGCAAGCCAAGCACCAATCGGAAAGTGAATTTTCCAGACTTATCAATCTGCGAGTGCGATCGCTTAATACCATTTGTTGATATTCAGCCATTCCCTTAGACACCAAATGCTGTAATTTTTCTTCAAGCGATCGCCGATCAAAAATATTCACTAACACAGATTTACTCGGCAAATTGACTGTATGCTCTAAAATTTCTAACCCCCGTGCTAAGTTTACCGTTGATTCAGACCGAAGATTAAACGCCGCTGCCTGAACATTATCTTGGGAGTAAAGCAGTTTCAGCAACATCAACAACCGCTCTTTCACCTCCAATTCTAATTCTAAAAGTGCGCGTTCTACCAACGATAATATAGTAATTATTCTTTGATTTTTTTGAGATTTTTCCAGAGTATTTTTTATTTTAAAATCTAGATAAGCGGCGTAGACTTCGCCTTGAGTTGTAAAATCTATATAAGCAGCGTAAACTTCACCTAAAAAGCGTAATTCTTGCTCAATTAACCTTTCAACTTTCCTTTGATGTAACGCATCCACTAAACTAACAATTTCTTCTTTTTTATGCCTTTTAAGTAAAGTGCTAAGGATATGATCTCTACTTGTACCGCGAAATATTTCTAATTGCTGCCATAAAATGTCCATTGCTTCAAAGGTGGGAATTTGACCAATTGTGCGCCAAGCGTACATTCGCACCACATCCGGTTTATAAATATTAGTAGCAAAGCTCAACAACATCGGTAAAGCTTCATTTTCCAGTTTCACTAAAGCAAGCATTGCTGTATTGCGAGTTGATTTATAGCAAAGTCCTGCTAATAACGCTGAATAATATTCCTCTAATTGATTTGCGACAATCATTTCTAATACAGCACGACGCACCCGTAAGGAGTCATCTTGCAATAAATTAGGGATGTGAATTCGCAGCGCTTGTAAATAAACAGCTTCTCTTAATACTTTGACTCCATTCATCCGTTCAAGTTCAAGTTTATGAGTCAGCATTTTTCGCAGAGTATGCATTGCTGCTACTTTTTGCATTGGTGTTCCTTGACGTAATAGCAAGGCAGCGGCAGTACCTCGAATCAGTGAATTTTCTCGCGGGTGCAAATACTCTTCTAATTTCCCTAAATCTGGATGTTGTTCAGCCAGCCAAATGTAGCGTAAGCTCAGAGCAAAAACTTCTGGGGTAAGATTTTCTTGCTGTGCTAATAAAGTGCGGACTTCAGGTAAATAAACTGCATTTGCACCTGCTGCAAGCATCACTTCCAAACTGGACTTTTGTAAATCCGGGGATAGCTTGACTAACATGGATGCTAAAACTTCTGCGGCGCCTTGGGGGTCAAATTGAGATAAAAGTTCAATGCAAGAGCGTTTATCTGCCTCTGTGCTTCTTTCTGCTAAAGTTTTTACTACTACCTGCTTGAATAATGGCAAATCTATATTTGAAGCACTGATTTGACCTTGTTCTGCACTTGAGACTAACAGTTCAACATAGCCTTTTTGCAGTAACCAAATTACACCGAGACAAATCACACCAGCGATCGCTGTTAAGAGCAATAATATTAAATCGTGTCCCGTCATCGGCAAAAACCGCGTACACAACCATAAAGTAATTAAAATCACTACACCTGCCATCCCACCACCAAAGGCTTCCGCAACCCCACCGGAAAATGCTTGCACACGAGAGCGAATTTTCGCGGGTATTGGTTGAAACAACAGTGGTCCGCTACTAGCGACAAAGGTATAGCGCAGCAGTTCGTCTAGAAACTTGATAATCACTAAACCCCAGAAAAAGTTTTGCCCTTGTATCACCACAAATAAACCGAGTATCGGGATAATTATTGGTATCAAAACTATGACGCTTGCTGGTAGGGTGGCAACAGCAACAAACACCCCAGAACGTTCAAGCAATCGGCTGGAGATAAACCACTGCATAGTTAACTCGCACAGTCCGGTAATTCCACCAAATATCCCCAGAAAGCTGGCGATTTGTTTGTCGTTATAATTTAACTTCAGTTGGGTAAGATACTGAAAATCGATTAAAACCCCCATCACTTGCAGCAAGGCAAAAAACGCGAACAATAGCAGTGCATAGCGCTTCAAAGGACCTGTGAGACGGCTTCTTGTAGAACGTGATGCTGTAGGAATCAGTCGTTGGGGTGTATTGGGAAAAGCTTGACGATAGTTGTGAGTAAGATACCAAAGAATTAGAGTTCCTAAAACGATGAAGCTAGCAGCGAAGGGAACGATGACGTTATGCAGCCCAACAAATAGCAGCAGTAAAGGTAAACTAAAACCACTGAGGACATCAGCGACTAAAATACCACTGCTGATTAGTGGGTAGGTGCGCTTAATTTCGCGAATATTAAATAGTTGATTGGCAGCAATTGAGGTATTGAGGTCGTTAATAATGTAAAAGGCATCTACCCACAGTCGCAGTAGAAATATGCTAATAATCTGAAACGGTGAAACTTGTAAACCAAAAGGTAGTAAAATCAGTGGCACGAACATAAAAGGTGCGATCGCCACAATTACCAAACGCAAGGGAAAAATCTTTTGCAGCCAAGAATAAAAAAAAACCAGTACAGAACCAAGCGCTACACTGGCAATATAAATCCAAGGCAGTGACTTGGCTCCATATTGATCTAAAAAAAGCGCTACCGCACTATCCTCAGACCAGCGTAATCCTATAGATGTGATTGTATAAAAAGCAAACATTAAAAATGTGCGATCGCTCTCCTCCGGTCGGAGATTCACCCACTTCAGCAATCGCTTAAGAACACCTTCGTTTTTCGCAATAAAAGAAAAATTTTTTAGTTCCATGCAAGTTGTATTTTCTGATGTAGTCACCGCTGATTAGGGAGTGGGGAGGATGGGGGAGACAAGGAGATCGGGGGAAAGAAGAATTATTCTCCTTGTCCCCTTGTCCCCCTGTCCCCCTGTCCCCTTGTCCCCAGTACCCAAAAATGGCAAAAGTCCTGAGCAACTGAGTATTATCTTTCCCACTCAGCGTTCAGGACTATCGTTTGTTAATTTATTTAAACGACCTATAAGTCGATTAAGTCGATTTTATTTATGTTTTAGAGAAAAAGTATTCTCTAAAACAATCGGATCGTTATTTCTTAGGCGATATGAGCATCATCATGTTTCGCCCTTCTTTTTTGGGCATTTGCTGTACCTCACCAAATGGCTCTAAGTCGGTTGCCATTCGCTTAAGCAAAGTTTCTGCTAAGTCGCTGTGTTGAATTTCTCGACCTCGGAACATCACAGTGGCTTTGACTTTATCACCATCTTTCAAAAACCGCTCTGCTTGCTTAACACGCACATTGTAGTCATGTTCTTCAATTTTGTAGCGCATCTTCACTTCTTTAACGTCAGCTGTATGCTGCTTTTTCCGGGCTTCCCGCGCTTTCTTCTCCTGCTCAAATTTGTATTTCCCATAGTCCATAATCCGACAAACCGGCGGGTCAGCCTTGTCACTGAGTAGCACCAGATCAAGTTCTTTTTCTTCTGCTAGTTGCAGTGCTTCCTGAGGGGTGATAATTCCTAGTTGGGCGCCATCAGTATCAATGACCCGAATTTTCGGGAAGCGAATTCGTTCGTTAATTTGGGGCAGATCGCGAGTTCTTTTTTTCTCAATCACAGGCGTCATGTATGATTTTTGGGGGCTGTTTGTTTAGAATTGGACTTGGTTTAGTTGTATGCCTCAACAAGCAATAAGCGCTTCGCGCGCTTCTTGAGGACTGAAACTGAAAAATTTTGCTATAGTTCTATGGTAGCTAATCCATAAAGTAGTTTATTGGTTGTGGTATATGTCATTCTACTCACTGTGAGAGAATTTCTGTCCAATAGTTAATCTAAATTACACAACAGTTATAAACTTTAACTATTGTAACATTTTTGTCAATTAATTTATATTGTTATTTGTCAGTATATTTTCCGAATATAAATATGACATATAAAACATATTTAGCCATAAATATAGTAAAATTTAATACTAAAAATTTTAAATGGTACTTATGACTGATAGCGACTAATAAGTTTACATCTATCTAGATTGGCTTTTATGGCTAGACAAGAGTAACAATCTATAAAAAGCATTAACAAGTGGCGATCGCCTTAAAATGGAAATAAGCTGATAAATTGGAGGTAAGTGTGACCACTCAGGTACACTGGCAGCAAAGAGTTGGTAATCAAAGAGACTGGATTTGGCGGGGTAGGCAAATCCGCTACACGTATATTCGCCCTACCGAAAATAACGACTCACGCACACCTTTAATTTTGCTGCATGGTTTTGGCGCTTCAATTGGTCATTGGCGACACAATTTAGAAGTGTTAGGCGATCGCCACACAGTATATGCTCTAGATATGCTTGGTTTTGGCGCTTCCGAAAAAGCCCCTGTGAATTACAGCATCGAACTTTGGGCAGAGCAAGTATACGACTTTTGGAGAGCATTTATCCGCCAACCAGTGGTATTAATCGGTAATTCCAATGGTTCGCTGATTTCGTTAGCGATCGCTGCCGCTCATCCGGAAATGGTGCAAGGAATCGTCATGATGAGTTTACCCGATCCATCATTAGAGCAAGAAGCGATCCCGGTTTTCCTCAGACCGATAGTCATGGCAATCAAAAACCTTGTCGCTTCCCCGTTAATCCTCAAACCGATATTTCACTTTGTGCGGCAGCCGGGTATTTTGCGTCGTTGGGCAAGTATAGCTTATGCGAACCCAGAAGCGATCACCGATGAATTAATAGAAATTTTAGCAGGTCCGCCGCAAGACCGGGGTTCTGCGCGTGCTTTTAGTGCTTTATTTAAAGCAGCGATCGGTGTTAATTTTAGTCCTAATCTCAAGACAGTATTACCAACCTTAACAATTCCCATGCTCTTAATTTGGGGACAAAAAGACCGATTTGTTCCCCCAGTACTTGCAAATCGATTCACTCAGTACAACGATAAATTGCAACTGCTAAACCTAGAAGATGTAGGTCATTGTCCCCATGACGAATGTCCAGAGCGAGTAAACCAAGCTATTTTAGATTGGATTGAGATATGTAGCCAAAGCTTTAGTCCTCTCATACCCTGAGGACTAAAGCGATTTCTACGAGTTCTCAACCAATTGTTACTTGAGTAGTATCAACACCAGTAGCACCACTAACCGATTGCGCTACAGAAACCATCTTGTTTAAAATATCTTGGCTGGGAACTTTGCCTTTTAAAACTACAGTTCCGCTAGTTTGAGCAACCCAGAGTGTATCAACATCATCCAGTTGGTCATCTTGATCGAACGCTAAAGCAACCCGCTTTGCCAAACCACTCTGATCGTACTCTCCACTCAACCCGACGCGCTCTGGGGGAATAGATTGAGTAGCAGTAGGAGCAGCAGTAGTAACAGCTTGTGGTACTGGCTGCGGCTCAGGATTTACTTGTGCATTTTGGGGTTTTTCCATGCCAAAAAGTCTTTTTAACCAACCCATAAACGCTTTTCTCCTGTTAAAAATTTATGACATGTTAAGTATAAAAGCTGTCATATTAAATCGACATCTACCTATGAAAATAGAATAATCTAGTTCGCGGTATGATTTTTGGACAACTTCCCAAAAATAACTGTAAAAAATATATGCACTTGGTATATGATGAAAGGTTAGACTAAAAATTTAGAAGTTACGTATAACGTAGATAGAAGATAATGTCTGCGTTAGAAAAATGTCGCCCTAGCCAAAACAGCCGCGAAGATGAAACACACTCTTTCTGTTCTTGTAGAAGATGAAGCGGGAGTTCTTTCCCGAATTTCTAGTTTATTTGCCCGTCGCGGTTTTAATATTGAAAGCCTTGCCGTAGGTCCTGCCGAGCAGGGAGGAGTCTCACGGATTACAATGGTTGTACCAGGTGACGATCGCGTAATTGAGCAACTCACCAAGCAACTATACAAGTTAGTGAATGTCCTCAAAGTGCAGGATATTACTGAGACTCCTTGTGTAGAGCGAGAATTGATGTTGCTGAAGGTAAACGCAAATAGCAACAACCGGGGAGAAATTATCGAATTATCTCAGATTTTTCGCTCACGAGTCGTAGATGTGGCAGAAGATTCCCTAACTTTGGAAGTTGTCGGCGATCCAGGTAAAATGGTAGCGATCGTGCAAGTGTTGCAAAAATTTGGTTTAAAAGAAATAGCCAGAACAGGCAAAATTTCTTTAATTCGTGAGTCAGGTGTCAATACCGAATTGCTTAAGTCTTTGGAAGCAAAAGTTTAGTCAGGTAAAATCAGAAATCACTTTTAAAGGGGAAAAGGGATGGAGTTATTTAAAATCAGTCGAGAAGTGAGTGAAGATACTCTTCCCCTTTGCCCTTTTTTTCTTTTCCCTTTCCCCCTCTTTTAATTTATCCAAACCGACTGTTTATCATTCATCACTAATCAGCAGAACAATTTTACCTGTCACAGACCCACTTTCCAGTAATTGATGAGCTAGATCCGCTTTTTCTAAAGGAAAAGTTTGACTAACATGAATTTTCAACTTGCCCTCATCAATCCAAGTGGCACACTGTTCTAAAATGTCTGCGTGATGCTTTTGTGCTTCCACTATGCCTTGCAACATTGGTGTCAACATTAATTCAAAACCAATGCGGAGATTACGCAGTCGCGCAGCTTTCCAAATCGTATTGGCATCAGGTTCCAAAATCGTCACAATATCGCCATATACACGCACTGCGGGAAAGGTTTTGGGAAAAGTTTCTCCACCCACGGTATCAAAAGCTATATCTACACCTTTGCCATTTGTCCAATTTAAAGCAGCTTGCACAAAGTCGGTGTGTTTGTAAAAAATTACTTCGTCAGCACCTAGTTGTTTGACAAAATTAGCCTTTTCTTGGGAACTCACAGTTGTGCAGACATCAGCACCTTTGAGTTTCGCTAGTTGAATTGCTACATGACCAACACCACCAGCACCCGCATGAATTAAAACTTTTTCCCCAGGTTGCAGTCGTCCTCGTTCATACAACGCTTCCCAGGCAGTGATTAACACCAAAGGTGCAGCAGCAGCTTCTACAAAGGTTGCCGAAGCAGGTTTACGGGCAACAAATCGCTCATCGATAACAGTATATTCTGCATAATTACCTTCATGTGCGCCCAAACCCCCATTGCAAAAATATACCTCATCACCTACGCGAAAACGCTCAACTGCCGCACCCACAGCTTCAACCACACCTGCACCATCACATCCTAAAATGGCAGGCATATTATCTGGGTAAAAAGTGCCGCGTTTGCGAAGTTTTGTATCAATCGGGTTAACCCCAGCTGCTACCAAGCGTACCAGAATTTCCGTTTCTCCTGGGATGCCAGGGTTGGGGATTTCCTGCATTTGCAGAACTTCAGGATTACCAGGTGCTGTCATTAAGACTGCTTTCACAATTTTTTCCTCGGCAAGCTACATGCACGCTCTTATGGTAACTTTGGAGCGTGCAAGAAAACC
Organism: Hassallia sp.; assembly: GCA_050997715.1. Classification (GTDB taxonomy): domain Bacteria; phylum Cyanobacteriota; class Cyanobacteriia; order Cyanobacteriales; family Nostocaceae; genus Hassallia. The sequence continues at coordinate 27,717 of JBPCQW010000053.1, forward strand.
TTTGCCCAGAAGTAAGTTTAACTTCTGGCAATAGAGTAAAAATGGTATTTCTTGTTTTTAATTGCGGTCGTAATTTTTTGCTTGATTCGATACTTGCTGTTGTTTATTTTGTTTGGCGATCGCTTGATCGTTGTTATCCTTTACTTGCTCGTTTTGGCAACAGCTTCAAATTTTTCTGATGCTAAGGGTCTGAGAAAAATTCCCACAAATGCAGGTAAAACAAATGAGCCAGATAAAATGCTATAACTAATAATTCCTGTTAAAGCAGTTATTTCAATACCTATTTTGATATTTTCATCTAGCCCATTGCTTTTTATTTTATATATCTTGAAGAGATGATAAACTAAAAAGCAAATAATAATTTCTGTAGCAATATGCAGCAAATATTGGTTAAAGTTCAATTTGCTAGAGACTACCAAAGGTAGAAAAATATAAAAAGCAAATAATACAGTAATTGGATCATCAAAGCTAGACCAAGCCCTGAGAATAGTTTCAGACTTTTTACTTATATTGTTGTTGTTCAGCGATTTAGACGCTGCAATTGGGTCTATTTGAGCAATCACAGTTGCAGATAAATAGGCAATTGGTGCAATACCGGGAGATAATGAAGCCAAAATAAAACCGGGTAGGACTATTTTTATCGGTACTCCAATGAAAATTACTTTCAGAATTGGATACAAACATTTCTTGAATACTTCTGTATCAATACTTAAAACATTGATGTACAAACCGAGAGCGATCGCGTGGTTTAGTCTAAACTCCAGTTAGCAGAGAGCGCAAAAAAAGAGCGCTTTTCCCTACCTGATGTACAGTGACACATTCGCCGAATAGCACTGCTGGAGGAGTCCATCCACCTGCTTTACAAAGAATGGTTTGTGCGATCGCGCTCTACTTTCTAATCCGGTAAAAAATCTTCATCTAAACATTCATCCGCAGTAAACGGAGAGTCTACGGGAAAAGTATCAAGGGATAAACCAGTTTCATCACTGGCTTGCTTTATTGCATCTGGATAAGACTGTAGCAAAACTTCCTGAAAATATGGTTTTAAACTAGGACTATCTACAAAAGCGTCTCTGATCCTCCGGCGATGTTCTCTAATACTTCCTTTCCAACTATTAGAACGCTTTTCTGACTGATATTTATATTTTAATAAATGGATTAAGACAACCATTAAATTACTTTTTATTGCCTTTTTTTCACTTCTCCCCATGCATTCAATCTCTTCGATAAGATTTTCTAAATCAACCTCAGAAAATCTACCTTCTTTTAATTGTTTAGCAGTCGTCTCTATCCAAACATAAAAATCTTGGTCGTAAAGATGAGAGTTAGTAAAGACTGTTGGTTGAGGTGCTGTCATCTGATTTTTGAACCTCCCAAAATCTACCCAGAAAACTTAATTTAATCCCGCTCTTCCTATGCCCGTTACATATCTAAATAGATTGCGTTTGGGCGTATCCCAAGTGTAACTTGAGACTTCCCAAGTAGCAGGGTAAATATATAATAACAAATTTTTACCTTCGATATAAATGGTGCGTTACGGCTCAAAATATATTGGAAACAACCCTAAATACCTATCGAGCCGTAACACACCCGACTTGTTTATACCAAAGCACCACCACAACTCGAACCACATCCAGCGGTACAACCATAACAATAAGCAGCAGTTTGTACTTCATCAATCAAGTTTAAACTGCCAGCTTCTAGCAACTTAGCAACTGTCAAGGTTTCCCCATTGCGAGTTTTTGCAGGTAAATTCATCATTTGGTTAAAGTCACAATCATACACATTACCCAAATAGTCAATTGAAAGTTCATCACGACACATCAAATTTTCAATTGTACTACCATTAAAATGCGACTCTAAAAACTGCAAATAGGGTGCGTAAAGTTTCTTCCGCTCTAAATGCATCTTAGTTCGACCTACAGGGATGTTTGTGATTGTGAATAGATTGTTAAACACAATTTCAAAATGTTCATATAAGAACGTTTTGTAATTCTGTTCTAGCTTAGTCTGTTCGGGAGTTAAGGAGAATTCTTCGTTTGTAGGTAACTGTGGATTATACACCAAATCCAAAATTAAATCTGCCTCTTTTCCATAGCCGACTTTGTTCAGCCATTGCACAGCGCGAATCGAATCATCAAAAACACCAAGACCACGCATTTTATCAACATTATCTGCTAAATAGCAAGGCAGAGAAGCAACAACTCTCACTTGATGTTTCGCAAAATATTCGGGTAAATCATTAAATCCATTTTCAAAAAAAATTGTCAAATTCGACCGGACAATTACCTGTTTACCCGTTGCTTTTGCGGCTTCTACCAGTGGCTTAAATCCATAATTCATCTCAGGGGCGCCACCTGTCAAGTCAACAATTTTAATTTCCGGAAATTTGTGAATTAACTCTATCAACTGTTCGCAAATTTCAGGGGTAAGTTCTTCTGTGCGTTTTGGTCCCGCTTCCACATGACAGTGCGTACAAGCGAGGTTGCAGCGCTTACCTAAGTTAATTTGTAATACACTAATTCCCTTTTTTGTCAAGGTAGAACTAAGTTTTTGTTTGAAAGGAGTTACTGTTGTATTTGTTGATTTGGTTTGCATTGGCTAATAGTTGATTAACATGGCGAAAATTAAGCCATTTCTTATCACTTTTTAACAACAGCCGCCGCCGTCATAGTACCATGTAGAGTCAGTGATGATTATCTCTTTTGGCATTAATCCGCCAAGTTTCGCGGCTGTTTTATCACATACTGCCGCTGGAACTCCACGTTGAAGAATATGTCCAGCTGAATCGTCAAAAATCTCTTCTGCACCCGCGTAAATTGCTGTTTTCCCTGTAAAAATGCAAGCACCATCTTCGGGAATAACAACTTTAAAAGAAACAGAATCCAGACTTTCTAAAAGTAAATTATCTGGCAAACTGTAAGTTTGAGAATCTAGAAGACGATAAGGACGACGGGCACGAATTTCCACTTGACCAAAACCAGCTTGGATGATACGTTGAGTATACTCTTCATAAGTGAGTGCGCCTGATAAACACATCGCTCGTAACCGCTCATCTTGTTGTAAATGAAGCGGAATTGGAGAAGTAGCGATCGGGTCACTCATCTGCAAACGTCCACCTGGTTTTAATACTCGATATGCTTCTTTTAAAGCACGAGTTAAATCTTCTGGTTCAAAGATATTAAATAGGCAATTTTGCGCGACTACATCGACAGAAGCATCATCAACTGGTAAGTTGAAAGCATCCCCTTCACGAATTTCTACAAAGCTGGTATCAAACCAAGAATTTTCTTTTGCGGCAATTTCCAAATTGCGTGTAGCAGCTTCACGCATCGCTGCAACCGGATCGACTGCAATTACAGCACTTTTACAACGAGAAAAATAAGCAAATTGCAACGCTTCTAACCCACCACCAACACCGACATACAAAACTGTAGGTTGGTTTACTAGTTCAGCTGCGTGAACGGTGGTACCGCAACCATAGTTCATTTCCTGCATTTGCAAGGGAATATGCAATCCTGGCAACTGCAAGGATGAACTTTGGACACAACAAAGTCCAACTTGGGGTGTTTGCGCGACTTCGCTGTAGAATTGCGCTGCTGCTTCTAAATAGGTCATTGTCGTTGTGAAGTTTATAGTTCGCTTTGTGAATAGTAATACAACTAACTCTATGTAAAATTAATTTTTGCTAAATGTATCTGGAGTTATGTGTTTTGAGATACATTAAATGGCAAGCGATCGCACGCAAAATTAGCTTTTTTTATAGCTCGTAGTAAGCGATTTATCGCTTAATTTGGGCACTCTTCGTGCCCACTACGAGTAGAGACGTTCCGCTGGAACGTCTCTACTTAATTTTTTTTGTTTTGATATAAATTAGATAAAATAATAAATCTCTACCAAAAGAGAGATTTTTAATTAACATAATTAATTCTTACACATATATTAAACAACATTTAACTTTTAACTATTAAATAAAATTGAATAAAAATAATATCCAACTTGTTATCTTGTTTGATAACCTCTAATAAAGGTCATAATCTTGATTTGCGGGATGTTTCTTTGAGATTCGACTAAATAACCGACTAGCTGTAACAGCCATAACTGCCAATTTTGTCAGGTAAATATCGAAAAGACTGGTCATAAGTAAGATGACCATCATTTTCAAGTTAACTAAACTTGCATACTTGTAAGTTGTCAAAATCATGAAAGTAATGGAGTTCGGTATGATATTAGCAACCCCGACCCAATCAAAGCCTTTAACTGATGAAGAACTGCGTAAAATCAACGCTTATTGGCTTGCAGCTAACTATCTTTCAGTTGGACAAATCTATTTACTAGACAATCCCCTACTCAAAGAACCGCTGAAGTTGGAACATGTTAAACCCAGACTTCTCGGTCATTGGGGGACGACTCCGGGTCTTAACTTTATTTACGCTCACCTGAATCGGGTCATAAAAAAGAATGACCTGAACACAATTTATATTGCAGGTCCAGGTCACGGTGGTCCTGGATTGGTCGCTAACACTTACCTCGAAGGCACTTACAGCGAATATTACCCGAACATATCGCAAGATGCCGAGGGGATGAAGAGACTCTTTAAACAGTTTTCTTTTCCTGGGGGTATTCCCAGCCACGTAGCACCAGAAACTCCGGGATCGATTAACGAAGGTGGTGAACTCGGCTATTCTTTATCTCACGCTTACGGTGCAGCTTTCGATAACCCTGACTTGATTGTTGCTTGCGTTGTTGGTGATGGTGAAGCGGAAACCGGACCTTTAGCAGCTAGTTGGCACTCGAACAAGTTTGTCAACCCGGTGCGTGATGGTGCTGTACTGCCAATTTTACACCTGAATGGTTACAAAATTGCTAACCCAACAGTGCTGGCACGAATTAGCCATGAAGAACTGGAAAGTTTATTTGTCGGTTACGGCTATAAGCCTTACTTTGTCGAAGGTTCCGACCCAGAAATTGTACATCAATTGATGGCGGCAACGCTAGATACAGTAATTCGGGAAATCAAAGAGATTCAAGAAGACGCTCGCAGCAATGGCAATACTGAGCGATCGCCTTTTCCGATGATTATTCTGAGAACTCCTAAAGGTTGGACTGGACCAAAAGAGGTTG